>JBBRYK010000004.1:0-72643 GCA_038237665.1 Gaiellales bacterium | reverse complement strand
GCTGCCGAGCCGGCGTTGCGGTGTGTGATCGCGGGCGAGGGCCCCGACCGGGACCGGCTCGAGCAGCTCGCACGCGACCGGGGGCTCGACGGGCGCGTCACGTTCGCCGGCCGCGTATCCGACGACGACCTCGCCGATCTCTACTCCCGCTGCCTGGGTGTCTTCTATGCGCCCGTGGACGAGGACTTCGGGATGGTGCCGTTCGAGGCGTTCCTATCCGAGAAGCCGGTGCTGACGACGACCGACGCCGGAGGGCCGCTCGAGATCGTCACCGACCGACGGACGGGGCTCGTGGTCGAGCCGCGCGCGCAGGAGCTCGGGCGCGCCGCCGCCTGGCTCGTCGAGCACCCCGAGGAGGCCGAGCGCCTCGGCCGCGCCGGCAAGGAGATCGCCGCGACCGTGACGTGGGACCGCTGCATCGACCGCCTGCTGGCATGAGAGCCGCGTACTACTCGCCCCTCCCTCCGAGTCGCTCGGGGATCGCCGATTACAGCGCGCTGCTGCTACCCGCGCTCGAGCCGCACCTCGACCTCGTCGTGGCGCGCCCGGGGCGCTTCCGACGGCCGCCCAAGGCGGACATCTGCGTCTATCACGTTGGCAACGATCCGGAGGCCCATGGCTGGATCGTCGAGGCGCTCCAGCGCCGCCCCGGCGTCGTCGTCCTGCACGAGCTCGTCCTGCACCATCTGGTCGCCGGGATCACGCTCGCACGCGGTGACTCTCGGGGGTACCTCGACGCGCTCGAGCGAGAGCATGGGCTCGCCGGCCGCCTGCTCGGCTACGCCGTGCTCGACAACCGCATCCCGCCACTCTGGGAGACGCGCCCCGAGGAGTTCCCGCTCGCGGGGCTCGTGCTCGACCGCGCGACCGCGCTGATCGTCCACTCGCGCTACGTCGAGCAGAACGTCCGCAACGCCGGCTTCGCCGGGCCGATCTTCCGGATCCCGCACCCGGCCTGGCCCGTGCCCCCGATCGAGCCCTCCGCCGTCGCGGGCGACCCGCTGATCGGCTGCTTCGGCAACCTGAACGGCAGTAAGCGCGTCCCGCAGCTTCTGGCGGCGTTCGCACGGCTGCGCGAGGCCCGGCCCGGCGCCCGGCTGCTGCTCGTCGGTGCCCAGGCCCCGCGCTTCGACCTGGAGCGGATCATCGAGCGCTACGGGCTCGGCGAGGCGATCGTCCGCCGGGATTACGTCAGCGAGGGCGAACTCTGGTCCCTCATGGCCGCGTGCGCTGCCTGTGTGAACCTGCGTGAGCCGACGATGGGGGAGACGTCCGGCACGGCGATCCGTGCGCTTTCCCTGGGGAAGCCGCTCGTAGTCAGCGACGTCGGGTGGTTCGCCGAGCTCCCGGACGAGGTCGCGTTGAAGGTGCCGGTCGACGAGCACGAGACGGAGGCGATCGCCGCGGCGCTCGAGCTGCTGGCCGCGAACGAGAGCGCCCGGGCTCAGATGGGCGAGGCCGCCCGCCGCCTCGCTGCGTCCGAGCACGACCTTGCGCGCGTCGCCGAGGCCTACGCCGCCGCGATCGAGCACACTGCCGGCGGAGCGGCCGTCGGCGGCGCCGTGCTCAGCGAGGTCGCGACTGCGGCGGCCGAGGTTGGCATCGAGCCGGGCGCACCCGAGACGGCCGAGCTCGGACGGCGACTGAGCGAGGTCGGGCTTGGCGAATAGCGCCGTCGCGGTGCGGGAGCGCCGGGCGGTCAGCGGGGCCTTGGCGCTCGTGGGCGCAGTCCCCGTCTGGGCGTGGCTGATCGGCCTCGTCCTCGTCTCGACGGCGACCCGCTACGCGCTCGCTCGGGGGATCGTCGCCCCCTGGATCATGGTCGACGAGCTGATCTACTCCGAGCTCGGGAAGAGCTTCGCGAGCACCGGCCACTTCCTCGTCCGCGATCACGCCACCGCGGCCTACGGCCTCGTCTACCCGGTTCTGATCAGCCCGGCCTGGGCGCTCTTCTCGTCGGTGCCGACGGCGTACGCCGCCGCCAAGGCGATCAATGCGCTGCTGATGTCCCTGACGGCCGTGCCGACGTACTTCCTCGCCCGCCGGGTCGTCAGGCCCTGGCCCGCCCTCGCAGCAGCAGTGCTCGCCGTTGCCGTGCCCTCGATGGTCTACACCGGCACGCTGATGACCGAGAACGCGTTCTACCCCGTCTTCATGTGTGCGGCACTGGCCACCGTGCTCTGGCTCGAGCGGCCGACGCCGATCCGCACCGTGGTCGTCCTTGCCGTTGCCGCGGTCGCCTTCCTGACCCGAGCGCAGGCCGTTGCGCTCCTGCCGGCGCTGCTCACGGCGCCTCTCCTCGTCGCCGGCCGCCGGGCCTGGCGCGAGTACCGGCTGATGTACGGAATCGCCGGCGTCACCGCGCTCCTCGTCGTCGTCGTCCAGGCCGCCCGCGGGGCCTCTCCGCTCGGCGTCCTCGGCGCCTACGAGGACGCGGGCCACAGCCACTACGCGTTCGGCAAGGTCGCCAAGTACTTCCTCTACCACGTCGCCGACCTCGATCTCTCGCTCGGCGTGCTGCCGTTCGCCGCGTTCCTACTGCTGGTCGTCGGGTTCCGCGGCCTCGACCGCCAGGCGCGCGTCTTCCTCGCCGCCGCCGTCGCACTCTCGTTCTGGCTCGTCCTCGAGGTGGCGGCCTTCGCCTCGGCGAACATCGAGCTTCTCCGCGTCGAGGAGCGGAACATGTTCTACGTCGCGCCGCTCTTCCTGATCGCGCTGCTCGTCTGGATCGAGCGCGGACTGCCGCGTCCGCCGGCCCCGGTTGCGGGCGCGGCGCTGGTCGCGGCGGCACTGCCGGGTGTGCTGCCGTACTCGACGTTGATCAATCTGAACTCCGTCTCCGACACGCCGACGATCCTCGCCGTCTGGGGCCTTCAGCCGCACCCGATCGGCCTGACGCAGATCCCGGCCGCGGTCGTCTCGGCCGCCGTCATCGCCGGTCTGCTCTTCCTGCTCCTCCCGCGGCGTCTGGGCCTCGCGCTCCCCGCGCTCGTGCTCGTCTATTTCGCGGCGGCTGCCAAGCCGATCGAGGGCAAGCACCGGTTCGCCTCGCTGAACTCGCTCTACGCGGGGATCACGAACCCCCACCTCGACTGGATCGACCGCGCCGTCGGCCGCGACGCGCACGTGGCCGCGCTCTGGTCCGGCAACACCGAGCGCTACACGATCTGGGAGAACGAGATCTTCAACCGCAGCGTCGGGACGATCTACGACCTTGCCCCCCGCTTCTCGGGCGGGCTCGCCGAGACGCCGGCGACGATCGACCCCCGCACCGGGCTGCTGCTTGCCGACGGCCGGCCGATCCGTGCCCGCTACGTGCTCACGGACGGCTCGCTCGAGATCGGCGGCCGGGTCCTCGCCCGCGACGTGCGCAAGGGGATGCTCCTCACCCGCGTCGCCGGGCCCCTTCGCCAGCTTTCCCGCGTCGAGGGCCTCTATCCCCAGGACACGTGGTCCGGGCGGACCGCCCGCTACACGCGTTTCTCCTGCTCGGGTGGAACGGTGAAGGCGCTGCTCCAGAGCGACCCGTCGCTCTTCACCAGAACCCAGACCGTGACCGCTTTCATCAGCGGGCGCCAGGTCGCGCAGGTTCGAGTTGGCCCGAAGAGCGCCGTCGAGCTCGCAGTGCCGCTGCAGCCCCGGCAGAGCGCGTGCGTCGTGACCTACGTGGTTCGCCCGACCGCGGTGCCTGCCGTGGTCACGCAGGGCCGGAATCCGGACACGCGCGTCCTCGGCATGCATTTCACGCGCTTCACGTACTCGCCGCCGAAGCGGTGAGAATCGCCTTCGACGTCAGCCCGCTGTCGCATCCGCGGACGGGGATCAACACATACATTCGCGGCTCGCTGGCCGGGCTGGTCGAAGCAGCCGCCGGCGAGCACGAGATCGTCGCGTTCGCGCCCACGAGCCCACGCGGGCTGAAGGCGATACCGGCCGCGCTCGCCGCGGTCGACGTCGACCTGCGCCTGCGTTTCCTCCCGTTCGCGCACTACTGGCGGCAGGCGTGGAGCCGGCTCGGCCGGCCCGCCGCCGAGCGCTTCCTCGGCGACTTCGACGTGCTGCACTTCTCGGACTGGATGTTTCCGCCGCAGCGCGCGGGCGTCCGCGCGACGACGATCCACGATCTCGTGCCGCTTCGCTTTCCCGAGTGGGTGACACCGCGGACCCACAGCATGCACGCCGTCAAGTACCGGCACGCTGCGGCGACCTGCGACCTCTTCCTCTGCAACTCCGCCTTCACCGCGAGCGACGTCGGCGAGCGACTCGGAGTCGAACGAGACCGCCTTCGGGTCGCGCACCCGGGAGTCGACGACCGCTATACGCCGGAGGGAGAACGGGCCGACCTGGGCCGTCCCTACCTGATCACCGTCGCCACGCTCGAGCCCCGCAAGAACCTCGAGACGCTGGCCCGTGCGTATCCGCTGCTGAAGAGCGATCACGCGCTCGCCGTCGTGGGAGCCGAGGGCTGGGGCGACCGGCCGCTCCTCGACGACGCGGGAATTCTCCGGCTGGGCTTCGTTTCCGACGACGAGCTCGCGCGGCTGTATCGCGGCGCGTCCGCGTTCGTCTTTCCCTCTCGCTTCGAAGGGTTCGGCATCGTCGTGCTGGAGGCGATGGCGAGCGGCGTTCCCTGTGTCGTCTCGTCGCATCCGTCGCTGGACGAGGCGTGCGGCGACGCGGCCGTTCGGGTCGACCCGGAGGACCCCGAGGCGATCGCCGCCGGAGTCGAGCGGGCGCTTGCGCAGGCCGGAACGCTCCGCGAGCGCGGCCTGGCCCATGCTGCGCGTTTCAGCTGGCTCGACACCGGGCGCGTGTTTCTCCAGGCCTACGCCGACAAGCTGCGCTGATGCGCATCGGGCTCGACATTTCCCCTCTCGTCCAGACTCGGGCGGGCACGGCGCGCTACGTGCGAGCCCTGCAACGGCATGCGGAGGGAGTGGAGCTCGTCCCGCTCGGTTTCGGCGGGACGGGGCGACTCGCGGCCGCGGTTCGCGATCTCCTCTGGTATCCCGTTCTGTTGTCGAAGAAGACAACAAAGCTGGACGCGCTCCATTGCCCGACGTTCAGGGCACCGTTGCGCTCACCCGTGCCGCTCGTCGTTACGGTTCACGACCTGGCCGTCCTGCGCCACCCGGAGACATTCAATCGCTGGACGCGAACCTATAGCCGCGTCGCCGTCCCACGGGTGGCCGGGACGGCGGATCGGGTCATCGCCGTCTCCGACTTCACGCGCGACGAGGTCGTCGACCTGCTCGGCGTCGAACGCGCACGGGTGCGGGTGATTCCGAATGGAGTCGAGGAGGCGTTCACGCCTGAAGGTCCGGCAAATGAGGGCGACTTCGTGCTCGCGGTCGCCACGCTCGAGCCGAGGAAGAACCTGGAGCGGCTGGCCGAAGCCACGCGCCGGCTCGGCGTCGAGCTCAGGGTCGTCGGCGCCAGAGGCTGGGGCAAGGTCGCGCTACCGACCGGAATCCGGACGCTCGGGTACGTGCCCGACGACGAGCTCGCCCGCCTCTACCGCGGCGCGTCGTGCCTGGCCTATCCCTCCCTGTACGAGGGCTTCGGGATCCCGATCCTCGAGGCGATGGCCTGCGGGACGCCGGTGGTGACGAGCAGGGGCGGAGCGACGGAGGAGACAGCCGGCGGCGCGGCCGTGCTCGTCGACCCGCTCGACCCGGACTCGATCGCCGCGGGGATCCAGGAGGCGTTCGCGCGCCGGGAGGAGCTGCGCACGCTTGGCCTCGACCGCGCGCGGCAATTCACCTGGCGCGAGGCCGCGCGAGCCACCGTCGAGGTCTACCGGGAGCTCGCCGCATGAACCGGCCGCTCGTCGTGGTCGACGCAGATGTCCTCGGCCGCGAGCGGACCGGCGACGAGACCTACGTCGAGAACCTCCTCCGCGCACTGCCCGCGCTCGCCGGTGACGAGTTCCGCATCGCCGCCGTCACACGGCATCCAGAGCTCGTGCCGGCCGGTGTCGAGCGCCTCCGCCTGCCCGCCGTGCTCCAGGAGCTGCGGATGGCCTGGTCCTTGCCACGCCTGCTCAGGCGGCTGCGGCCCGCGCTCACCCACTTCCAGCACGTGATCGCCCCCGGCTCACCTGCGCCCGCCGTCCTCACCGTGCACGACCTCTCCTTCGAGCGGGACGAACGGCTGATGGGGCGGATCGACCGGCTTGTCTTCCGGACGGCCGTGCCTCTCTCCGTCCGGCGGGCGGCGCATGTCCTCGCGGTCTCCGAAAGGACGAAGCGCGACCTCGTCGAGCTCTACGCCGTCGACCCCGAGCGGATCACCGTCACCCAGCACGGCGTCGACCCGGCCTTCTCCCCGGATGGAGTGGACGCCGGTGGGTACGTGCTCTTCGTCGGCGCGATCCAGGAGCGGAAGCACCCGCTCGCGGCCTTCGACGCTGCCGCCGAGGTCGGCATGCCGCTCGTCGTGGTCGGCCCGCCGAAGGACAGCGGGCTGGCGCGCGAGCTGGCCAGGCGGGGCGCGGACCTGCGCGGGTACGTGACGAAGCCCGAGCTCGCCGACCTCTACCGGCGGGCCGCTTGCCTGATCCTGCCTTCGCGCTACGAGGGCTTCGGCCTGCCCGTGCTCGAGGCGATGGCGTGCGGCACGCCGGTCGTCGCCGGGCCGGACTCGGCGCTGCGCGAGGTCGGCGGCGACGCCGCGCTCTACGCCTCGGATGCCGAGCTCCCCGCGGCCATCCGGAAGGCGGTCGCAGAGCGCGGGCGGCTTCGAGAGGCAGGCCTCGAACGTGCTCGCGGATTCAGCTGGGCGGAGACGGCGCGCCGGACGCTCGAGGTCTACCGACGCGTCCTCGGGCGATGAAGGTCTCCGCCGTCGTGGTCTCGCACGGCCACGCCTCGGAGCTCCAGGAGTCGCTCCCGGCGCTCATGCCCCAGGTGAATGAGGTCGTCGTCGTCGCCAACGTTCCCGGCAGCATCTCGGCGATACCCGAGGGCGTCCGGGTGCTCGAGAACTCGCAGCCGCTCAGCTTTGCCGCCAACGTCAACCAGGGCGTCGCTGCGACGGCCGGGGAGCTCGTCCTCGTCTCGAACCCCGACGCCGTCCCCAGGCCCGATGCCGTCGCCACGCTGAGCCGCTTCGTGCAGTCCCGCCCGCGCTGCGGTGTCGCGGGCCCGAAGCTGCTCGATCCGGACGGATCGCTCCAGCCCTCACGACGGCGTTTCCCAACCGTTGCCGGGACGCTCGTCCGCCGGACGCCGTTGCGGCTCCTCTTCCCGCCCCTCGAACGCCAGCGGGCGCACTACGGGCTCGATCAGGAGCCCGACGAGCCGGTTCAGGTCGACTGGATGCTCGGCGGCTTCCTGCTCCTTCGACGGGAGATGCTCGAGGAGCTCGGCGGCCTCGACCCGGGCTTCCGCATGTACGGGGAGGACATCGATCTCTGCTACCGGGCGGCCAGGGCGGGCTGGGAGCGGTGGTACGTGCCCGCGGCGGTCGTCCGGCATCGCTGGGACGCGTTTACCGACCGGCGCTTCCTCACCCGGCGCACACTCTGGCACTGGCGCGGCATCGCTCGCTTCGTGCGCAAGCATCCGGAGCGGCTGCGAGCGCTGCGATGAGCTCCGCGGAGAAGTACCGCGACCGCGCCGAGCGCTGGAGCGAGGAGGCCTATGCCGACCCGGGCCGCTACCTGCGACACCGCGCCGACCTCGTCGTCTCGCTCGGACCCCAGCTCGAGCCCGGAGAGACGATCCTTGACCTCGCCTGCGGTGACGCCGGCCTGGCCGAGCCGCTGCTCGCGGCAGGGTTGCGCTATCTCGGCGTCGACCTGAGCGAGGAGATGGTCGCCGCCGCGAACCGACGGCTGGACGGCCGCGCCCACGTCGCCCGCGGCGACCTGAACGACTTCCGGCCGCCCGGGCCGGTCACAGCCACGTCGTGCTTCCGCGCGATCTACTACGCCCGCGAGCGCGTCGCATTCTTCCGGCACGTCGCCGGGTTCACCGAGCGAAAGCTCGTCTTCGACCTCAACCCGCGCCAGTACCGCCTCGCCGACGTGGCCGCGGACCTGCGGGCCGCGGGCTTCCAACGGCTGGAGCTGCGTCCCTTCTTCGTCCCGCAGACACGCGCACTTCCGGGCCCGATCGCCCGCGTCCTGGAGGCCGCCGAGCGCGCCGGTCCGCTCGCCCGGCTCGCCCTTCGCGCCCGCTTCACCTACCTCTGCGCCGCTTCCCGCTGATCGGTTTCCCGACTTGACCGGTGGGGTATGGTGGCGCTTGCGGGATCGGGGGACTCGCACCTTCGGTTCCGCTCTCTCCCCAAGGACCTGCCCCGGGAGCCGCACCCATGAGGGCAGGTTCTGCCGGCCGGCGCGGTTCCGATGCGAGGGGGACAAGGGGCCGCCCCGGTCGGCGCGCCCGCGTACCGCGGCTGCGCCGACCGCGGCGGCCCTCCGGCGTGTTCTTGACCCCGTCGTTTCAGGTGCTCGATCGCAGTTTGACGCCTTCGGCGTCGTTCGGCGCGCCCGCCGACCGGGGCCGACCCGGGCGGCCCTATCAGCCGCCGCTCACGCTCCACAGTTCCAGGTTCGCGAGCGCAGATTAGAAGTGCTACCTCAACCCCCACCGGTCGAGCGCGCGCGTCCCGATCAGCCGGAGGGTCTCGGCCACGTCGCGGTCGCCCTTCGTCGTCAGCACGGCCCAGAGCCCGTCGCGCTCCGAGATCCGCTGGTACCCGAGGAAGTGGTTGAAGCCCGCGAAGAGGGAGAACAGGGCGCAAACGGCCAGCACGAGCGCGGAGCGCAACCGGAACCGGCGGATCAACTCGGCCGTCCCGAGCAGGTAGACCGGGAAGAGCGAGGCGAGGAAGCGCTGCGAGAACGAGAACCCGTTCGTCCAGAAGTCGCCCCACAGCGCGTGGATGGCCACGAGCGAGACGGCCGCGATCGAGAGGCAGAGCAGGAACCGGCGGCGCTCCGGGCGCGACCGGAAGAGCAGTGCGAAACCGAGGACGGACAGCGCCGTCAGCGGCGTCCAGAGAAAGAGGCCGCGCCGCTCGCTCGCCAGCATGCGCACCGGGCTCTTCGCGTCGAACTTGATCCCGAACTTGTTACGCAGGCATTGGACGAACGTGACCTTGTACTTGGGCTCGTTCGGGCACGGGTCCCCGAAGCGGGAGAAGAAGCCCGCCGCAAGGATCGGCTGCGCGGCCCGGGCAGGCGCCTGCGTGTGCGGCGCGAGCACCGCCGCGTGGCCCCGCTTGAACGGGATGTGCCTCACCGTCGGCAGCGCAAACAGAATGAGCAGTCCGACCACGAGCGCGACGGCTGCGTTTCGAAGCCGGCCCCAGTCCCGGGCGAGCACGAAGATCAGGACTGCTCCCGGAACGAGGCCGATGTTCGCGTAGCGAACCGTGACCAGCATCGCCAGGCAGGCTCCCAGCGCGAGCGCCGTCCGCCTCGACGGCTGCTCGGTCGCCTGGAACAGGAGGTAGGCGACGAGCGTGAGGAAGAGCGCATCGACGGCGTGCTTGTACGAAGGCTGGAAGGCCGTGTAGTAGAAGAGCGGGCTGCCGAAGACGGCCAGCAGGAGGACGGCCGGTCCGGCCGGGAGATCCAGGCGCCGCAGGAGCTTCCAGCCAACGTACAGCGTCAGCCCGAGGGCGACGTTCGAGGCCACTCCGATCGCCGCCTCGTGCACCGGAGCGCCGAAGACGTTCGACCAGCCGGTGACCTCCTCCATAGCCCGCGCCGCCAGGTAGAAGGGCAGGTTGAAATAGGCGACGCCGAACTGGTACGCGTAGCCCCCGCCGGCGGGGACGCTCTCGCCCACGAACCGCCGGAGGAACTGGTAGTAGACGAGCCCGTCGTTCGAGACCCGAAACGACGCGAAGGTGACCGCGAACAGGGCGTACAGCCCGAGTGCCACACCGTTCCGGGCCGAGCGGAACCCTCGGGTGGGGGCAGCCTCGAAGAGGAGCTCGTAGAGCCGCCCGAGGGCCGACCTGCCCGGTAGGGTCTTCTCCGTGCGATCGGCGGCGGCAGGGGCCTCAGGGCCTGCCGGCATCGTTTCCGAGCTCGTTCTCATCGGAGTCGTCCTCATCGCCGCCGGTGTCCTCTTTGCACAGGGTCTAGCGATCCCGGCGGACTACGACGAGGGATCGTATCTCGCTGCGGTCGACGCCCTGCGGCATGGACAGGTGCTGGGGAAGGAAGTCTTCAGCCCCCAGCCGCCCGGCTTCTACGGCCTGATCGTCGCCGGAGATGCCGTTTTCGGCGACTCGCTCGGCGGCGTTCGCCGGGAAATGATCATGCTCGCCCTGCTCGGCTGCCTCGGCGCATACCTGGTCGGCCGCCTCCTCGCCGGACGGTGGGCGGGCCTCGCCGCGGCGGCATTGCTCGCGGTTTCGCACCCCTATTCGACGTTCGCAGCGAAGATCTCTGCCGACCTGCCGGCGGTCGTGATCGGGCTCTTCGCCCTGGCCGCCCTCCTCGCCGCGAAGCGGACGGAGGACGACCGCTTCGGCTATCCGCTCGCCGCCGTAGCCGGGGCCTTCTACGTGTTCTCCGCGCTGGTCAAGGTGAGCCTGCTCTCGCTGGCCGTCCCGCTGGTGGCCTTCGCATTCCTGCGCCCGCGCCTGAAGTGGACCGCCGCGGGCGCGGCGCTCGCCGGCGTGGCTGCCGTCGTCGTCGCGTTCGTCGCCGGCTACCACGCCGAGCTGCACGGAATCTGGCGCGGCGCGGTCTCCTACCACTCGGCCGCCCGGGACGTGGCCGGCCCGGGCACGACCTTCGGCGACAACGTTCGTCACTACCTCCACTTCTTCGATCCCAGGACGCGCAATCCCCTGGTCTGGATCGGCGCGCTCGGCCTGCTCGCGTGGCTTGCGCTGCCAACCTGGCAGCGGCTTCGCCTGGCTCCTCTCTGGGCCTGGGCCGCGTTCTCCCTCGCCTTCCTGCTCTGGCACAGGCCGCTGCACGACAACCACGACGTTCTGCTGGCCGGGGCGCTCGCGCTCGCGGCCGGAGTTTCGACGGGCGCGGCTCTTGTCCGATTGCGCCGGCGCGAGGCGCTCGTGGGTGGCGCGCTGGTCGCCGCCGTCCTGACGATGGGCTTCGTCAAGCAGTTCCTCGACCTGCGCCGCGAGCACGGGACCGAGCCAGCCGAGGTGCGCTGGGCGGCGCGACAGCTCGAGGAGCGCACCCGGCCCGATGACCTCGTCGCGACGGATCGGCCGATCATTGCGGTTCTCGCGCACCGCCGGATGCCGGGCGACCTGGTCGACACGGCCTACCTTCGCTTCCGTTCCGGCTACCTGACCCCGAAGCAGGTGCTCGAGGGCATCGACCGCTCGAACGTGCGCGCTGTTGTCGCGGCGCGTGCGTTCAGGGACCGGCCGCAGATTCTCGAGGGGCTTCGGCGCCGGTTCCGGACAATCGTGCGCTACCGCGACGTGATCCTCTACGTCAACCGGCGCAGTAGTTCTTAGCCGGCTTCGTCTCGCTGAACCCCATCCCGACGATCGCGCCGAGCTGGCGCCGGTCGCCGAGCGACGGGTCGAGCTCGTTCGGAACGAACGTCGGCGAGATGTGTACCTCGATCCGCAGCGGCGGCGGCGGGGACGGGATCTCGAACTGCTTGCAGCCGTGGCTGTGCACGGTCCAGGTGCGCGCGGCGGTCTGCGTCTTGATGAACGGCTGCACGCGGCGGATGCCGAGCTTGCCGATCCGGATGGACACGTGTCCAGGCACGTCCGTGCCGCCCCAGGCCCGGCGGGAGATGACGACCACGGCGTACCCGGGTTTGTGCGCCTGGGACGAGAACTGCGTGTAGGCGGCGTCCGAGGACATCCATCCGTCCGAGAAGACCCCCGTCTGGGCGTGGCGAAGGCGAACCGGGTACGCGATCTCGACGAGGCTCCAGGGCGTCGGAACGCCGGCGGAAAGGTAGGTCGCGGTCGCGGCCGTTCGGCCGACGACGTCGATCCCGGGCTCGGTCACGACGTACTTGAGCTCGCCCCGCTGCTGCTGGAGGTGACCGTCGATCCGGTCGATGTTCGGCGTCTCGGTGGGGCCGGTTCCCTTCGGCGCGGTCCCGTCGAGGCTCCAGACATAGCGGATCGACCGGTTCCAGAACTCGAGCCCGTAGATGCCGTTCGGGTCGCTGATGTTCTGTCCGAGGTACATGGTCGGCGCGCCGTGGGTTGCGCGGTCGACCCAGTCCTGCGGCTGTGGTTGCCCTGAGCGGAAGGCGTTGGACAGCGCCTTGGATGCGTTGCTGGCCGCGATCTCGCCCGTGAGCGACCAGGCGATGACGAGGCCGGCGACGAGCGCCCCAGCACCGAGGACGGACGCACGTCGGAGGTGGAGCAAGAGTGGGCCGAGCAGGAGGAGCAGGGAGACGGCGAACGCTCCGAGCAGCGTCCATTTCGTCGTGGTGTTGTCGAAGGCGAGATCGCGGTTGCCGAGCGAGAGGATGGAGAGCCCCGGCGTATCGACCGAGAGCCGGGTGTCGAGCTGGTACGGCGTGTGCAGGATTGCGTAGAGCGCAAACCCACCACCGACCAGCAGCCCGAGCGGCCGCAGTCGCGGCCGGTCGAGCCAGATCGCCGCTCCGACCAGGAGCACCGGCGCGAGGTAGATCAGGTTCCGCTCCTCGATCCGCGTGGCGAAGACCGTCGACAGGTACGCGGCCTTGATCGCCGTGTAGGCCCCGAAGCCGATGATCAGAGCGGCCGCGACCGCCGTGAACGCCCGTAGCTCGGGCGACCGCCGCTCACCGCGTGCGCGGAAGAGCGAGCCGAGGCCGGCGATCACCGGCAGCACGCCGAGGCCGATCGTCAGCGCGCCCGCAGCCCAGATGCCGTAGACGAACATGCGCTGCTTGTAGTGGCCGGTGGCGATGCTGAAGCTCGTCGAGTTGCGACCGACGAACAGGTTGAACGCGATCAGCGCGCCGAAGCAGAGCACCACGAATCCGACCCAATCCCCCGCGGTCCAGTGCGACCGCCAGCGCCGCGCCCGCTCGCCGGTGAACCAGAGGAACGTGAGCGCGAGCCCGAGCGCGAACGGGATCAGCGCGAGCTGTCCACGCACGAACGGCGCGACGACGCACGACGCGACCGCGGCGATCACCCACCAGCGGGTCCGCACGATCAGCGCCTTCACGATCAGGAACAGACAGAGGGCGGCATACGGGTAGGCGAGCGGCTCCGGGATCAGCATCGACGAGTAGACGAGGGCGGGTGCCGCCGCCGCGGCCGCTGCGGCGAAGAGCGCAGCGGGCTTCGAGACGAGCAGCCGCGCGAGCGCGTAGGTCGGGAAGATCACGGCCGTCATCGTGAGGACGCCGATGAACTTGGCCGTCGAGTACGCCTGGTGCATGTCGTGGAAGGCCCAGGCCGGCGCGGTCACGTACGTGTAGAGCGTCTGGAAGCCATGCGCTTCGCCTCGGCGGGCGGCGCGGCCTGTGTCCCAGATCGAGTTCGAGAGCTGGCGGAACTGCAGCTCGTCGCCGAACAGCCACGGCGTCCGGTGGCCACGCGCCTGCCAGGCGTAGAGGAGGCAGAGCCAAAGGAAGACGCTCGCGACCGGGATGAACGCGTACAGGCGGTCGAGCCACGAGCGTCCTGCCACAGATTCGTTGCGCCGCTGCGGCGCGCCCGCGGCTTGCCTCATTCGCCCGCTGCGCCCAGGATCACGCGCGGGTCGAGATCGGTCTCACGCCTGACGAAGCGGCAGGTGACGTCCTCGCGCGCACAGGCGCGCACGATCGCGTCGAGCCGGTCGCGCGGCGCGTCCGGGATCGTGACGAACACCGTGTCCGGCTCGGCGACGATCAGGATCCGCTCGATCTCGAGGCACCCGCCCAGGATCTTGATCCCCTGCAGACGCTGGTTGCGGAGCCGCGTGTCGTCGTCGACGAAGCCGACGACCAGTTCGCCCGGGCTTTCGCGCAGCTCGCGCAGCAGGCTGCGGCCTCCGCGTCCGGCGCCGACGATCAGGACGCGCCGTCGTGTGCCGCGATCGCGGAAGATGGCCAGCGCGCGGTAGAGCACACGTTCGGCGAAACGCGAGCCGCCGACGAGCAGCGTGCAGATCAGCCCGTCGACGACGAACACGCCGAGCGGGAAGTCCCCGAACTCGCCCAGCGTCAGCGCGAGGAAGCCAACGGCTGCGAGCTCGGAGGTGACGACCGCGGCGATGACGCGCGCCGCCTCGTCGGTCGACGCGTAGCGCCAGACACCGCGGTAGAGGCCGAATGCGAGGAAGGAGAGGTAGCGCGCGGTGAGGACCACGGTCAGCGACTGGTTGAAGATGTGGCGCTGGTTCGTGGTGCCGCTGCCCTTGACCCAGAGCAGGTAGGCGGCCAGGAGCGAGGCGGTGATCAGCGCGAAGTCGACGAGTGCCTCGATCAGGCGGCGTCGGTGCAGCACGAGCATTCGCAGTGGCACGGGGGCCGTCGGGCTCGGCACCTCGGGTCGTTCTCCGGTATTGGCGAGGAAGCCGGCGAACTGCACGAGCAGGGCAAAGGTGAGGAGGACGCCGAGCAGCGTCAGGCGCGTGTCGTCGAGCAGGTTGTAGGCGAGGCTGGTTGCGCCGAGCCCCGCCGCGATCACCGCCAGCAGGACGACGGCACGCTTCTCGGAGAGGCCGCGATAGACGAGCCGGTGGGAGGCGTGGTCGCGGCCCCCCTGGTGAACCGGGCGTCCCTCGAGCAGGCGCGTGATCGTCACCAGCGTCGTGTCGAGGATCGGGATCGCGAGGATCAGCAAGGGCAGCATCAGCGTCGCGACCGTCGACTGGGCGACCTTCCAGCTCGTCGCCAGGCTCAGCGCGCCGAGCGCGAAGCCGAGCACCTGGCTGCCCGAGTCGCCCATGAAGACGGCGGCCGGCTTCGTCGGGCGGAGGTTGAAGGGCAGGAAGCCGACGCAGGCAAGGCCGACGCTGAGCGCGATCACGAGAGCAACGCGGTTCGGGTGCTGCGTCCCGGCATCGATCGCCAGGTATCCGCAGGCGATCGCGCCGAGGCTCGCCGCGAGCCCGTCCATGTTGTCCATCAGGTTGAAGGCGTTGGTCACGCCGATCAGCCAGGCGATGCCGATCGCAGCGGCCAGGATCTCGTTGTGGACGATCTGAACCTTCAGCCCGCTCGCCAGCACCATGGCGGCAGCGCCGCCCTGGGCCGCGAGCTTCGCGACCGGGCCGATCTCGAGGAAATCGTCGGCGAGGCCGGCGACGAAGAGGAGTGCGCAGCCGGCGAGGATCGCGGCGAGCTGCCAGTCGGGCTCGACGCCTCCCGCGGCGATTGCGAGGCCGACGCCGGCCGCCAGCCCCGCGAAGATCCCGGCCCCTCCGAACGTCGGCGTTGCCCGCTCGTGCCAGCGGTCACGGCGAGGCGCGGCGATCAGCCGCTGCGCGAGCGGCCAGCGCAGGAGTGCCCAGATGACGCCGGCAGAGACCGGCAGGGCTAGGAGGACGGGGAGAACCTTCACCGGGAGCGCTGGGCAGGCTAATGGAGCGGTGTTAAGCGTCTTTTAGGATGGGCTGGTGCCCCCAATGGTGCCTGCCAGGCCGGTTGACGAGATCCGCGCCCTGATCCGCGAGCGAAGCCCGCTGCCGGAGGCAGCGACGGAGGCGGTGATTGCGAAGCGTTTCGCCGCGCCGCCGCGCCGGCTCGAGCTCGCCCTGGAGCGGTGGCCGCTCCGCACCGCGCGCGTGCTCGACGTCGGGTGCTCGTACGGTCATTGCCTCGTCCATTTCGGCCCTGGATCGGTGGGGGTGGACACGAACCCGGAGCATGTCGAGTTCAGCCGCTCGCTCGGGCTCGACGCCCGGCTGCTGGACGTGGACGCCGGCCTGGACGAGGTGGCTGACGGCGCCTTCGACTTCCTCTGGGTGTCGGACGTGGTCGAGCATCTGGACTCGCCCCGGCTCCTGCTCCGCCGGCTGCGTCCGAAGCTGGCCGCCGGCGGACGCCTGCTCGTCTTCCTGACCGTGGTGCCGCGCTCGCGCCTACTGCGCCGGGCGCTGCGCCGCCGCCGCGCGAACCCCTTCGACTCGGGCGCGCACCACTACCAGTTCACCTACGAGACGGCCTGCTATCTCGTCGAGCGAGCGGGCTACCGGGTCGAGTCGGCCTTCGCTCCGCCGGTGCCGGGCTTTCTGGTCCAGCACGCTCCACGTCTCTTCCTCGAGGCTTCGGTCGACGAAGCCGCCGACCGGGTCGCGGCTGCCGCGGAACGCAAGAACAAATCCAAGTGACACTGTGTTACTAAGTCTCCTCCGGTGCCCGGTTTGTCGAGGAGAGCTGCGCGGCGAGCAGGAGCTCATTTGCGACGCCTGTGGCCGCCGCTACCCGATCGAAGACGGGATCCCGCGGCTGCTCGACGATTCCCTGCCCGGGATCGCCGAGAAACGACGCGAGATCGCCGGCTGGGTCGAGAAGGCGCGCGCCGAGAACTGGTACGAGCCGGACGACGAGGTCGACGCCGCCCTTCCCTTCGTCTGCCGCGACCTGGGCTGGGACGACCTGAACTGGCGCGCCAACGAGCACTCGTTCCAGACGCTGCTCGACCGCTACGTCGAGCCGGGCATGCGCGTTCTGGAGGTCGGAGCCGCCAAGTGCTGGAGCGCGCAGCACCTCGTCCCGCTCGGCTGCGAGTACGTGGGAACGGACATCCTCGACGACCCCAACATCGGCCTGGGCCGCGGGCGCTTCTACGAGGAGCGAGCAGGGGCGTTCGGGCGCGTCCAGGCGGATGCGGAGCACCTGCCGTTCGCGGACGAGTCCTTCGATCTCGTCTACTGCGTCGCGACGCTTCATCACGCACTCGATCTCCGGCAGATGGTGCGCGAGTTGGCGCGCGTCGCCCGTCCGGGTGGCGTCGTCGCGGGCCTGAACGAAGGCACGCGCTCGCTCGGGCGAACGGGCGAGAACCCCGACCAGGAGGGCGAGAAAGAGCTCGGCATCAACGAGCACGTCCACACGGTCTGGGCCTATGCCTGGGCCTTCCGGCGCGCCGGCCTGCAGGTGCGGCGGATCGAACACGCTGTCTACCACTACAGCCGACCCGGCCGTCTGTTTGCCCGCGTGCCGAAGATCGGGACGACCATGGTCACGCTCGTCGAGCGAAGCGTCGGCGGCTACTCCGGGATCAGCATCTACGCCCGGAAGTAGGCTGTCTGGCCGTGTCCGTGTACGCGGATCTCCTCCGCTACCGCGAGCTGTTTTCGAATCTCTTCCGCCGTGATCTGACGGCGAAGTACAAGGGCTCGGCCCTCGGCGTCGCCTGGTCGCTCGCCAACCCGCTGCTGCTGATGGGCATCTACCTGCTCGTCTTCTCCGTGCTCTGGAAGGTGGTCGACAACATCGATCACTACCCGCTCTACCTCCTCTCCGGGCTCGCGGTGTGGGTGTTCTTCTCGACCTCGCTGCAGGCCGCCGCGCGCTCGATGCTGGACAGCGCCGAGCTGATCAAGAAGGTGCGCTTCCCGCGCCAGCTCGTCACCTTCTCCGTCGTGGCCACGAACCTCGTCGCCTTCGGCGTGATGCTGGTCGCGCTCTTCGTCGTCAACCTGTTCGTGCTGCCGCGAACGCGGGACGTGATCTGGCTGGCCATTCCTCTTGCGGTGCTCATCGTCGCGCTCGTGACCGGCCTCGCACTCGTCGTCGCTTCTGCGAACGTGGTGTTCCGCGACGTCGAGCATCTGATCTCGGCGCTGCTCCTGCCCTGGTTCTTCCTCACCCCGATCCTCTATTCGATCGAGAAGCTTCCGGGCGGCCTCGACCGCCACCACACCCTCAAGGAGCTGCTTCGGTGGGGGAACCCGATCACGCCTCCGATCGAGGCGCTCCGGGCCCCGCTCTACGAGGGCCGGCTGCCGCGCGCAGCCGACGTGGCCTATCTCGCCGTGGCCGCCGTGGCCGCGCTGGCTCTGGGCGCGTTCGTCTTCAGCCGGGTGGACGATCGCATCGCGGTCGAGCTCTGATATCTCAAGCGCGGGCATTGAAGACGTGTCCCTTCTGCCCTAGCATCGCGGGACGCTTCTCGACCGTAGCCGTCAGGTGGGACCGAAAGGAGCACTGAGGGAAATGCGCGGAAGGTGGATCTGGCTGACACTCGTCGGCATCGTTGTGCTGGGGCTCGTAATTGCATTTGGAGTTCTTGGAGAGGAGAGCCAGGCGCTGAAGCCGAAGCGCAGCGTCGCTCCTTCCCTGCTCGCGCCGTCCGGGGTCGGCGGATCGGCCGCCACGGTGAGTCGCGGCTCGAAGGCTGCAGCCCCGACCGTGACGGTGGGGGCGACGATCACCGCGGTCTCGATGGATCGAGATCTTCGCGACCTGCCGCGCGTGCCTGCGACCCCACTGTCGCTTCCTGAACTCGACAACCCATTGCCTCCGGGGCCGAAGCAGGGTGCGTCGCCGATCGACCGCCCCGCGCCGCCTGCCCAGTCTCCGGACATGCCCGCGACGATCCAGAACTTCGACGGCATGACGCATGATCTGAACGGGGCAGGCTGGCCTCCGGACACGAACGGGGACGTCGGCCAGCTCTTCTACATCCAGTCGGTCAACACCTCGATCGGCATCTATACGAAGACGGGTACGTCCGCCATCGGGTACCCGGTCACGTTCAACAGCCTCTGGTCCGGTGCCGGCAGCGGGACACCGTGCGACACCACCAACCAGGGCGACCCGACCGTGGTCTACGACCCGATGGGCGGACGGTTCTTCGTCGCGGACTTCGCTTGGACTGACACGACGAACGGGCCGTACTACGAGTGCATCGCGGTCTCGAAGACGTCGAACCCAGTCACGGGTGGCTGGTGGCTGTACGCGGTGCGCGCCGACGACGCGGCTCACCCATGGCTGAACGACTATCCGAAGATGGGCGTGTGGCCCGACGGCGTATACGTGAGCTACAACATGTTCGACTGTCAGAGCGCGACCTGCAGTCCCGGCCCGTTCAAGGAGGTTCGCGTCCAGGCGATGAGCCGGACGACGATGGAGGCCGGAGGCGTGATCACGCTCCTCAATGCCGACCTGAACACCACCACCTACTTCTCGCTTGCGCCGAGCACCATGCACAACAACGTTCCTCCGGCGGGCCGCGAGAACCTCCTCGTCTCCGAGTCGGGCACGCTCTTCGCCTGGGAGGTGTGGAAGTTCCACGCCGATTTCGTGACTCCCGGCCTGTCGACGTTCACGGGTCCGACGAACGTCAGCCAGACCGCATACACCGTCGCACCGGCGACGATCACGACACCGGGTAACCCGCTCGACACGCTCCGCGAGCGGGTCATGGTCCAGAACCAGTACACCAAGATCGGCGCCGCGGAATCGCTCTGGGTCAATCACACCGTCAATACCGGCGCGGGGGGCGCTCCCGTCGGAATCCAGTGGGCCCAGATCAACGTCACCGGCGGCACCGTCCTCGCGGCGCCCGTTCAGCAGCAGATCTACGGCAACCTCGGCGGCGACCTGCTCCACCGGTGGATGGG
The DNA here is from genome assembly GCA_038237665.1 of Gaiellales bacterium. Taxonomy (GTDB): domain Bacteria; phylum Actinomycetota; class Thermoleophilia; order Gaiellales; family Gaiellaceae; genus JBBRYK01. The sequence goes on along the minus strand of JBBRYK010000004.1, from coordinate 53,169 downwards.
GAGCCTGGCTGTCGACAAGTCGGGCAACATGTCGCTGGGCTACAGCGCCGCCAACGCAGGCAACAACCCGTCGATCCGCTACAACGGCCGCCTTGCCGGGGACGCTCTCAACGGGCTTCCGCAAGGAGAGGCCACGATGTTCAGCGGCACCGGATCGCAGGGCGCCAGTTCCTGCAGCGCCGGAACCTGCACCCGCTGGGGTGACTACAGCGGGATGACGCTCGATCCGGACGGCTGCACGTTCTGGTACACCACCGAGTACTACGACTCCGCCTCCGGCGGCAACTGGCGGACCCGCGTCGGCTCGTTCTCGTTTGCGCCCAATAACTGCACGAACTCGCCCACCGCGGTCTCGGTGTCGCGCTTCGCGGCATCGCGCACGGCGAGGGGCGTGACCGCCAGCTGGCGGACGAGCTCGGAGGTTCAGGTCGTCGGCTTCAACGTTTGGCGGCAGAACAGCGCCGGGCGGTGGACGAAGCTGAACCCGACGCTGATCGCGGCGAAGCACGCTGGGCAGGCGCGCGGTTCTGCCTACTCGCTTGTCGACCGTTCCGCTTTCAAGCGGGTGCCGTACAACTACCGCCTCCAGGTCGTCGCGCCGAGCGGCAAGCGGGCCTGGTACGGACTGAGCGCGGTTTAGGCCGGTCGCTAGCGCCGAAGACGCAGGACGATCCGGCCGTCGTAGGCCCCCGGCTCCGAAGCCGGGGGCGCGGCGGCCGGGAGTCCTTCCACCGGGTCGACCCAGTCTGGTTCGACCCCAACGACGATCGAGGGGCAGAGCAGAGGGTGCGGGAAGGCCGGGATCCGACCGGTGCCCGGTGCCCAGGGAGCGAGTATCCGTTTGCGCCCGGCGTCGATCGAGCCGCCGACGATGGCGTACCCCTCCTGGTGCGCGTCGAGCACGCGCCGCGACCAGTCCGGCGCCGGTTCGACGCCGGGGGCAAGGTGCGCCACCGCCTCCGCCTCTTCCACCGCGACGAGTGGCTCCTCCTGAGCTTGTAACACTGTGTTACTAGCTCCGGTGGCCCCGAGCAGGCGCTCGATTCTCGGCTCGACGGCGACCTCGAACTCGAGCGGCGTGTTGCCGACCTCGCCCAGCCAGTACCGGTACTCGATCACCAGGTCGAACGCGAGCTGGTAACGGCCCGGTGGGATCGGGGCCCGAACCTCGGCGGCCGTCTCGACGCGCTGTCCCGGTTCGACCAGGCCGAGCTCGGTGCGCAGGCCGTCCCAGAGCACCGGGTTCCCGAGCGGGTCGAGCCAGTGGTAGGAGAGCTTCACGTCGCGCCAGGCGGCCACCCCCGCGTTCTCGAGCTCGAGTGGGATCCGATGGAGCGCACCGGCCTTGACGCGGTCGAGGCCGTGCGCCAGCCAGCGGACGGCAAGCGGCCCGGCCGGGATCGGATGCTCGCCGACGCGCTCCATGAGCCGGGCTAGTCTAGGCCGGTGCCCGACCCACTTCTCGTCCGCGCCGCCCGGCGCGAGCCGGTCGAGCGCACTCCGGTCTGGTTCATGCGCCAGGCGGGCCGGTCGCTCCCCGAGTACCGGAAGATTCGCCAACGGCACGGGCTCTTCGAGATCGTCCGGCAGCCGGAGCTCTGCGCCGAGGTGACGCTGCAGCCCGTCCGCCGGCACGACGTCGACGCGGCGGTGATGTTCTCCGACATCATGTTGCCCGTCCTGGCAATGGGCGTAGACGTTCGGCTCGAGGAGGGCGTCGGCCCGGTGATCGACGAGCCGATCCGAACCGCGGCAGACGTCGACCGCCTCCGCGTGCCCGACGCGGAGGAGGCAATGCCGTTCGCCCTCGAGGCAATTCGCCTCGTTCGGGCCGAGCTCGATCCCGGCAAGGCGGTCCTCGGCTTCGTCGGCGGCCCGTTCACCGTCGCCGGCTACCTGATCGAGGGCCGGCCCAGCCGGGACTTCGGCAAGGTCAAGGAGCTAATGTACCGCGAGCCGGGCGTCTGGCACGCCCTGATGGAGAAGCTCACGGAGGTCTTCGCGGCCTTCGCGGCCGCCCAGGCGCAGGCCGGAGCCGATGTGGTCCAGCTCTTCGACTCGTGGGTCGGTGCGCTGTCGACCGCCGATTACGAGGAGTTCGTGGAGCCGTACTCGACGCGGATCCTCGATGCGCTCGCTGTGCCGACGATTCATTTCGGCACCGGGACAGCCCATCTCCTCAGCCGGATGGCAGGCGACGTGATCGGAGTCGACTGGCGGCTCCCGATCGACGAAGCGTGGCAGGCGATCGGCGACCGGGGAATCCAGGGGAATCTCGATCCCGCTGTCCTTTTCGGTCCGTGGGATCGCGTCGAGCGGAAGTGTCTAACCGTTTTGCGGCAAGCCGCAAAACGGCCAGGCCACATCTTCAACCTCGGCCACGGCGTCCTCCCGCAGACCGACCCCGACCAGCTCACGCGGCTCGCCGAGCTGGTGCGCGCAGCGTGAAGCCCGCCGTCGTCCTGATGGCCTACGGGTCGCCCGACCGGCTGGCCGACGTTCCCGCCTACTACGCCGACATCCGTGGCGGCCGGCCGATCCGCCCCGAGCTGCTCGAGGAGCTGACCGAGCGCTATCGCCGGCTGGGCATCGAGAGCTCGAATCCGCTCAACGAGATCACCGAGCGGACCCGGGCGGCGCTCGAGCTCGAGCTGGGGATTCCGGTCTACACCGGCATGAAGCACTGGCAGCCGCGGATCGCAGATGCGGCCGAACGGGCGCTCGCGGCGGGCGCCGACACAGTCATCGGCCTCGTTCTGGCCCCGCACTATTCGCGCCTGTCGATCGCCGGCTACCGCAGCCAGCTCGAGACGGCCCTCGACCGCCGCGTCACGCTCCATTTCGTCGAGAGCTGGCACGACGATCAGGCCTTCATCGACGTCCTCGCCGGCCGGGTCCGCGGCACAGAGGCCCACGTCGTCTTCACCGCCCACAGCCTGCCGGCGCGCATCCTGGCGGAGGGCGACCCGTACCAGGAGCAGCTCCACGAGACCGCACGGCTGATCGCGCAGGCCGCCGGCCTGACGAACTACTCCTTCTCGTACCAGAGCGAGTCAGACACGGGTGAGCCCTGGCTTCAGCCGGACATCCTCGACCATCTTGCCGCGCTGGACGCGCAGGGCGTGCGCTCCGTCCTCGTCTGCCCGATCGGCTTCGTCGCCGACCACCTGGAGATCCGCTGGGACCTCGACACCGAGGCGCAGGACCGCGCGCAGGACCTGGACCTCCACGTCGAGCGGATCGAGATGCCGAACGACGACCCGGCCTTCGTCGCTGCGCTCGCAGGGATTGTCCGCCGGACCGTTCCGCTACCGTCGAACACGTGACGCCCGGCGCAATCTCGATCGAGGACGTGACCCGGCGCTTCCGGGTCTACCCGAAGCAGGGCCGGACGCTCAAGGACCTCGTCGTCGCCCGCAACAGTGCCCGCGGCCGCGACATCTGGGCTCTGAAGGAGGTTTCCGCCGGCATCGAGCCCGGCGAGGCCGTCGGCCTGGTCGGCCGCAACGGGTCGGGCAAGACGACCCTGCTCCGGCTCGTCGCCGGGATCATCAAGCCGACGAGCGGCCGGGTCGAGGCGGCCGGCCGCATCGGCTCGCTGCTCGAGCTGGGCGCCGGTTTCCATCCGGAGTTCACCGGGCGCGAGAACGTCTACCTGAACGGCTCGATCCACGGCCTCAAGCGCCGGACGATCACCGAGCACATGGAGGAGATCGTCGCGTTCGCCGAGCTCGAGCGCTTCATCGATCTCCCCGTGCGCACGTACTCCTCGGGCATGTACATGCGGCTCGGATTTGCCGTCGCGGCGCATCTGGAAGCCGACATCCTGCTCCTGGACGAGGTCTTCGCCGTCGGGGATCAGGAGTTTCAGCGAAAGTGCTTCGCCAAGGTCTCCGAGTTCAAGCAGCGCGGCGGCACGATCGTCTTCGTCTCCCACGACGCCGCCGCGGTCGAGCGGCTGTGCGAGCGGGCGGTCCTGCTCCGCCAGGGCGAGGTCGAGTTCGACGGGCCGACGCACGACGCGCTGGCGCGCTACCACGCGCTGCTCGCCGCCGAGCGCGACCCCGACGAGCGAAGCGCGGGGCTCTCCGAATGGGGTAGCGGCGAGGCGAGGATCGCCGAGGCTCGGGTCGAGGGCCGGGACGGTGAAGCACGCACCCAGTTCCTGAGCGGCGAGCCGCTCACGGCCGTGTTGCGCGTCGTTGCCGAGCGTGCGCTTCCGCCGCCGCGGCTCTCCTTCGAGCTGCGAGACGACGCCGGGCAGCTTCTGGCCGCGGGTACCCAGGACACGGCCGAGCTGGGCTGGAACGGCGGCGGCGCGGAAGAGACGCTCTACCGCTTCGACGTCGAGCAGCTGCCCCTCGCCGACGGACGCTTCCACCTTCGGTTCGGCCTGGTCGACGCGGCGGGCGAGCACCTCTACCACTGGCTCGACGACGCGGTTGCCTTCGTCGTCTACCCTGGAGATGACGTGCGAGGACTCGTCAGACTGGAAGGTCGCTGGTCGAAGCAGGAAACGAGCGGTGGCGGCGAGAAGGAAGCCGCATGACCACCCGAAGCTGTCCCGACTGGCCTGCACTGATGGAGATGGCGCCGGACCTCCGGTTCAAGCACTACAGCGTCTCCGAGGCTCACCTGCCTGCGGAGGCCCTCGGCCACCTGCAGGAGCTCCGGCTGGACGAGCTCGTGCTCTGCTGCGACATCGAGCACAACGTCTTGAACCCGGATCACACCGACCCGTCGGTCGTGGAAGCGCTCCGTGGGACGCACTGGTTCGATCTGCGCGAGTGGTCGACCACGGGCCCCGGCACGGCCGCCGCTTCTAACCTCTAGGCCCCGCCGTGCCGATAAAGGGAGCGTGACGTTCCCGTCGCCCTTCTCCGAGCTACGCCGGGTGCTCGCGTCCCGGCACCTCTGGACCGGCGTCGACCCCGAGCGGCGTCTGCGGATCACGGAGTCCGTCAGACGTGGCGAAGCGGTCTCCGATCCGCTGGATGCCGAGCTCGCCGTCGCTCTCGCCGGAATCTGGTGCGACAAGACCCGTCTGCGATCGCTCGGCGAGCGTGCCGCTCGAGCCCAGGAGGCGAACCGCCAGCTGCTGGCGCAGAACCTCTATCGCTTCGCGCGCCGAGACCAGGCGGCGTAACACCTCCTGGCGCGCCGCCGCCGCGTGTCCCGCACCATATGAGGGATGCGGATCTCGGAAGCCCGCCGCGCCCTGCCCGAGAACGTCCGGGCCCTCTCGTGGGTCTCCTTGGCGAACGACCTCGCCAGCGAGCTCGCGTATCCGATCGTGCCGCTCTTTCTCACCGTCACGCTCGGTGCGCCGGTCGCCATTCTGGGCCTGATCGAAGGCATCGCCGAGGGAGTTGCGGTGGGGTTGCGCGGCATCTCGGGCTGGCTCTCCGATCGAGCCGGCGAGCGCCGGCGCCCCTGGATCATCGGGGGCTACGCCGTGTCGGCAGCGGCCCGCCCGGTGATCGCCGCCGCCTCGCACTGGGGCTTCGTCCTGGCGGGCCGGCTCGCCGACCGGCTGGGAAAGGCAGCGCGGACCGCACCGCGCGACGCGCTGATCCGCGACTCGACACCGCCGCAGCTGTTGGGGTCAGCGTTCGGCTACCACCGGGCGATGGACACGGCGGGCGGGGTCGGCGGCCCGCTGATCGCGGTCGCGCTCCTCGGGAGCGGGGTTTCGCTACGCACGGCCCTCTGGGTCGCGGTCGCCCCCGGCATCGTCGCGTTGGTCCTCACCTTTCGGGTTCGCGAGGCGCCTGTGCGGGAGCGGAAGCCCGCGCTGCCGACCGGGCCCGTACGGGCGCTTTCCCGGGGGTTCTGGCTGGTCCTCGGAGCCTGGGTGCTGTTCTCGCTCGGCAACTCGAGCGACGTCTTCCTGCTCTTGCGCAGCCACCAGCTGGGGCTCAGCTCGACGCTCGTGATCCTTGCTTACGCGCTCTACAACGCCGTCTACTCGCTGCTCGCCTGGCCGTTCGGGTCGCTGTCAGACCGGATTCCGCGCGCGGTCCTGCTCGCCGGCGGGCTGGGCGTCTTTGCGCTCGTCTACCTGGGTTTCGCCCTCGCCGGACACGGCTGGGCGGTCTGGCCGCTCTTCGCCGTGTACGGGGTCTACATCGCGGCGACCGACGGGGTGAGCCGCGCGTGGGTCGGCGACCATGTTCCGCCCGGGCTGGCCGGTACCGCCTACGGGCTCTTCGCGGCGGCATCCGGAGCGGCCCTGCTGGTGGCGAGCGTGACCGCAGGGCTCCTGTGGTCGCACGTCTCGCCGAGCGCGCCGTTCTGGCTCGGCGCCGGTGCGGCCGTCGTCGGCGCGGCCGCGATCATCGTCAGCACCGGGGTTGCAAGACCTCGGCGAGCGGCCGCGAGTTGAGCACGTTCTCGGCCCGCGCCCAGCCGCGGCCCGCCGTCGCGACGGCAAGGGCCATGTTCCCGAGGCCTCGAACGGAGTGGGCGTCCGTCGAGCACACGATCGCCACGCCGGACTCGACCGCGAGCCGGACATGGACGTCACGCAGGTCGAGCCGGTCGGGGAGGCCGTTAACCTCGATCGCGATACCTCGCTGAAAGCAGGCCGCGAAGACCTCCTCGAGGTCGAGGGCGTTTTCGGGCCGGTGGTTGATGATGCGACCCTTCGGGTGGCTGAGGCAGCGCACGGCCGGGTTGTGCAGAGCCTCCAGGACCCTCTCGGTCAATGCCCGGCGCGGCGTTCGCTGGCCCGCATGGACGCTCGCCTGGACCCAGTCGAGCTCGTCGAGGACGTCGTCGGGCAGGTCGAGCCGTCCGTCGTAGAGGATGTCGCACTCGATCCCGCACAAGACGCGAAACGGGGCCAGCGCCTCGTTTGCGGCCGCGATCTCCTCGCCCTGGCGCCGCACCGCGTCGGCGTCCAGGCCCGGCACGACGCGCACGTTCGGCGTGTGGTCGCAGATCGCCAGGTACTCGTAGCCGAGCTCGCGTGCTGCCGAGGCCATCTCCAGGACAGACGCCTTGCCGTCCGACCAGGTCGTATGGCAGATCTCCGGCAGGCGCGCGAAGCGTTCCAGCACCTCCGCCGGCCGCTCGCTCGAACAGACGACGGCGAAGCGCTCGCAGGTGTCGCGCCAGCGCCGCGGGTCGCCTGCGACCTCGCCCCCGAGCGCTTCCGCGATCCCTTCCAGCAGCGACCGCGCGCGGTTGAGCAGCATCGCGCGTCGAGGCGGTTGCGGGGCGTCCGCCCGGGCGAGCGCTTCCTTCAGCTTCTGCTCCGTCTTCGCGCCGATGCCGGGCACTTCCCGAAGCCGGCCGGCCGCGGCCGCCTCCCGCAGTTCGGCCGCCGTCCGGACGCCGAGCGCCTTGCCGATCTCCATCGCCCTGCTCGGGCCGAAGCCGAGGTAGCGCCCGAGGCCGACCAGCTCCGGTGAGACAGCCCTCTCCAGCTCGTCGACCTCCGCGATCGTGCCCGTCTCGACCAGCTCTCGAAGCCGCGCCTCGATCCCGGGACCGATTCCCCGCAGCTCCCGGACGCGCCCCGCACGGACGAGATCCGCGACCGGCGCCTTGCTCGAGCGGATCAGGTCAGCGGCGCGACGATACGCGCGGGCGGTGTAGTAGCCGGCGCCCGAAAGCTCGAGCAGCGTCGCGAACGACTCGAGCCGGTCGGCAATCGCGGGGTTTTCGAGGTGTTCCTGCATCGGGGGCCTCGGTAGTGTCTTCCCATGGCGACGATCGTCATTCCGTTCCGGAGGGACGCGAAGAGCCGGCTCCCCCTGGAGGTCCGTGCCGAGCTTGCCCTGGCCATGTTCCTGGACGTCCAGGCTGCCTGCGCCGCGGTTGCGCGCACGATCGTTGCCGATCGGTCCGGCGGGCAGGGCGAGGCTGTGGCCGAGGCGCTTCGGGGGATCGAAGGGCCGGTTGCGATCGTCAACGCCGACCTGCCCTGCGCAACCTCTGCGGACATCGCCGCGCTGCTCGACGCGGCTCCCTCGCTGGCAGCGGCATCCGACGGCACGACGAACGCGCTCGCCCTGCTCGAGCCGGTGGCCTTCGCTCCGCTCTACGGCCCCGGGAGCGCGGCGCGCTTCGCCGCCCTCGGCCTCGCCCCTCTGGAGCTTGCAAACCTGGCGGAGGACGTGGACACGCTCGCCGACCTCGAGCGGGTCGCCGGCAGGGTCGGCGCGAACACACGCGCGGCGCTTCGCTCTCTCCCGGTGCCCGTGTGAAGGTCGTCTGCCTTTCCGGGGGCGTCGGCGGTGCCCGCTTTCTTCGCGGCCTGGTCGACGTTGTCGGCCCGGAGGACGTCACGATCGTCGGCAACGTCGGCGACGACGTCGAGATCCTCGGGCTCCGTGTCTCGCCCGACCTCGACAGCATCCTCTACGCCCTGACGGGTCTCGCCGACGAGGAGCGCGGTTGGGGCCGCGCCGACGAGTCGTGGGACGCGCTCTCGACGGTCGAGTCACTCGGCGGCGAGAGCTGGTTCCGGCTCGGCGACCGCGACCTCGGGCTGCACCTGGTCCGGACGCAGGCGCTCCGGGCAGGCGAGCCGCTGTCCGCGGTCACCGCGCGGCTGGCGTCGGCGCTCGGCCTGCGCGCGACCCTCCTCCCGGCAACCGACGACCGGCTGCGTACCCACCTGACCACCCCGGCGGGCCGCTTCCCCTTCCAGGAGTGGTTCGTGGCGCGGGGCCACCGAGACGAGGTGGACGCGGTCGACTACGAGGGCGCGGGAGCCGCCCGCCCGGCGCCGGGTGTGCTGGACGCCCTCGGCGAGGCCGACGTGATCGTCCTCGCTCCCAGCAACCCGTACGTCTCGATCGGCCCGATCCTCGCAGTCGAGGAGATCCGGGCGGCGCTGGCCGAGCGGCGGGCGCCGGCCGTGGCCGTGAGCCCGCTGATCGGCGGGCGCGCCGTCAAGGGCCCGGCCGACCGGATGCTCGCGCGCCTCGCCGGCGGAACGACCCCACACCAAGTAACACAGTGTTACAAGGGCCTGATCGACGCGCTCGTCATCGACGAGGCCGACGAGGCGGACGCCGCCGGACTGCCCATCCGTCCGATCGTGACCCGGACGCTGATGACCGACGCCGACGCACGCCGCCGCCTCGCGGAGGCCGCGCTCGAGGTCGCTGGGGCGTTGCGTTGAAGGTTGGAATCATCGGCGGCACCGGGCCGTTCGGGAGAGCGCTCGCTGTGCGGCTCCGCGAGGCCGGCCATGAGGTCACCATTGGCTCGAGGAGCGCCGAGCGGGCGCGCGAAAGGGCGGAGGAGCTCGGGGTCAAAGGCGCCGCGAACGAAGATGCGGTCGCGGAGGCCGACCTGGCCGTGCTGGCCGTCAACGCCGACGCCGTCCTCGACACCGCCCGCCAGCTTGCGGCCGCGCTCGGCGACATTCCGGTACTGAGCGTGGCCAGCGAGCTGCGCTTTTCGAGCGAGGGCGTCTATCCGGGCCCTGACGAGCTTTCGCTTGCCGAGCGCGTGGCCGGGATCGTCTCGGGGCCTGTCGTCGCCGGGCTGCACTCCCTCGCCGCTCAGAATCTCGCCGCCGCCGAGCCGCCGGACCAGGACGCGCTCATCTCCGGCGACGATCCCGATGCGAAGGCGCTGGTTCTCGACCTCGCCGAGGGCCTGGTCAGCGGCCGCGCCGTCGATGCTGGTCCACTCGGGAGCGCGCGTTCGCTCGAAGGGCTGACGGCCGTCATCGTCAACATCAACCGTCGCTACAAGACGCATGCCGGCATCCGAGTCACCGAACTGGAGTGACCGAGCTTCGCATCCTTCCCGTCGAGGGCCTGCCCGAGATCGCTGAGGGTGACGACCTCGCGGCGCTGATCGCCGCGCGCGTCGAGCTGGAGAACGGCGATGTCGTCGTCGTCGCGCAAAAGGTGGTGTCGAAGGCGGAGGGGAGGGTGGTCCGGCTGGCGGAGGTGGAGCCCTCGCGGCGCGCGACGGCCCTGGCCGCCGACCACGACGCGCGCCAGGTCGAGGTGATCCTCCGCGAAACGGTCCGCATCGTCCGCGCCAGGCGGCCGCTGCTCATTGCCGAGACCTCGCACGGGTTCGTCTGCGCTTCCGCGGGCGTCGATGCCTCCAATGCGCCCGAGCGCGATGCCCTCGTTCTGCTTCCGGTCGACCCCGATGCGTCGGCCGCTCGCCTTCGTGACCGCCTCGGCGAGCTCACAGGCCGGACCGTCGGCGTCGTCGTCAGCGACTCCTTCGGCCGGCCCTTCCGGAACGGGACGACCGACGTCGCCATCGGTGCGGCCGGGATCGAGACGCTCCGCGATCTGCGCGGCACCCGCGACCGCAACGGCTACGACCTGCGCTCGACCGAGATCGCCGTCGCCGACGAGATCGCTTCCGCCGGCGAGCTCGTCCGGGGGAAGACCGACGGCGTGCCCGTAGCGGTGGTGCGCGGGCTCGACCTCGCGGGAGCAGGGACCGCCCGCGACCTCGTCATGCCCCGCGAACGCTCGCTGTTTCGGTGATCGCGCACTAGATCTACTTCCGCGGCCTCGGCCTGATCACGAGGCTCGACCGCCTGGACTACTGGGAAGGCGAGGAGCAACCGCTCTAAGTCCGACGGGAACATCTGATTCAAGCGGGTTCGGCCCGATGCCGATAGCGCTGGAGAACCGATGATTCGCCGTGCCTCAGAGGCTGCAATCCCGCTGCGCCGGCCTCCGTTCGTGGAGGCGGCCGACGCACGCCGCGATGCCCTCATCGCGTCCTACCGCCGACTTGCCGAAGTCTTCCACGAGGTCCTCTCCGAAACGAGCCTCGAGCGCGTCCTCGACCGGGTCGCCGACACGCTCGGCGAGCTCGTGCCCTACGACGCTCTGACGATCTACCAGGCCGACGAGAACCGTCGCGAGCTCTTCGCCGTGCTCGGCCGCAGCGACTGGCTGGAGGAGATCTTTCGCACGCGGCCGCTCTACGGCCAGGGCCTGACCGGGTGGGCCGCGGAGCACCGCGAGGCAGTGATGACGAACGCGGCGCACCTCGATCCGCGCGTGCACTTCGTCCCCGGGACACCGCCCGATCCCGAAGCGCTGATCGCCGTCCCGCTGGTCGCGCGCGGCCAGCTGAAGGGGACGCTGAACATCTACCGGCTGGGCGAGGATGCCCGCTTCGTCGACGACGAATTCGAGCTCGCGAAGTCGTTCGGCGACGCCGCTGCGCTCGCACTGGACAACGCCCAGATCCGAGCCCACCTCGAGCATCAGGCACAGACCGACTCGCTCACGGGCCTTTTCAACCACCGCTATTTCCACGACCGCCTTCGCGCCGAGCTCAACCGCGCAAGCCGTTCGCGCGACGTGATCTCGCTCCTCGTCATGGACATCGACGACTTCAAGCGAACGAACGACGTGCACGGCCACGGCGTCGGCGACCAGTTGCTCGTTGCGCTGGCCGAGATGACGTCCGCCACGGTCCGAACGTCCGACGTGGTCTGCCGGCTCGGCGGTGAGGAGTTCGCGGTGATCATGCCGTCCTGCGGCGTCGAAGACGCCGTCGGGCTCGCCGACCGCCTCAGGGAGCGCCTCGCGACGCTGGAGCACGACCCGGCGGGCCGGGTGACGGTTTCGATCGGGATCGCGCAGGGCCCGAAGGACGCAACCAACCCCCGGGCGCTGGTCGCCTGTGCCGACGCGGCCATGCTCACCGCCAAGGCACGCGGAAAGAACCAGGTCGTCCAGTTCGACGACGCCGCCCAGGTCGAGCGGCCCGAGGACTCGGGCGAAGGCCGTGACGTGCGGTCGATCGCCCACCTGAAGATGCTTCAGAGCCTCGCCGGGAAGCTCAACCGGTTGAACGACGTCAACGAGATCGGGATGGCGATCGCCAACGAGCTTCGCGTCCTCGTCGATTACCACAACTGCCGCGTCTACCTCCGGGAGGGCGACGACCTCGTTCCGATCGCGTTTCGCGGCGACGACTGCGAGGACTGTAGGAAGGGCGTGGAGCGGCTCCGGTGCGAGGTCGGCCAGGGCGTCACCGGCCGCGCGGCCGAGACGGGCCGCTCGCAGCTGGTGGCGAACGGGCAGGAGTGCGCGTTCGCGATCAAGATCCCGGACACCGAGGAGATCGCGGAGTCGCTGATGGCGGTGCCCTTCATGTCCGGGTCGCGCGCCATCGGCGTGCTCGTGATCTCGCAGCTCGGCACGGGTCAGTTCGACGAGGACGACGTCCGCCTGCTCGAAGTCCTCGCCGGCCATGCGTCGGTCTCACTCGAGAAGGCCCGGATGTACGAGCGTCAGCTGCGCGAGGTCAAGCGGGCGAACGCGCTGCTCGAGTTCTCCGACGCGCTCCTGTCCGCCGAGTCCGAGGATGTCGTGGCCCGCGAGACCGTCGAGGCAGCAGTGCACATGCTCGAGGTGCCCGAGGCGAGCTTCTGGCTGCACGACGACCGAACGCGCCGGGCTCGGTGCATCGCCCACGCCGGCGAGGAGGCCGCTCGCAAGAACAAGGAGGCCGTCGCCCCGCTCCAGGGGATCAAGGGCTGGGTTTCGATTCGCCCGCCCGACGACGAGCCGTACCACCTGGACGGCGCGCGCATGATCGCCCTGGACGAGCTCGTCAAGCGCGCTTCCGCCGCGCTTCGGCGGCTTCGCTAACAGCTACGTCAGCGCAAGCTGGCGGTACCCCGCCAGATTCGAAACGCCGACGCCGACGAGGCGTAGTGCGCCCGGCCGGTCCCGGAGGGCGCGGTCGAGGAGCGCGCAGGCCGTGTCGCCGATCGTCGCCGCGTCGTCGACTCCGGCGAGAAGCGTGCGCGACCTGCTCCTGATCGAGAAGTCGGGGTAGCGGACCTTCGTCGTCACCGTCCGGGCCGACTGACCCTTCTCGGCGAGCAGCTCGGCCAGGCGTGCCGCCATGCGCTGCAGCTCGGCGTGCAGCTGCTCCCGGTCGGAGATGTCGCGCTCGAAGGTCTCCTCCTGGCTGATCGAGATTCGCTCGGCCGAGAGCTCCAGGGGCCGCGGATCGTGCCCGCGGGCACGATCGCGGAGTACGCGGCCGACCCTGCCGGAGAGGACGCCGGCGAGATTGGCGTCCGAGAGTGCGGCGAGGTCGCCGATCGTCGTGACGCCGGCCCGGGCGAGCCGTTCTTGCGCGCTCGGGCCGACGCCCGGGAGCAGCCGGATCTCGAACGGAGCCAGGAACTCGGCCTCTCGCCCCGGCGGAACGACCACGAGCCCACCCGGCTTGCGCCGGTCGCTGGCCACCTTGGCCACGACCTTGCAGCTCGCGATCCCAAGCGAGCAGGTCAGGCTGGTGGTGGCTCGAACGGCCGCCTGAATCGCCTCACCGTGCCTCCGTGCGTCGAGGAAGTCGCGCGCCACCTCCGCGAGGTCGAGGTACCCCTCGTCCAGCCCCGTCCGCTCCACCGTCGGGACCACCTCTCGCGCCGCGGTCCAGACCGCGCGCGAGTACTCGCGGTAGAGCGAGTGGCGCGGACGGACGAAAACGGCCTTGGGGCAGCGCCGAAGCGCCTCCGCGCAGCTCATCGCCGAGTGGATCCCGAATCGGCGCGCGTGGTAGTTGGCAGTTGCGACGACCCCGCGGCCGTGCGGATCGCCGCCGACGATGAGCGGCTTCGAGGCGAGCGCAGGCGCCTCGAGCTCCTCGACGGCAGCGAAGAAGGCATCGAGGTCGAGGTGCGCGAGGATCACTCGAGCACCCTAGGGAAGGAGCACGACGTGGACCTCGCGGGGCCCGTGGACGCCCACCGTGAGCCGTTGCTCGATGTCGGCGCTCCGGCTCGGGCCGGTCACGATCGCCAACGCACTCGGGAGCGAGCCGCCCACGGCGGCGAAGAGCTCGTCCAGCCCCGGGAGGATCAGGTCCTCGCGGAGGAGCGTGATGTGGACCGCCGGCAGGAGCGACCGGGCGCGAGGCTCGTCGGGCGCGGCCGCCAGGACGACGCTGCCGGTGTCGGCGAGCCCGTAGATCGCCCGGGAGACGCCTGCGCCCTCGAGCTGGGGCGCCTCCCGGCGGTGCACCCTGAACCCCGCCGTCTCCGCGTTCTCGGCGAACTGGTCGACGAGGCTCATCGCCGGTCGCGGAAGCGCGGGCGGAGTTTCGGTAGGGCGCGTCCGGCTGCCCACGCGCGGCCTGGCCCGATCAGGCCTCCGAACGGCTGACCGAGCCGAGCGACACGAGTCGAGAGGCGGTAGCCGAGGGGCGAGCTCCACGCGATTGACCAGAGCGTGAACGCGAGCCGCTCGAAGGGCGAGGCGACGCCTTCGGCGACCAGATCTCGCCGCAGGTCGAGCAGCAGCTCGTGAAGCGGGATCTTCACCGGGCAGGCCTCGGTGCAGGCACCGCAGAGAGAGGAGGCGTGCGGAAGCGCCTTGGCATGCTCGAGGCCGACGAGGAGCGGTGCGAGCACCGCCCCCATCGGGCCCGAGTACACCGGGCCGTACGCGCCGCCCCCACCACGGCGGTACACCGGGCAGACGTTCAGGCAGGCGCCGCAGCGGATGCACGCGAGCATTTCCTTGTAGCGGCCGCGTCTAAGGTTGGTCCTACCGTTGTCTAGAATGACAACATGAAGCTCGTCGGGGCCGTCCTCCTCGCCCTCGCGGCGTGGCCCGGTGATCAGCGTCGTGTACGTCGAGAGCTTCTGGCCCGTGGCGCTGCGGGCGAGCAGCTTGAGGAGCGGGGCCAGGTCGGCCAGCGTTGGCACCAGCCGCTCCATGCCGATGATCGCGATATGGACGGGGGGCAGGGCGCTGACGAGCCGGCCGTTGCCTTCATTGGTGACGAGGCAGATCGAGCCGGTCTCCACGACGCCGAAGTTCGCGCCTGTGACACCGACGTCGGCGGTCTGGAAGACCTCTCGAAGCTGGCCGCGGGCGGCCTGCGTCAGCGCCTCGAGCTCCACCGGGACCGGCCTGCCCTCAACGCTCGAGAGGAGCTCCGAAACCTCCAGGGCCGTCTTTTCGATCGCCGGGGCGATGATATGCACGGGGTGCTCTCCCGCGAGCTGGAGGATGTATTCGCCCAGGTCTGTCTCCACCGGCCGGACGCCCGCCGCCTCGAGCGCCTCGTTCAGTCCGATCTCCTCCGAGGCCATCGATTTCGACTTCGCGACGATGCGCGCGCCGCGCCTGCGGCACACGTCCACCACGTAGCCCCTGGCCTCCTCTGCCGTCACGGCATGGAAGACGCGGCCGCCGAGACGTTCGACGTTCTGCGTGAACTCGGCCAGGTAGCGGTCGAGGTCGTCGATCGTCCGCATCCGGATCTCGTGTGCGCGCTCTCGCAGGGCCTCGACGTCATCGAGCCCCTCCCAGGCGGCCACGCGGCCGTCTCGAAGCCGCGCCGTTGCGGCGGCGAGGGCCTCCTGCGTATGCCCGCGGCCCAGGGCCTCGCGCGCGGTGTCACGGAAGCGACCCGGCGGCTGCCTGAGCTCGGTCACGCGTCGATTCCTCGAGCGAGCGCCGTGGCGAGGTGGACGAGCGGCGGTCCGGCGCCGGTGCGCTCGCGGCGGCCGTTCAGGTGCATCAGGCAACCGGGGTCCGCGCTGACTAGCGCCTCGACGGCTCCCGCGCTGCCGAGCTTGTCGTCCGCCATCGCCACGGAGAGCTCCGGTTGTCGGACGGAGAACGTCCCGCCGAAGCCGCAGCAGAGGTCCGGACGTTCCAGCGGGCGCACGATCGCACCCGAGTGCTCGAGCAGCCGGCGCGGCGCCTCGGAGATCCGGAGCTCGCGGAGCATGTGGCAGGAGTCGTGGTAGGAGACGACGCGTCCTTCGTTCAAAGGCGGCGGCGCGGCGCCGCGCGCGTCCAGAAAGGCCGACAGCTCCCAGACGTCGAACGGCTCGCAGCCAACGAGCTCCGGGAGGTAATGCGACGCCATCGTCGTGCAGGAGCCCGACGGACACACGATCGGCGCATCGCGCGTGAACGCGCGCACGAACGTGCGTGCAACCCGGCGGGCCGCCGCGTGGTGGCCGCTGTTGAAGGCGGGCTGGCCGCAGCAGACCTGCCGGCGGGGGATCTCGACCTCGAAACCCGCGCCGCGAAGCAGTGCCTCCGCGTCGGCGACAGCGTCCGGAAAGATGAGGTCGCCAAGGCAGGTCGCGAAGAGCTGGACGCGCTCGGCCATCGGGCGAACCTACCAAGAAGCGCGCCAGCTGAAAGAATCGGCCGAGACCCTGAGGAAGGAGACACGATGCCGTTCGAGGTCCCGCCACTGCCGTACGACTACGCCGCGCTGGAACCGCACATCGACGAACAGACGATGCGTGTCCACCACGACAAGCACCACCAGGCCTACGTCGACAACGCGAACAAGGCGCTCGAGGGCACCGAGTGGGCCGACCATCCCGTCGAGCAGGTCCTCGCCGTTCTCGAAATCATCCCCGAGGAGAAGCGCGCGGCCGTCCGCAACAACGCCGGCGGCCATGCGAACCACACGCTCTTCTGGGAGATCATGAGCCCGAACGGCGGCGGCGAGCCGCAGGGGCCGCTGGCCGCTGCGATCGACGACACGTTCGGCGGTCTCGACGCGCTCAAGGAGGCCGTCAACGACGCCGGCGTGAAGCGTTTCGGCAGCGGCTGGACCTGGTTCCTGCACGATGGGACCGGGCTCGCGGTCAGGTCGACCGCAAATCAGGACTCGCCGATCTCCGACGCCGACACGCCCCTGCTCGGCATCGACGTCTGGGAGCACGCGTACTACCTCAAGTACCAGAACCGCCGTCCCGACTACCTGGCGGCGTGGTGGAACGTCGTCAACTGGGAGGAGGTCGGCCGGCGCTACGAGCAGGCGGTGGGAAGCTAGACCCCTTGCCCGCTCGTTTCTCCCCTTGAGTGGCTGACTACGATCTCGTCATCGTCGGCGGAGGGCTGACCACGGCACGCGCCGTTCGCGCGTACCGTGAGGCGGGCGGTCAGGGCTCCGTCGCGCTCTTCTCGGGCGACCGGTTCGTCCCCTACCACCGTCCGCCGCTGTCCAAGCGCTACCTCCGCGGCGAGATCGAACAGGAGGACACGTACGTCGAGCCGTCCTCCTACTACGACGAGCAGGGCGTCGCCGTCCACCTCGAGACGCCGATCGTGCGTGTCGATCCCGATACGCACGAGATCGGGCTTCAGAGCGGCGAGCGGCACGGCTACCGCAAGCTGCTCCTCGCCACCGGGGCGCGACCCCGGCGGCCGGTTGTCCCCGGCGCCGATCTCGAAGGTGTGAGGACGCTCCGTTTTCTCGACGATTCGACTCGTATTCGCGGGGCCGCCGAGGGCGGGTCCGTCCAGCGCGCGCTCGTGGTCGGGGGCAGCTTCATCGCCTGCGAGGTTGCGGCGTCGCTGCGGACCAAGGGTGTCGCGGTCACGCTCCTCCACCGCGGCGGCGGCCTCTTCGATGCGCTGCGCTCGGATGAGCTGTCCGCTGAGCTCGACCGCATCTACCGCGCCGAGGGTGTCGACGTCATCTACGGCGACGAGGTCACGGAGTTCCGGGGCGGCGATCGGCTGATGGGAGCGGAGACGCGCGCCGGCCTGAGCATCGACGCCGACCTGGCCGTCGTCGGGATCGGGGTGCTGCCCGCGCTCGACCTGCTCGAGGGCAGCGAGATCGACACCGGCAACGGGGTGGTCGTCGACGAGCGCTACCAGACGAGCGCCGAGGACGTGTACGCCGCCGGCGACATCGCCAACTTTCCGGACCCGATCTTCGGCCGCCGTCGCCGGATCGAGCACTGGTCGAACGCGAACTACCAGGGCACCGAGGTCGGCAAGGTGCTCGCCGGCGCCGAGGGCGGCTACGACATCGTCTCGAGCTTCTTCACGGAGGTCTTCGGCTTCTCGCTCAAGGTCTTCGGCGACCTCGAGGGCTTCGACGCCTTCGAGTTGCACGGGTCGCTATCGGACCGCAAGGCGGTCGGCCTGTACCTCGCGGAGGGGCGACTGGTCGCGGCCCTCTCCATCGGCCAGGAGGACTCGACCGAGCAGGCGCTCAAGGACGCGATCAAGGCGCACGCGCCGCCCCCGAGCCTCAGCTAATCACGCCTGCTCGGGAGGGCCCGGTGCCAGGCACGGTGCCAGGCACGGTGCCAGGCAGCTGGTCACGGATGCGTGATGCGTTCCGCACGACGCGAGGAAGATCCGAGCAGCTACATTCGTTGTAGCTACTACCAAGAGGACGAAGGAGTTTCGTGGCTGAACTACTGCTGATACCGCTGGAAGACCTCGTCGTCTTCCCGAACATGAACGTCACACTGACCGTGGACGTCGGCGATGAGGATCGCGTGTTTCTCGTGCCGCGCCACGAGAACGAATACGCCGGGGTCGGCACGGTCGCCGAGGTCGCGGACATCGTCCGCCTGCCCGGCGGGGGCCGCGCGGTTTCGCTGTCCGGCCTGCACCGCGGGCTCGCCGGCGCTGCACGCACCGATCCACAGGGACAGCTGCGCGTCGAGGTCGAGGAGCGCCCCGATGAGGACCTCCCGCCCGCGCGCACCCGCGAGCTCGAGCGTGAATACCGCGCCGTCGTCGAGGAGATCCTCGAGCACCGCGGCGACGACGGTCGCATCTCGGCCTTCGTGCGCTCGATCACCGAGCCGGGCACCCTGGCCGACACCGCCGGCTACTCACCCGATCTGAACTTCGCACAGAAGGTCGAGCTGCTCGAGGCCGTCGACATCGTCGAACGGCTCGAGCTCGCCCTCAGGCTCCAGCGCGAGCGGCTCGCCGAGGTTCAGGTGCGCCGGCGGATCCGCGACGACGTCGAGTCGGGCGCGCAAAAGCAGCAGCGCGAGTACTTCCTGCGCAAGCAGATGGAGTCGATCCGCAAGGAGCTCGGCGAGGACGAGGGCTCGGTCGTCGACGACTACCGCACGAAGATCGCCGAGGCTGACATGCCGGATGCGGTTCGCGAGCAGGCCGAGCGCGAGCTCGGACGGCTCGAGCGCATGGGAGACCAGAGCGGCGAGTCCTCGATGATCCGCACCTACCTGGACTGGCTGCTGGCCGTTCCGTGGGGCAAGCGCTCCGACGAGCGCCTCGATCCGAAGGTCGCCCGCGAGATCCTCGACACCGACCACGCCGGCCTCGAGGACGTCAAGGACCGCATCGTCGAATACCTCGCCGTCCGCAAGCTGCGCCAGGAGCGCGGCATCTCGGAGGACAAGCGCTCGGGCGCGATCCTGACCCTGATCGGGCCGCCCGGCACGGGCAAAACGTCGGTCGGCGAGTCGATCGCCCGCGCGCTCAACCGCGAGTTCGTCCGCATGTCGCTCGGCGGCGTGCGCGACGAGGCCGAGATCCGCGGCCACCGCCGCACGTACATCGGCGCGCTCCCGGGCCGCCTGGTTCGGGCGCTCCGCGATGCGGGCACGATGAACCCGGTGATCATGCTCGACGAGGTCGACAAGGTCGGCGCCGACTGGCGCGGCGATCCTTCGGCGGCGCTCCTCGAGGTGCTCGACCCGGCGCAGAACCACGAGTTCCGCGACCACTATCTCGATGTCGAGCTCGACCTCTCCGAGGTCGTCTTCATCGCCACCGCCAACATCGCCGACACCATCCCCGGGCCGCTGCTCGACCGGATGGAGGTGATCCGGTTCGACGGCTACACGGTCGACGAGAAGCTCGCGATCGCACGCGGCTATCTCTGGCCGCGTCAGCGGGAGCGAAACGGACTGCTCGAGGGCGAGGTGGAGATCGCAGACGCCGAGCTGGGCACGGTCATCCGGGAGTACACGCGCGAGGCCGGCGTTCGCCAGCTCGAGCGCGAGCTGGGCAAGATCCTGCGCAAGACCGCTACGCGGATCGCCTCCGAGGAGGCGACGGCGCCGGTCGCGCTCGACCTCGACCTCGTCCGGGACGCCCTCGGACGCCAGCGCTTCTACCAGGAGTCGGCGGAGCGCACGGCGGTGCCCGGCGTCGCCACCGGGCTCTCCGTCACCGGCACCGGCGGGGACGTCCTCTTCGTCGAGGCGACCTCGATGGCCGGCGACGAGCCTCTCCGGCTGACCGGCCAGCTCGGGGACGTGATGAAGGAGTCCGCCCAGATCGCGCTCTCGTGGGTGCGGGCGCACGCGCAGCAGCTCGAGATCGACGAGTCGGCGCTCTCCGACCACTCGTTCCACGTGCACGTTCCGGCGGGTGCGATCCCGAAGGACGGGCCGAGCGCAGGGATCACGCTGACGACTGCGCTCGTCTCGCTCCTCACCGACCGCCCGGTCCGGCACACGGTCGCGATGACCGGCGAGGTCACGCTCCAGGGCCGGGTGCTCCCGATCGGCGGGCTGAAGCAGAAGGTGCTCGCCGCACACGCCGCTGGCCTGACGGACGTGATCATCCCCGAGCGCAACCGCGCCGATCTCGACGATGTCCCGGCCGACGTGCGCGAGGCGCTCACGTTCCATCCGGTGCTCTCGGTCGACGAGGCGCTCGAGGTCGCGCTCGAGCAGGTTCAGGAGCATGCGCTGTCGTAGATGCGAGCCGCCGCCGAGTGGGGTCCGCCGGGCGGCGGACCTCCTCGAGCGGCGGTATGCACTCTCGATCCTGTACGTCGCCCACGAGGGCGCCGTCCGTTTCAACGAGTTCCTCTACGCGCTCGGCCCGATTCCGCCGGGCACGCTGGCCGCACGGCTCAGCGAGTTCGCCGAGGCGGGCATCCTGGCGCGCAAGGTTGTCGATTCGCGCCCGCCGCATGTGGAATACCGGATCACGGGCCGCGGTCGTGAGCTGAACGCACTCGTCGCCGCGCTCGAGAAGTTCGGGCGTAGCCAGTTTTCGAAGCAGGAGGGATAAATGAAGCTCGAAGGAATCCACCACGTCACGGCGATCACCGGCGACGCGCCCCGGAACGTCGACTTCTACACCCGCGTGCTGGGGCTGCGGCTGGTCAAGAAGACCGTCAACCAGGACGACCCGACCGTCTACCACCTCTTCTACGCGGACGAGCACGGCAAGCCCGGGGCGGACTTCACCTTCTTCGAGTATCCGGGCGCCCGCACGGGGCAGCACGGCGCAGGGATGGTTCACACCGTCGTCTTTCGCGTTGCCTCCCAGGAAGCGGTCGACTTCTGGGCTCAGCGGATCGCCGCCGAGAGGATCGCACCCGCCGAAGGAACGGGCTACGTTCGCTTCACCGACCCGGAAGGCATCGGCCTGGAGGTGCGCCATGTCGAGACCGACGACGAGCCGTTGACCGCCGAGCATCCCGAGATCCCAGCCGAGCTGGCCCTTCAGGGCTTCGACGGTGTGCGCGCGTACGCGATCGAGCCCGAGGCCAGCCGGCAGTTTCTCGAAGACACACTCGGGTTCGCCGCGCAACAGGGTTCGGAGTGGGAGGTGCGCGGCGACCAGCGCGGCTCCTGGTACGCCTACGATCCGTCGCCGCCCGGGCGCGGCTTCGGTGGCGCCGGCACCGTCCACCACGTCGCCTGGGCCTCGACGATGGACGACCACGAGTCCTGGCCCGCGCGCGTCGCCCGGACCGGGGCGCATCCGACGCCGATCATCGACCGTTTCTATTTCCGCTCGATCTACTTCCGCGAGCCGAGCGGCGTGCTCTTCGAGATCGCCACGCTCGGCCCGGGCTTCACCGCCGACGAGCCGCTCGAGTCGCTCGGCGAGAGGCTGTCGCTCCCGCCGAACTTCGAGCATCTGCGCGACAAGCTCGAGCACGTCCTCACCCCGCTGCCCGAGACGCGCCCGGCCCGCGCCTCGGGGTGAGCGCGCTCGGGTACCGAGAGCGGCCGGCCGAGGGTGAGCCGGAGGGCGCACTCGTCCTCTTTCACGGCCGGGGCGCGGACGAGAACGACCTCGTGCCCCTGCTCGACGCCCTCGATCCCGGCCGGCGCCTGCTCGGGATCACGCCGCGCGGGCCGTTGACCCTCCCGCCGGGCGGCGCGCACTGGTACGGCGTGCGCGAGATCGGCTACCCCGATCCAGCGACCTTCCTGGACACGTATCCGAAGGCCGTGCGTTTCCTTGACGAGCTGAGCGCGCGAACGGGCATCCCGGCCGAGTGGACCGTGCTCGGCGGCTTCTCGCAGGGTGCGGTGATGAGCTATGCGCTCGGCCTCGGTCGCGGCCGTCCGCGTCCAGCCGGGATCATCGCGCTCTCCGGCTTCATCCCTACGGTCGAGGGCTTCGAGCTCGACCTCGAGCCTCCGCTGCCGCCGGTGGCGGTCGGCCACGGCACGTACGACCCGGTGATTTCGGTCGAGTTCGGCCGGCAGGTGAAGGCTCTGCTCGAAGGAGCGGGAGCCGACGTGCTCTACCGCGAGTCGCCGATGCCGCACACGATCGACCCGCGGTTCGTCGACGAGCTCGTGCCCTGGGTTCGATCCGCCCTCACGGCGGACGCGAAGATGCCCATGT
This sequence comes from Gaiellales bacterium, assembly GCA_038237665.1. Classification (GTDB taxonomy): domain Bacteria; phylum Actinomycetota; class Thermoleophilia; order Gaiellales; family Gaiellaceae; genus JBBRYK01. The sequence goes on along the minus strand of JBBRYK010000004.1, from coordinate 30,835 downwards.
GATCCAACGGCGCTATCGCTGGGAATGGCGGCTTCGCTCGTCGCCGGAGTCCCTCTGGCCGCTGATCGCGGATACGAATCGTTTCAACCGCGACGTGGGCCTGAGCGGCGTCGAGGCCGGTGAGACCGAGCGGCGAGTCCGGCGGGTTCGCCTCGGCAGGTTCGTCGAGTGGGAGGAGGAGCCGTTCGAGTGGGAGCGGCCCCGCCGGTACAGCGTGCGCCGGCGATTCCTCCGCGGACCGCTTGAGGAGATCGTGGTCGCGGCGGAGCTCGCACCCGAGAACGGCGGCACAGCCTGGTCTACGAGCTTGCTGTGAAGCCGAGAAACCTCCTCGGTCGCTTGGCGATTCCCCTGGGAGACCGACCGGCGGGTCGTGCTCGAGCTCTGCCTGCGTGCCACCCGCGCAGGCCTCCTCGACCTGCACTGGGACTTGCTCTGCCCCCGGTGCCGCGGGCCGCAGGAGACGGCGCCGCGGCTGGCCGACGTCGATCCTGACGTGCACTGCGACGGCTGCGGGATCGACTTCCGGGCGGACTTCGATCGCTCGGTCGAGCTCGCGTTTCGCCCGAGCCCTGCGATCCGGGTGGTCGAGGTTGCTTCCTACTGCGTCGGCGGCCCGCGGCTGACGCCGCACATCGTGCTCCAGCAGAGGCTGGCGCCGCGGGAGGAGCGCACGCTGCGCGTCCCGCTCGAGGCAGGCGCGTACCGGCTGCGCCTGCCTCACGGCGACACTCCGCTCAGCGTGACGGCGGAGGGCTTGACGGACGTCCGGCTGGCCAACGAGTCGGACGACGCCGGCCTTGCGGTTCTCGAACGCGCGGCGTGGGCCGACGATGCCGTCACCGCGGCCGAGGTGACCGCGCTCCAGGTCTTCCGCGACCTGTTCGTGAACGAGGTCATCCGTCCGGGTGAGCCGGTCTCCGTCGGAAGCCTCGCCGTTCTCTTCACCGACCTGCACGGCTCGACGCGCTACTACCGCGACGTGGGCGACGCCCCCGCTTTCGCCTCCGTCCAGGGCCACCTGCGTCTGCTCCACGATGTCGTCGCCGCCGAGGAGGGGGCGCTCGTCAAGACGATGGGCGACGCGATCATGGCCGTCTTCCGCCGGCCGGCGTCGGCCGTACGGTCGGTGCTGCGCGCCCGGACCGAGCTGGCCGGGCGGCCGCTCGACCTCAAGGCGGGCATTCACTACGGGCCTTGCATCGCCGTCAACCAGAACGACCGGCTCGACTACTTCGGCTCGACTGTGAACGCGGCTGCGCGGCTCGCCGGGCTTTCAGAGGACGACATCGTCCTCTCCGAGGCCGTGTACGGCGATCCGGAGGTGCAGGCGCTCCTGGCCGGGCTCGACGTCGTGCCGCTGGCCGCCGAGCTCAAAGGCTTCGAGAACGAGCCCTTTGCGCTCTGGCGCCTGCGCTAGCGGCCTCTAGTAGACGACGACGGTGGTGCCGAGCTTGGCGAAGGCGTAGACGTAGCCCGCCTCCGGCCACGGCAGCCGCACGCAGCCGTGCGAGGCCGGAGTCGCCGGGATTTCCGCGTATGCGTGGAAGGCCACGCCGTTGTGGAAGTAGCTGGCGTACGGCAGCCAGACCTTGTACGGCACCGACCAGGAGAACCGCTCCTTGCGGAAGACCTTGAACGTTCCGGCAGGGGTTTCGAAGCCCGGCTTGCCGCTCGCCGAATGCAGCGCCCGGACGACGACGCCGTTGTTGACCATCAGCACGACGCCGAGCGAGCGGTAGACCTCGATGTGCTTCGCGGGCGTGCTCTCGCGCGGGGCCGGGATGATCGCCTGCGCCAGCGCGGAGAGCGTCTGCGGCCCGACGACGCCGTCGCGGGCGAGGCCGTTCCAGGCCTGCGCGGCGAGGACGGCCTGCTCCGTTCGGTAATCCCAGCTCCCCGTCAGCCCGTCCCTCGGCAGGAAGCGAACGGTGTTCAGCTGGGCCTGGACGAGCGGGACGTCGGCCGGGGCAGGCGCGCTCGGCGACAGTTCCGGCGGCCCGGCAGGAGGCTCGGGCGGCACCGCGTTCGGGGTGGCGACAGCGTGGCCGTTCAGGAACAAGCTCGTCTCGAGCTCGAGCGCCTTGAGGGTGAGAGAGACCTGCGTGGCTTCGGCCGAGATCAGCGAGGCGTCGGCCTTCGTGCCGGCCGGGAGCGTCTGCAGCGCGACGATCGCCCGGCCCGAGGCGACCGAGAGCCGAACGAGCTTGGTTCCTGCGGGGATCGCGCTGCCGTAGCCCGCACTGCGCTCGCGGGCGTTCGGCCCGGCGAGCAGCGCCTGGATCGCGCCCCGCGGCTTGTTGCCGGCCGAGACGGCCCGGGGGACAGAGGCGACCTGCTCCCCCTGGAGGAAGAACACCTTGACGTGGGCCGTCCCGGCGCCGGTTCCGGCGGCCGGGACGGCCAGGCAAGCGACGGCGCCGGCGAGGAGGACGAGGCGGCGCATCGACGCACCAGCTTGCCCGTCGCAACGCACCCTGCGCAAATCACTACCGCACGCCCACCAGCAGGTTCGACTGCGGCTCGAGGTTGGCGTAGACGAGCCGGGCGATTTCGCCCGCGTACTGCAGCCCGCGGCACGGCGCACCGCCGAACGCCCCGACGACCGCCTCGTCGACCTTCGCCTTGCCCACGTCCGCGGGCGTGCCGGCCGGGAAGGAGGCGCGGAGTGTGTCCAGGGCGACCTGTTCCGCTCGGGTCAGCTCGGCGCGCGTACAGAGCTCGCCCTGCTCTTCCCGCACGGGCACCGGTGACGTCGAACCCGCGGCGGCGAGTAGGCGCTCGTGGAGCAGGAACGCCCTGTAGCGGTCGAGGCCCTGATCGTGCTCGACCATGAACGTCGAGTGGCTGCCGTCCTCGATCCGCTGCGCGTGCACGAACTCACCGCGGCCCTCGTCGACGGTACCGCCGCCCAGGAGCGACCACTTCGTCGGGTCGAGCTGAAGGTCCGGCCCGATGCCGCTCGCGATCGCGGCCGCCGAAAAGGCGAGGGCGAGTGCGCCCGCCGTGGCGGCAATGCGAACGCGCCGCACGCGACGGCAGCGTTTCACGAGTAGTCGGGTGACGGCCGCGTCGAGGTCGCGGCCGAGGGCTTCGAGATGCGAGGGAAGCTCGGTCACTGTTCGGCTCCTTTCAGGATCCGGGAGAGGGAGTTGAGCGCGCGGCTGATGCGGACACGCGCGGCCACCGGGCTGCAGTTGAGCGCCGCGGCGACCTCGTCGTAGGCCAGCTCTCGAATGACGCGCAGCTCGAGCGCGTCGCGCTGGGCGGCGGGCAGCTGCTCGAGAGCGGCGGCAAGCGCGGGGGCCAGGTTCTCGGCATCCAGGCGGCCGTCGACCGCGTCGTGCTCGTAGGAGACGATGGGCATCCCCAGCCGTTTTCTTGCGCGCGCTTCGATGCGCTCCCGCTCCAGGGAGCGGCGAAGGAGGTTCCGCGCGATTCCGAGGAGCCAAGGGAGCGCCGAGCCACCCGCCTCGTCGCGGAAACGCTTGAGGCTCAAGGCCGCCTGCGCGAACGTCTCCGCGGCGAGCTCGCCGGCGATCCGCTCGCCGCCGCGGGCGCGGAGCCAGGAGTGGACGGCCTGCGCATGGCGCCGGTAGAGCTCGCCGAACGCCTGTGCGTCACTGCGCGACTCGCGAATCAGCTGGGCGTCCGTCCTCACACCTTTGTATCCGACTTGGGTGGCCAAACGTTTCTGCCAGAGTCCCGCGCGTGAGGGCGATCGTGACCGGCGGGCTGGGCTTCGTCGGCGGCGAGCTCACACGGCGGCTCGCCGGGCTGGGCGCGGAGGTCGTGGTTTACGACGCGGCGCAGGGCAACGACATCTGCGACGAGCCGCGCCTACGCTCGTTGCTACGGCCGAACGACAGGGTCTTCCATCTCGCGGCCGTTCGGGGGGGGCAGAGCGAGCAGGACTTCGATCTCGCGCTGCGCGTCAACCTGGACGGGAGCCGCGCGCTCCTCGAGGCGTGTCGGGCCGTCGGTGGAACGCGGTTCGTCTTCGCGTCGACGATCGCAGTCCTCGACGCCGCTGGGCGGCCGAATCCGCAGACGACCTACGGCGCCACGAAGGCGGCCGTCGAACTGTTGCTGAACGACTACCGCCGCAAGGGGTTCGTCGACGCGCGCGCCGGACGCCTGGCCACCGTGATCGTCCGGCCGGATGCGCCCGCGCAGGCCGCGTCCGGATTTGCGAGCGCGATCTTCCGGGGGCCTCTGGCGGGGCGCGACTACGCCGTCCCGGTCTCTCCGGATACGCGGCTGCCGGTCGTCGGAGTCCGGACCGCGGTCGAGTGCTTCGTTCGGCTTGCCGAGCTTCCCGCCGCCGATCTGGGCGACAACGCCGTGGTCAACTTCCCGAGCCTGTCCGTGACGACCGACGAGCTTGCCGAGGCGGCCGACCGCGCGGGAGCGACCGGCCGCATCGACTTCCGTCCGGATCCGACCGTCCAGGCGATCGTGGACAACTGGCCCGACGAGGCGCCGGCCGACCGCGCTCTCGCCCTCGGCCTGCCGCAGGACGAAGGCCTGGACGCGATCGCCCGGGACTACCTCGATTCGGTCTCCAACACCGGTGTCTAGTTTGGACGTAGTCCCTACGGTGGTTTAGGCAGTCGCGAAGCGCTCGAATCGCTCGGCTAGATGATCGGGATTCGGCTTCCATGCCCGCCGTTGCGGAATGACGATGTCCTCACCGTGGAATGTCTTGAGAACTTCGAGCATCGGCCCGTCTTCGTCCTCGAGAAGCCTCGGAGAGACATGAACGCGGTAGTTCGGGGAGATCCCTACGAGGTCTTGGTCAAAGGCGCGGTGATGGATGGTGCAGAGACTGAGACCGTTGGGCACTTCTGGAAGCCCGGTCGGGTCCGCGTCTTGGACGATGTGAGCTGCGTCGAGAAGGCGAACCTCCTTCAGGCGGCAAATTGAGCATTGGTGGCCGTAAGCGGGGAGGACGGCGCCGCGAAAACGGTCCTGATGAAGCCGGACCCGCACCTCGCGAACGGCATAGCGCTTTTCGATCGGATCATCGACGGGCTCGGGAATCGGTTCGTCGACCGGTCCCACTAGGCGCCCGGGTGAGACCAGCACCCGCTTGGCGGTCGGGTCATCCTGCGTCACGAAACACGGATAGAGCGGGCGAAACCAGCCCGCTCTCGTTCCGACGAAGTAGACGATCGGAGTCTGGAGGCGATGCGCCGCCCTCAGTGCGCGGTTGTCCGGCTGGTCGATGCTTCCGGTGCGGTAGGCGTACATGAAGCCGAGTTCGGAGGCCGAGTCATCGTAAGGCGACTTGACGGACGTTTGGATGGACAGCGCCGCAGGCCCTCGCTGCTCGCGCGCGCGGTGGATGCCCTTGTATGGGTTGAGAAACGGGACCCGCCGTCCGCGGAACGGAAACCCCTCGGACAGAACACCGGCGTAAGGCAGTTCATCGCCGACGTTCGCCTGAAGAACCGCAAGCCGCGCGAAGCACGATGTCCTTACGTCTTCGTCGCGCTCCACGAGCCGAGTCTAGAACTGTCGGCGTAAGCTCGACTTGATGGCGATCAGCTTCGAGGAGCTGCAGCTTGCGGCCCGGAACCACGGGATGCCGCTCGAGGCGCTCCGCTTTCCGATCACGCCCGTCGGGTTGCACTATCTGCTCATCCACTACGACATACCGGTCGTCGATCCGGATGCCTGGCGCCTTCGCCTCCACGGCCTCGTCGAGCAGGAGCTCGAGCTCTCCCTGGCGGACCTCCGCGCCCGCGAGAGCGTCGACGTGACCATGACGATGGAGTGCGCCGGAAACGGTCGAGCGCTGCTCGAGCCGCACGTTGTCAGCCAGCCGTGGCTGTCCGAAGCGGTGGGCACGGCGCGCTGGACGGGGACTCCGCTCGGGCCCCTGCTCGACGAAGCGGGGCCGGACGAGGCCGCGGTCGAAGTCCTCTTCACCGGCCTCGACCGCGGGCTCGAAGGCGGTCAGGAGCAGCAGTTCCAGCGGGCGCTCCCCCTCGAGGATGCCCTGCATGCACATGCGATTGTTGCCTATGAAGTCAACGGCCAGCCCTTGCCGCCCCAGCACGGCTTTCCGGCTCGCCTGCTCGTCCCGGGCTGGTACGGGATGACCAACGTCAAGTGGCTGGCCGAGATCGAGGTGATCTCGGAGCCCTTCGCCGGGTATCAGCAGGCGCGCGGCTACCGCCTGCGCGCCGACGAAGACGACCCGGGTGAGCCGCTGACCCGCATGCGCCCGCGCGCCCTGATGGCGCCCCCGGGAATCCCAGACTTCATGACCCGCCGCCGCACCGTGCCTGCCGGCCCCTGCCTCCTGGAGGGTCGCGCCTGGTCGGGTGAGGCGCCGATCGAGCGCGTCGAGGTGAGTACCGACAGCGGCGAGGCCTGGGCCGTCGCGCAGCTCGAACAGGCAAGTAACACAGTGTTACAAGGGCCGTGGGCCTGGGTGGGCTGGGGGTTCGTCTGGGACGCCGCGCCCGGCGAGCACGAGCTCTGCTGCCGCGCGACCGACGGAGCAGGCAACGTGCAGCCGCTGGAGCCTGAATGGAACCTGGGCGGCTACGCGAACAACGCCGTGCAGCGGGTACCCGTCACGGTCGAGCCAGCGCCGCATTGACCGGCGGCAGCACGCTCCAGGGGAAATCGATCCAGAGATCGGTGCGCCGCCACACATACTCGCACTGCACCTCCGAGCGCGGCTTTTCGTAGAGCACGGCCGAGCGAACCTCGCCCACCTTTCCGGCCAGGAACTCCTTGATCAGCAGGAGCGTCTTGCCGGTGTCCGCGACGTCGTCCGCGATCAGCACTCGCGACTCGTGCAGGTCGACGAGGTCTGGCACCGGCGGCAGGATCATCGGCATCTCGAGCCGCTCCTCGATCCCTGTATAGAACTCGACGTTCATCGTGAACGTGTTCTTGACGTCGAGCGCGTACGCGAGTGCACCTGAGACCAGGAGCCCGCCGCGGGCGATACCGAGGATCATGTCCGGGGCGTAGCCGTCCTCGTGGATCTGTTCGGCAAGCGCGCGGGTCCCGTCGCCGAGATCGTCCCACGACATCCGCTCGCGCTCATCCACGCGGAGACTCTAAGGCTTCGAAGACCAGACCACGGGGAAGAGCGGGTGCTCCATCGGCGACCCTGCCGGAAGCTCCTCCACGAGTCCGGGAAACTCCGGCGACGTCTTCCAGCGGCGCGGCGTGTGGACGACGTCGTCACCCAGGAAGCGCACCGAGAACGCCCGCCGCCGCCCGGAAACGCCGGCGGCCGCGTGCAGGGTGAGCATGTGGAAGAAGACGGCGTCGCCCGGCTCCAGCGCCCAGCCGAGCACGGTGAATTCGTCGCGCCGGCCGTCGATGTCGGGCAGCTCCTCGAGCGTTCCTTCGGGGAACCACTTCGCCTCGCCGGCCATGAACGTCCGCGGCATCAGCCACGGCCCGAGATGCGAGCCAGCGATGAACTCGACCGTTGCCTCACGGGGCACGGGGTCGACCGGCAGCCACGCGCTGCACGTCTGGCGTCCCTCGACGTTGTAGTACGGCTGGTCCTGGTGCCACGGCGTCCGCTGCTGCGTCCCCGCCTCCTTGACGAGCAGATGGTCGTGGTACAGCCGCACCTGCTCGCTGCCCATCAGCCGGCCGGCGATCGCCGCCGCCGGCGAGCGCCGGACGAACTCCTCGTACTCCGGGATCCGCTGCCAGTTGCAGAAATCCTCGAAGAAGCGGCCGGGGTCGTCCGGCCGGCTGGCGACGAGGGCGCGCTCGCTCGGCTCGGCCAGGTTCCGCTCGATTCCCCGCTCCACGAGCTCGATCTTCCCGGCCGAGAAGGCGCCGCGGACGCAGACCGCACCGTCGCGGCGGAACGCCTCGACGTGCTCGGCCGTGATCGAAGCCATCCCGCGATCGTATAGTCGTGCCATGAGCCAGATCGCTGATCTCGTCGACCTCGACCGCTACCCGATCCACGAGCCCGAATCGGAGTTCGTGACACAGTGTTACTTGCAGCTCCGCGACGACGGAGCGGTCAAGCTCGACGGCTTCCTCTTGCCCGCGGCCCTCGAGAAGATGGTCGAGCAGGCGAACGAGCTCGCCGGCGTGGGGCACGCGAACGACGCGAGGCACAACGCCTATTTCACGGACGTCGACGAGTCGCTGCCCGAGGACGACCCGCGCCGGATTCTCGTCCGCTCGGCGCAGAAGGCGGTGGCGATGGATCTTCTCCCCGCCGACTTCGGTGCCCGCCGGGTCTACGAATCCGAGGAGGTCACGCGGTTCTGCGCCGCCGTCCTCGGGGAAGAGCGCCTGTATCGCAGCGACGACCCGCTCGACGGCTGCAACATGACCGTCTACGAGGCCGGCGACGAGCTCGGGTGGCACTTCGACCAGAGCGAGTTCTCGGTCACGCTGATGATCCAGCGGGCCGAGCGCGGCGGCGACTTCGAGTACGCGCCGATGGTTCGCACCCCCGAGGACGAGCGCTACGACGCCGTCCGGGAGGTACTCCTCGGCCGGAGCGACCGCGTGAAGCCCCTCGTCAGCGAGCCGGGCTCCCTCGGCTTCTTCCGCGGTCGCTACTCGTTGCACCGCGTGCCGCCGGTCGAGGGCACGACCCCGAGGATGAACTCCGTGCTGACCTATGCGCGCGAGCCGGGCCACAAGCTGAGCGCCATGGCGCAGCAGATGTACTACGGCCGCACGGCCTAGGATCCGCGCATCAGGGGTTCGCTCGTCATCCTCGCCGCGACGTGCGCGGCAGCGCTGCTCGCCGCACCCGCGGCGCCCAGGCCCATGCTCGAACAGGAGTCCTCCGGCGCGGCCTTCGACGCCACCGGCAAGGACGCGCTCGTCGTCTCGACCGATCGCTACCGCCTGACGCTGACGAAACGCACGGGCGAGATCCTCAAGCTCGTCGATCGCGTCTCCGGCACGCCCCTGATCGGCGGCCAGGGAGGCTGCCTCTGGGCTGCTCGGGCCGCGGGCGGCGGGCCCTACCTCGGCGGGTGCTCGTACCAGGTCGCGTACGCCTGGAACGCGGCCGCTGCGACGCTGACGCTCACGTACAAGGGCGCCGAGCTCGACGCCGTGGCGACGATCATGGGCCGGCCCACCTCGCTCGACCTGCAGCTCGAGCTCGAGAGCAGGCGCGGCGGGCGCATCGAGAACGTCCTCTTCCCCGCCGACCTGAGAGAGGACGTTGCCTCGATCCGGGCGGGCTACGCGCCCAATTTCCTGCCCGGCGTGCGCTTCCGCCCGGCCTTCTTCTCGCGGGTTGGGAGCAATGTCCTCACGTATCCCTCGCGCTGGGCCTTTTCGGACTACCTCGCCCTCGACCTCGGCGACTCGAGCCTCGCGCTGTACTCGGCGAATCCCGCCCCGGCACCGATCGCACCGGTCACGCTCGGCTTCGTCCACACCGACGGAGGCATCTGCTCGGGCGGCTCTTTCTGCGTCGTGCACGCGTTTCAGACCTGGCTCGGTGCCGGCCAGAAGTGGAAGAGCCCTCTCGTCCGGCTGCGCGTCGGGGACGGCGCGCGCGAGTCGGTGCTCGCCTACCGGACGGACAACGGGATCGACCGCTACCCGGCCCTGGCGGCAAAGGTCGGACCGCAGCTGCCGACGCTGGTCCGCGCGCCGCTGATCAAGGCGGATCTCGTCAAGGGCCTGCCCCCGTTCGTAGCGTGGGACTCCTACCTCGCGCGCCTACCCTCGCCCGCACTGATTCATCCCGTCGCCTACCAGCCGGGCGGCCACGACGAGAACGATCCGGACTTCCTCCCGCCCGACCCGAAGTTCGGCTCGACCGCCGACTTCCGGGCCGCCGTCGGGTCCGCCCACGCCCACGGCCAGCTCGTCATGCCCTACGCCAACATCAGCTGGTGGGACAGCGAGTCGCCGACGCTCCAGGCGTTGCCGCCGCCGCTGACCCTCGCCGGGATCGCCGCGCAGGACGAAACCGGACGGCCGCTCCGCGAGGACTACGGCGGCCACTCGGGCTACGTCATGTCGCCGTTCGCGCCGTTCGTCCGTCAGCGGCTCGCGACGATGATGAACGAGTGGCGAAGCGACGTGCCTGCCGACTGCGTCTTCTTCGACCAGATCGGCGCCCGCCCGTGGGTACGTGACTACAACCCGGCGGCCCCGAACCCCCTTGCCTACGACGACGGATGGATCGCCGCCACGGCGCCCTATCTCGACCGCTGCTTGATGGTCGAGGACGGCTGGGACCGGCTCGCCTCCGTGTTCGCGGGCTTCCACGGCGGCCTGTTGCTCATGGACCGCGAGACGAGCACACCGGACAGGTCGTGGGGCGCCGGGAACTGGGAGCCGTACCCACTCGCCGACTGGCTCCTCCACGACAAGGTGCTGCTCTACCAGCACGACCTCTACGAAGGCACGATGACCGAGGACCTGGGGGCCCTGACGTGGAACGCGGTCTTCGGTTTCCAGCTTTCGTACAACTGGAACGGCCTGACCGGCTCGATCGACAGCCCGTGGCTCCAGGTCGCCGGCGACTTCCAGCGCGCGTTGGGCCTTCGCTCGGCCGGGAAACCGCTCGGCTCCTATGAGGAACCCGTGCCCGGGATAGCCGTGAGCAGGTTCGGCGATCTCGAGGTGCGCGCCAACTGGACGGGAAGAATCGATGCAATCGACGGCTACGGGGTCGCTCGGGGCGGTTTCCTGGCGCGCGCGCCGGGATTCGTGGCCGGAGTCTTCGGCGGCACGTTCGGCGGCAGCGCCCTGACGCCGGGCGACCACTACCTGATCGTCGAGGCGGCGGCCTCAGGCGTGACCGTCCGGCAGCCGCTCGGAGACGACACTCCGGTCGCCGTCGATTCCCAGGCTCGATTTGCTACCGCCTACTCGGCCGAGGGCCTGCCGCTCGGCGATGTCCCCGTGGCGCGCGCACAGAACCTTGCCGTCCTGGAGTATCGCCGCGCTGTCGCCGGACAACGCGTCGCGTACTACCGCCTCGGCTAAGGACCGGAGCGAACGCCCTTCACGACGACGCCGTGCAGGCCCAGGCGTTGTGAGAGCCACGCCATCCCGTCGATGTACTCCTGCCCGGTCGGCTCGTGATCCGCGTTGTACCAGCGAATGCTCTTCGGCTTGCTTGCGGCGGCGAAGAGCCCCACGAGTGCCCTGTGGGGCACGGTCTTGTCCTTCGTTCCGTCCTGGAAGAGCAAGGCCGACGGCGCTGCCTTGGCGACGTAGCGGAGCGGATCGATCGTCGTCAGGATCGCCGCGATCGGCGCCCGGAGATTCTTCGGCGCGATGCGTGCGTACTCGTCGGGCGGGACGGCGCCTCCGGAGTAGAGGTCGAACGACCTGATCCGGTGCTCGACGCCGGCCAAGAGCGCGCCGATGCGCGCTCCGTAGCTCCAGCCGACGAAGGCGATCCGGTTCGGGTCGACGTCGGAGCGCGACTGGAGGAGATCGACCGCCCGGCGAAGCTCGACGATCGCCTGCACCGTCAGCGCACGCTGCTGGCGCATTCCTGCGAGGCCTGACTTGATCTGCTGCGGCGCGCGCGCCTCGGGCGAGTCCAGTGTGAGCGCGACGACGCCCCGGGAGGCCATCCACCCGGCCGGGGCGAGGAATTGCGTCCGGTTGCCGCCGGACCCGTGCATGTAGATCACGGCCGGCTTGCGGCCCTTGACCGGCGGGAGGACGAGATAGGCGGTCGTGCGGCCGCCCTTCGGGCTCTCGAAGGAGACATCGTGGACGCGAATCGGGTAGGTCGGGTTCACCGCGCCGGCGTCGAGGAAGCCGAGCGGACGGGAGCGGTCGTAGCGGAAGAGGCCGCCGTTCGTGGCCGGCGGGGGCGGAGCGGGCGGAGGAGGCGGCTGTGTGGCCGGCGGAGGCGGAGCGGGAGGGGGCGGCGCAACGGTCGCCGTCGGAGTCGGCTCGGTTCCAACCGTCGGCGTCGCCGAGGTCCCGCCGCAGGCCGCGACCGCGAGCGCCACGAGGGCAAGTGGCGCAAGGCGCCGCATACGAGGGTAGACGCCGATTTGCGCGAGACGTTAGCCGCTTGGCGACGCGTGAGAGCCGGCCGGAGCCGCGCGTCGTGAGCGCCGTCGGGCGCTCTATCGTGCGCGCGTGCGCGACATCACGGCCGAGGACTACGCACTCGCCGCCGAGGCGCTTCGCGAGCAGGCCGACCGGCTGCGCCGCTCGCGGCCTACCGCCTGACCGCGCGCCCGGTGAGTCGGTCGATCCTGATCGCAAACGCAACAGGCCGGCGCGCCCCTGGCTCGGGCGGGCGCCGCTCTCTGCCGGTCGAGGCGAGCCGACCGCGGAGCAGTGCGAGCACCCGCTGTGCTCCCTCCTCGTCCACCTCCTCGTAGCGGCCGTAGGCGATCACGCTCCGCCAGCTTCCCGTTTCCGGTTCGTAGCGGTCGACCTCGAAGCAGACATCGGAGGCGGCCCGCATCATCTCGATCTTCTGCCCCTCGGCCGACTGGACGTAGAAGGCGTCGCCGTCGTAGGCGAAGTAGACCGGAACGACATAGGTCAGACCGTCCGCGTGGCAGCCGATCCGGCCGACGACCTCCTCGTGCAGGAAGGCGTCGATCTCGGCCGGGCTCAGCTCCTCGATCACGCTCCGATCTTCTCACCGGCCCGGCCCGGCGCGTCGACCAGCTCGACTCGATCGCCGACGCGGATCGGACCATTCCTCTCCGCAAAGTGCGCGCTTTTTCTTTCCCGCAGGCCTTGAACCGACCGGGCCCGAGCGGATACGTTGCTCCTCGCCGAGCACGGGGCGCAAGTAGGTTGAAGCCCCGCCGAGCGACCAGAGGCCTTCGGGCCGACAGCCGGTCGGCGTGGTGGACGAAAGCGCTACCGGCTCGGCGCTTTTGTGTGCCCGAGTTTGGAGCCGCCGTGGCGCATCCGGAGCTGTCCGCCGAGCAGGCCTACATGGACAACGCGTACGCGTGTCTCGAACGCATGCGCGCACTCGTCGGCCGTGCCTCCGAGGCGGCCATCAGCGAGGTGGCGGCGCTGGCGCTCGAGGCCTGGACCGCCCGCCGCCTGCGCACGTTCGAGGACGCCGAACGCGGTCTCTGCTTCGGTCGGCTGACGCTCGAGACGACGGCCACCCCGCTCTACATCGGCCGCCGGTGGGTGCACGACGACGACGATCGGGTGCTGGTGATCAACTGGCAGGCGCCCGCCGCGCGGCCCTTCTACACCGCGACCCCATCCGATCCGCAACTCGTCACCGTTCGCCGCCGCTATCGAACGCAGGGGCGCCGGCTGCTCGACATCAGTGACGAGACGCTCGACGGAACCGGGTCGGGCGCCACGCTCGGGGACTTCCTGCTCGAGGAGCTGGAGCGGAGCCGTGACGTCCACATGCGCGACATCGTCGCGACGATCCAGACCGACCAGTACCGGCTGGTCACCCGCGAGCTCGAGGGAGTGCTCGTGATCCAGGGCGGGCCGGGCACCGGCAAGACCGCGGTCGGGCTCCACCGCGCGTCCTATCTCCTCTACACGCACCGGCGACGGCTGGGGCGCGCGGGTGTGCTCGTGGTCGGGCCGAACCCGACGTTCATGCAGTACGTGTCGCATGTCCTGCCGGCTCTGGGCGAGGAGGCGGTCGAGCAGCGTGCGGTCTCCGAGCTCGTCGACGGCGTCGTCCCGACGAGATCCGATCGCTTCGACGTTGCGCGGCTGAAGGGCGACCCGCGGCTCGCCGAGGTGATCGCCCGAGCCGTCGAGCTCCGGCAGGTACCTGCCCCGGAGGATCTCTACGCGAGGTTCGAGGGTGCGCTCGTCACGGTCAGGGCGCGCGAGGTCGCGGAGCTGATCGCGGCGGCGCGTGACGAGCTCGCGGCCTCGGCTCGAGCGCGCGAGCGCTTTCGGATGAACGTGCTGCGCCGCTTCTACGAGCATTACGGGCGAAGCCTCGGCGCCGCAGCGCTACGGGACTTCAGCGACATCGAGAAGGGGCTGCGCTCGAACGGCTACCTGAATCGCTGGCTCGACCGCGTTTGGCCGCTGCCGGCACCCGACCGCCTCGTCCGGTCGCTCCTGATGCAGCGATCCCGGCTGGCCGAGGCGGCCGAGGGCATCCTCGACCAGGCCGAGCAGGCCCTGCTCCTTCGCGACCGGCCCCCTCGCGGGGTGTGGTCTGAGGGAGACGTGGCACTCCTGGACGAGGCTCGAGCGCTCATCTCGGGAGCCTCGCCGTCGTACGGCCACGTGATCGTCGACGAGGCGCAGGACCTGACCCCGATGCAGCTGCGGATGATCGCCCGGCGCGCTCCCTCGGGCTCGATCACGATCCTCGGCGACATCGCGCAGGCGACGGGGCCGGTCGCCTATCGCCGCTGGGACGAGCTTCTCCCGTTTCTGCCGGGTGGCGCGGATGCCGACGTGGAGGACCTCCGGTACGCCTATCGCGTTCCGCGCGAGATCATGGAGCTCGCGCTGCCGCTGCTCGGCGTGATCGCCCCGGATGTCGAGGCGCCGATTCCCTACCGCGTCGGAACGCGCGACCCCGTGCTGCTCGAGGTCGCGCCCGGCGACCTCCTGGCCGCGGCGATCGAGGAAGCCGCCCGGCTGGGCGCGGAGGACGGGTTGCTCGCGGTGATCGCGCCGGAGGCGATCGTCGCCGCAGCGGGCGAGCTCCCGTCCGGGTCGGCCTTCGACGACGCGATCGCCGTGCTGACCCCGCGCGGCGCGAAAGGGCTCGAGTTCGATCACGTGATCGTCGTCGAGCCGGCGCTGATCGCCGAGGAGGAGCAGGGCCTGCGAGGCCTCTACGTCGCCCTGACCCGCCCGACGACGTCGCTCGTCGTCGTGCACTCGCGGCCTCTGCCCGAGCCGCTCGGGTGACCACGTTTCAACACCGGCCCCGGCGCGCAGGAAAAGGACATGGTTGAACCTGGATTGGACCTGCACGACTGGACGACCCGCTGGGAGCAGCTCGAGGAGGCAGCGCACGACTCCCCGGATGAGGCGGCCACCGAGATGGGCCGGTTGATCGAGGAGATGCTGCGCGACCGGGGCTTCCAGCTCGACGAGCCGGTGACGCTCGAGGGGGACGAGCCCGGGATCGTCAAGCAATACCTCGCCGCGCGCGAGATCGGGCTGCTGATCGACGGAGGCGAGGCCGACCCTGGCGATGTCGCCGCCGCCATCGAGGGGTATCGCGAGATCTACCAGTACGTGATCGAGGACCGCGCACCGCCCTAGAGATGCTCCGCGTCTGCATCGCCGGGATCACCGGCTGGACGGGGCGTCCGCTAGCCGAGGCCGTGGAGGCCGCCGACGACCTTGAGCTGGCCGGGGGCGTCTCCCGCTCGGCCGCGGGGTCAGCGGGCGTGTACGCGACGGTCGCCGAGGCGCTGGAGGCCAGCTCGGCCGACGTGCTCGTCGACTACACGAACGCGGCGGTCGTCAAGCTGAACGTTCTGGCGGCTCTCGACCGGCGCGTCCCCGTGGTCGTCGGGTCGAGCGGCCTGACGGCCGAGGACTTCGAGGAGATCGACGCGCGGGCGCGCGAGCAGGATGTCGGCGTGATCGCGGCCGGCAACTTCTCGTTCATGGCTGCCCTCCTGGCGCGCTTTGCCGAGCAGGCTGCCCGCTTCATGGATGGGTGGGAGATCATCGACTACGCGAGCGCAGGGAAGCCGGACGTCCCGAGCGGCACTTCGCGCGAGCTCGCCGAGCGCCTCGGCACCGTGCGGAAGCCGGCGCTCGAGCGGCCGCTGGAAACGCTGCACGGGCCCGTCGAGGCCAGAGGCGCGACGGTTGAAGGCACGCAGGTCCATTCGGTGCGCCTCCCGAGCTTCGTCGTGTCAACTGAGATCGTGTTCGCGAGCCCGGGGCAGCGCCTCGTCCTGCGCCACGATCCCGGCGAGAGCGCCGAGCCGTACATCGGCGGCACGCTTCTGGCCGTTCGCGCGGTGGGAGGTCGAGTGGGCTTGACCCGCGGCCTGGACAGCCTGCTCGATGAGGACACATGAGCTCGAGATCGCGGGTTCGACTCCCCTCCACGCTACTTCTGGCCGCGGGATCAAACCCCGGAGCCTGGATCCGTTGGGGGAGAATGACGGCGTGGAGGCCGAGACGCGCTATGCGCGGAGCGGCGATGTCAACATCGCCTACCAAGTCCTCGGTGACGGCCAGTTCGATGTCGTCTTCGTACCGGGTTCGTCACGCACCTCGAGCTCGCCTGGAAGCTGCCGACGTTCGGGCCGGTGCTTGTCGATCTCGCGTCGTTCTCGCGGCTGATCAAGTTCGACAAGCGCGGTACCGGGATGTCCGACCCCGTGAGCGGTGCGCCGACGCTCGAGACGCGGATGGACGACGTCCGCGCGGTCATGGACGCCGCCGGCTCGCGACGTGCCGCGCTCTTCGGGCTTTCCGAAGGCGCCTCGCTCAGCGCGCTGTTCGCAGCCACGTACCCCGACCGGACGGCCGCGCTCGTGCTCCGGAGCGCCGTCGCGCGCACGCTCTGGGCGCCCGACTATCCGTGGGGAAGCACTGAGGAGGCGTATCAGCGGCGGGTCGAGCGGGAGCTCCGGATCTACGGCCCGCGCGCTCAGGCGCTGGAGGCCATACGGGCGCTGGGTGAGTTCGAAGACGAGGAACGGGAGGCGTTTCTCGACTACCTCCGCTATGGCGCGAGCCCAGGGATGCTCGAAGCACTGCTCCTCATGAACAAGGAAATCGACATCCGGCGCGTTCTGGGCGCGGTGCGGGTGCCGACGCTCGTGCTGCACGGCTCGGAGGACCGCGTCGTGCCGCTCGAGGCGGCACGCTACCTGGCCGAACGGATTCCCGGGGCGCAGCTCGTCGAGATTCCCGGCGCCGGACATCTCGCCATGGGCGAGGCGGCCAGAAAGATCAACGCCGCTGTGAAACAGTTCTTGACTGACGTCTGGGAGGCCGGCGGCTGGGACGACGCGGAGCCCGACCGGGTGCTCGCGACCGTGCTGTTCACGGACATCGTCGGCTCGACGGACAGGGCGATCGAGCTCGGCGACCGTGCCTGGCTCGACCTACTCGAGCGGCACCACGCGCTCGTGCGCCGCGAGCTGGTCCGATTTCGCGGTCGCGAGATCGACACTGCGGGAGACGGCTTCTTCGCCGCATTCGACGGCCCCGCGCGCGCGATTCGGTGCGCCCGCTCGATCGTCCGTGGCCTCCGCGAGGTCGGGCTGGAAGTACGTGCCGGCTTGCACACCGGCGAGTGCGAGGTTGCCGACGGAAAGGTTGTTGGCATCGCCGTTCACACCGGGTCCCGCGTGGCCGCCCACGCGGGACCGGGCGAGGTCGTCGTATCGAGCACGGTCAAGGACCTCGTCGCCGGGTCCGGCATCACGTTCGTCGACCGCGGTGCCCACGAGTTGAGAGGTATCCCTGGCGATTGGCGCCTCTTCGCGGTTCAGCAAGACTGAGCGCGACGACCGCTGGGCGCGGCGGGTCGGGACGTCTACGACCCGTACATGGACTAAGGCCGCAAACTGCGGCCTTTTCCTTTTGAGGGGTCTTGCGCGGCCTGCCCGTCACGCCTAGATTCGTCTCAAGCCGAGCACGGGACGCGAGTAGGACGAAGCCCCGCCGAGTGACCAGAGGCCTTCGGGCCGACAGCCAGTCGGCGAGGTGGACGAAAGCGTTACCGACTCGGCCCTTTCTTTGGGCCGGCGTCGCGGAGCGAACGGGACGGCACGGCCAGACCGTGCGGTCCGCGCGACTCCTTACCAGCGAGAGCGGCGGCCGCGGCGGCTCGTGTAGACCTTGCGCGCGGGGGCGACCCGCATGCCGGCCTCCTCGAACTGCTCGCGGTGGCCGAGCCGCAGGGCGACGCGGCTGACGTCGGCCCGCTGCTCCGGCAAGACGAGTGTGATCCCGCTGCCGCTGCGTCCGGCACGCGCGGTGCGGCCGACGCGATGGACGTAGCCCGTGTCGTCCTCCGGCGGGTCGAAGTTGATCACGTGCGTGATGTCGTCGAGGTCGAGACCGCGGGCGGCGACATCGGTTGCCACCAGCGTCTTCACCTTGCCCGAGCGGAACCGCGCGAGCGCGCGCTCGCGGGCGCCCTGGGACATGTCGCCGTGCATCGCGACCGCGCCGCCCTCGAGCCCGGAGAGCTTCTTGACCAGACGGTCGGCGCCGCGCTTGGTGCGGACGAAGACCAGTGCAAGGCCGCGCTCGGCCTCGAGCTCTTGGACCAGGCGCGCGAGCTTGCTGCCGGCCGTGACCGGCACGAACCGGTGATCGACATCCATCGTGAATGCTTCGGACGTCTGCCCCTGAGCCTCGAAGCGAGCCGCGTCGCGCGTGTACGTGCGGGCGAGCTCGCCGACCTCGCCGTCGAGCGTGGCCGAGAAGAGCATCGTCTGACGCTCGCTCGGCACCCGGCGGAGGATCCTCTCGACCTGCGGCTTGAAGCCCATGTCGAGCATCCGGTCGGCCTCGTCGAGGACGAGGATGCTGACGGCGTCGAGTGAGACCAGGCGCCGCTCCATCAGATCCTGGAGACGGCCCGGGGTGGCGATGAGGATCTGTGCTCCCTGGGCCTTCTTGGCCTGGGAGACGACGGGGGTGCCGCCGTAGACGAGCCCGACGCGAAGTCCGCAGGCCCTGGCGACCGCCTCGATCTCACCTGCGACCTGCGAGGCAAGCTCGCGCGTTGGCACGAGGACGAGTGCGGACGGAGCACCGCCGCCGGCGCTGATGCGCTCGACGATCGGCACGCCGAAGGCGAGCGTCTTACCGGATCCGGTGGGCCCCTTCGCGAGGATGTCGCGTCCGGCGAGCGCGTCCGGAAGGACGAGGCTCTGGATCCGGAACGGTGTGTGGAAGCCGCGCGCTTCTAGCGCTGCGGCCGTTTCGGGCCGCACGCCGAGCGTGCGGAAAGTTTCCTGGGACACTTTTGGTTCTCTCCTTTGTGGGGTTCGAGATCACCGACTCGAAACACCCGAAGGAGGACCGAGAAGCTGAGTCTCACGGGACGAACGGTGTCGTCCGTGAGAGACAAGGTAGCAGAGGTATCGGCCGTGCCGCCGCGTCCCATTAGGCAACGGGGGCCAAGCGAAGCCGCGCGGCCTCGTCGTCAGAGGCCGCGCCGAACGAGGTTAGGAGCGGCCGCGGTGAGCGGAGTAGTGCACGCGCGCCCGCCGGCGCTCGACGAGCGGCAGCAACTCGACATCCTCGGCCTGTCGATCGCTCTCGCTGCCGGTGGCCTCGAACGTCACGGCCAGACCCGCGCAGCGTCCCTCGGGCCGCTTGCCGCCGGTGAAGCAGCTGCCCTGAACCGAGAGCCGCTCGCCCTCATCGGTGACGATGGAGCCGAAGTCCTTCGTTTCGTTGAACCAGAGCATCGTTCCCCGCATGGACTTCCGCCTTTCGTCGACGATCAGAGTCGGTAGACGATCCGGCCGCGGTCGAGGTCGTACGGAGACAGCTCAATCCGTACGCGGTCGCCCAGCAGCATCCGGATCCGGTAGCGCTTCATCCTGCCCGCTGTGTATCCGAGCATCTCGTGGCCGTTGTCGAGCCGGATCTTGAACATCCGGTTTCGGAGAGACTCGATGATCTCGCCTTCCATCTCGATCTTCTCTTCTTTCTCGGCGATGACATCCTCCTTCTCTCGCTCGAACCAATTCTGGTGCCCGTGGCCGCACGAGGCGGCCACGGGCAAAACGTCTGCCGCTTTAGGCGGTCAGAGCGACGTTGTGCGCCTCGGGCCCTTTCGAGCCTTCGCGCTCCTCGAACTCGACCTTCGCGCCCTCAGCGAGCGACTTGAAGCCGTCGCCGACGATGCTGCTGTGATGGACGAAGAGATCCTTGGAGCCTTCGTCGGGGGCGATGAAGCCGTACCCCTTCGCATCGTTGAACCATTTAACAGTTCCGGTAGCCATATAAAAACACCTCCCTTAGTACTCACGAACGCGTTAGGAAGGCGCTTAGCGCAAACCGGACTCGCTCTAATTCAGTTCCACCGTAGCAGCGATCGGGTGCCATGGGGCGCCGCGGCCACGTTTGCTCAGGCGGCGCGGATCTCGAGAATGGTCGCTTTCCAGGCGCCGCTCGGAGCGGCGACGTCCACGCTGTCACCGGTTTTCTTCCCGAGGAGAGCGCCGCCCAGCGGCGAGGACGAGGAGACCGTCCCGGCTCCGCCGAGGCTGGAAAGCTCGAACTCGATCCGGTTGCCGGCCTCGTCCGCGACCACGACCTTGCAGCCGGCCGAGACGCTGTCGGCGTTCCCGTCCTCGACGATCACGGCGCCCTCCAGCTTCCCGCGTAGGATCGTGATCCTCCGCTCCAGCAGCCCCTGCTCGTTCTTGGCGGCGTGGTATTCGAAGTTCTCCGAGAGGTCGCCGTGCCCGCGCGCCACCTTGATCGCCTCGACCACCTCGGCCCGCTTGGGCCCCTCCAGCTCGGCCAGTTCGGCGGCCAGCTGGGCATGCTGCGCTCGGGTTAGCTGCTCGGCCATGCCTCCAGAATGCCTGTGATCCGAGGCCGCCGTTTTTCTGCGCAAGAAACGATACGTAGCGTATCGGTGTGTGCTAGCGTCTACGCGAGAGACCGATGAAAGAGCTCAGCACAGAGATCGAGATCGACGCGACTCCCGCACGGGTCTGGGAAATCCTCACCGACTTCGGCTCCTATCCCAGGATCGAGCCGCCCGGCGGCCGGGGATGACCTTCAAGCCCACCGTGCTGAAGGTTGAGCCGGAACGCGAGCTGCGCTGGCTCGGCCGGCTGCTCGTGCCCGGGATCTTCGACGGCGGGCACTCATTCCGTGTCGAGCCGGCCGGCGAAGGACGCGTCCGCTTCACCCAGGCGGAGCGGTTCGGCGGCGTGCTCGTGCCGGTGTTCGGCAAGAAGATGCTCGAGCAGACCAGGCGGGGCTTCGAGGCCATGAACGAGGCCCTGAAACAGCGGGTCGAAGCCCGTTGAGCGTCGTCGCCGTCGAACGTCGAGGCGCAGTCGGGCGCATCGCGTACGGGGCGCTCGCGGCGCTGCTCCTCGTCGGCATCGTGCTGGAGACGATCAAGCACGGGACCGGCTACTGGCAGATCGGCGTCTTCGGCCTCGGGCCGGATCTCACGCTCCTTTTCGGTGCTGCGGGCGGGCTCGAGCAGGGGCAGATCCACCCGCGCGCCGTCCGGCTCTACAACCTGGTGCATCGGTTCTGGGGGCCGGTGATCCTGGCAGCGCTTGCATCCTTCGTACTCCCGCTCGGATTCTTCATCGGAGCGTTCGCCTGGGCGTTCCACATCGCGCTCGACCGTGCGCTCGGCTACGGCCTTCGTACGCCCGGCGGCTTTCATCGCGCCTAGGCCGCGGCGATCACCTCGGCGATGCGTTCGGCGATCGCAGCCGTCGTCAGATTTGTGTTCGCGCGCGGGATGGTCGGCATGATCGAGGCGTCTCCGACGTAGAGGTTGTCGAAGCCGAAGACGCGGCCCAGCTCGTCGACGACCGATCCGATCGCGCAAGTGCCTACGGGGTGGAAGAAGCCGCGGGCGGTCGTGCGCGCGTGCGTGCCGACGTCGACCTCCGCGCCGGGCCGCGTCTCGCGCGCCGCGTAACGATTGATCGGTTCGCCTGCGACGAAGCGGCGCAATTCCTCGGCTCCCTCGGTGAGCGTCTCCGCATCGCGCTCGTCCGAGAGGAAGCCGTGCTCGATCCGGAGCGGCGCCCGCGCATCATCAGAGGTCAGCGAAACACGGCCACGCGAGAACGGTTTCATGACGAAGACGGCGGCGCTGATCTCGCAGCCGGGATCGGCGGCCGGGAAGAGGAACAGATCTCCGCTCCGGGCACGAACCGTCACCGCCGCCATGAACAGCGGCCGCTCCGCTTCGAAGCGCACCGTCTCGTCCCGGCAGAGCTCGGTCGGCTCGTAACCGAAGCCGACACCGACGTGGTCGATCAGGTTTTCTCCGACCGGCAAGTCGCGCCCGAGGCCGCTGCGGAGCAGGATGCCCGGCGTCCCGTAGGCGCTCGCCGCCAGGACGATGACGCCGGCCGTGAGCTCGCCGGCGTCGGTGAGGACCCGGCCGGTCTCCGGCTCGATGCGGTCGACGAGCGTGGCCGCGAGGATCGTCAGGTTCGGCCGTTCCCGTGCGGGATCGAGATACGAAAAGGCCAGGTTCCAGCGGACGCTGCCGACGGCGTTGACCGGATGGATGCAGGTGTCCGAGCCGCCGGCGGCGGCGAAGGCGCCGTGCCACGGTGAGAGCTCGTCCTCCGCGAGCACGCGCACCTGCATCTGCGCTCGGGCGCGGCGGAGATACGGCTCGAACTCCGCGGACGCCCAGCCCGAGCCCCACTCGTCGTAGTCGGCGGGACTGCCCGCCAGTACGACACAGGCGTTGTGGGCCGAGCAGCCTCCGATCACGCGCGCGCGCAGCTGGGAGCGGTCCTCGCGGTCGGTTTCCCAGGAGTGCGAGAAGGCGAGCTGGCGCGCGTCCAGCAGGTCGCGGGGCCAGTGGCCGCCGTCGTATGGCCCATAGTCAGGACCGGCCTCGACGAGGCAAACGGAGCGGCTCGGTTCCTCGCTCAGCCGCGCGGCGAGCACGCAGCCCGCCGTGCCGCCACCGAGCACAACGGCGTCATATCTCTCCCGCTGGCTCACGGGCGAAATCTAGTCGCGCACGACGATCTCCCGGCCGACGCGAACGACCCGCTCCCACGGGATCACGGGGTGCCCGTGCCACGCGGGGGTATCTGGACGAATGCTGCCGGACGTCCCGATCCCGTAACGCTGGAGCAGGCCGAGCTTGCCGGCGATCAGGCCGGTCACCCGGAGGTGTTCACCGACGATCTCGCCGCGCAGGTCGTGAACGCGGCCCAGGCTTTCGCCGGACTCGGTGACGACCTTCCGGTTCAGGAGCTCGCCGAAGCGCATCAGGTCGCCCCCGGCAGCTTGGCGACGATCCTCCCCCAACGCTCGTCTCCCCGGTTCAGCCGGAGCTCGGCGGCCGTGCGCTTCAGCTTGACGACGGACGTAACGGATTCGACCTCCGACCAGGGCACGTGCACCGCATTCCCCGCCAAGCGTGACGCCATCCTGCCCATCAGGCCGCGGGAGCGCCAGGCCGTGCCGCCGACGAGGATCTCGACCACTTCCGGCGAGCCCTCGCTCACTCCCGCGAGCACGAGCTCGTCGACCTTGCCGCAGTTCTCGCCGTTCCTGTCGACCAGCTGGTGGTCGAGCAGCCCCAGCGCGATGTCGAGGATGATCGGCTCGCTCATCCCTGCCCTCCGTTGGTGATCAGCATGAGCGGGATGGCCGCGGCCGCGATCGCGAGGATAAGGGCGAAGTAGAGAACCCCGAAGACGTTCGCCAGCGTTCCGTTCACCTTCGCGCCCATGTACGTGCGGTCGTTCGCAACGAGCAGGATCGGCAGATAGGTCAGGGGCAGCGCGACGACCGAGAAGATCACCGAGTACTCCGTCAGCTTCACCGGGTCGTAGCCGGTCATGACGACGCAGAGAGCCAGGGCAAAGATGATCAGCCACGACAGCGTGAAGCGGGAGGCGCGCGCCGGCCGTTCCTTCTTGCCCCAGCGCCACCCGAGGAACTGGGCGAGGTTGTAGGCGCCCGAGAAGCAGGTCTCGATCGCGGCACCGCCGACCGCGAACATGATCCCAACCAGGGCGAGCAGCAGGCCGGTCTGGCCGAGGACGTGCTCGGGCGCCAGCGCGGTCGTGCCCAGGAACTCCGGCGAGATTCCCCGCGGCAGGAAGAGGACGCCCGCGACGATCATCAGCGCGAAGGAGAGGAAGCCGCCGAGGCCGTAGCCGATCATCGCGGTCACCTTGTTCAGGTTGAGGTCCTGCGGGCTCCAGCCGTCCTCGACGGCGCCCGAGGAGTAGAAGTAGACCTCGTACGGTGTCATTGCGGCTCCGAGCAGGCCGACGACGAAGTAGAGGTAGACCGACAGGCTGCCGCCGGCGTGGTGCCCGGGCACGAAGCCGTGAGCAACGTGGTGCCAGTTCGGGTGGAGCTTGACCGCGGTCACGGCGAAGACGAGCAGGCACAGCCCGAGGTAGCCGAAGAGCCGCTCGATCCACTCGAACGGCAGCTTCCAGGTCAAGACGACGAGTCCGATCACGGCGATCGCGATCAGCAGCCGGTAGGGCAACCCCGATAGAAGCCGGATGCAGATGGCGACGCCGCCGACCTCGGCCGCGCAGGTCATCAGGTTGACGACCTCGGAGGCGATCAGCGTGGTCAGGCCGCCGCTGAAGCCGACACGTTCCCTGATCAGGTCGAAGACGGGGCGCTTCGACACGGCCGCCACCCGACCGCACATCTCCGAGTAGACGACGATCCCGACGACGCCGATCACGACGACCCACAGGAGCTGGAAGCCGAAGGTGGCACCGGCCTGGGTGTTGAAGACGAGGTCGCCGATGTCGACGAACCCCCCGATCGCTGAGAGGATCCCGAGCGCGATCGCGAGGAAGTTCTTCATGTTCATTTGAGCGCCATACCGATCCGCTCGATCTCTTTCGCGGCCGCGTCGAGGTCGGCTGCGAGGCTCCGCTGTTCGTTCCTGGAGGCGTCGCCGAGGCGGTCGAGGTCGTTGGTCGTGCGAGTCGCAAGCCTGGCCAGGCGACGGAGGTAGACGCCGAGGTCAGGCTCGGTCGTGGCCTTGCTCAACGAGCGCTGCGCCCTGGCGGCGGCGTCGTGGAGCTCGGAGGCGTGGACGCGGGTGAAGATGCGGGTCGTCTTGCCCGTGGCGGCGTCGCCCGAGAGGAACGCCCCTTCGGCCGCGTAGGCCTGGAGCGTGTCGGCCTGTTTGGCAAGGGCCTTCGCGCTTAGCTTGGCGCTACTCCCGCAGCCGGCCGCGAAGAAGGCGAGCGCGCCGGCGAGCAGAAGCAGTCGCTGTAAGGGCAACGACACGCCTCTGGTCGTACCGCGCGGTTACCAGCGGAAACCGACCCCGCGTATCTGCTGGGCGGCCGAGGCCGAATCGCTGGCGCTGTCGAGTGCCAGTGCCACTGCTCGACGTCAACGCAGCCAGACCTGATCGGCGATGAAGCCACCGACGGGGCTGAATTGGTAGTTCCGAACGCGCTTCGAGACGAATTCCGTGACGTGCACGTTGACGGTAGGCACCCACGGGGCTGCGTCGACGAGCCGCCGGTCGACTGCCGCCCACAGCGACGCCGCTCGCGCTGGACTACTCAGCTGCAGGCTCGCGGCCCTGCGCATTTGGCGGTCGAGCTGTGGGTCACAGAAGTAGCCGTTGCCGGCGCCCCCGTGGCAGCCGAAGAACTGCGGAAGGTACGCGGATGGTGCGGGATAGTCGGGAAGCCAGTCGCCGTCGACCGTCAACTGCAGGCCCTTCCGCATCCTCAGTGTGATCGTCGAGGAGGGGACCAGGTGAAGCCGTGCCCGGTAACCGAGGGTCTGAAGCAGATGGGCGATGTACGTCGGCACCTGGCGCGGCACGCCGACGCTGTCGCTCGTGCCCCAGACGTCGACCCGCTCGCCGATCGTCCCCGATGCCCCGACGAGACGCCGCGCTCGCGCCAGATCCGGGCCGGACCACCGTCCGTCGGGCCGGGGATGGCGCGTATACGGGCAGTACCGCCGATAACCAAGCAGGCCGGGGGCGAGCGGTTGGCAGAGGGGTGTCGCGGCGAGTGGGCCTCCGTACCAGCGGGCGATCTTCGCCCGGTCGACGGCGTAGTTGAGCGCGCGGCGAACGCGCACGTTGTCGAACGGCCGCCGGTGCGTGTTCAGGTGAATGAAGTCGACGATGGGCGCCGGATTCGCGTGTAACTGCGACCGGTTGCGGAGCTGCAGGGATTTCAACTGGCTCGCCGGGATGAGCCCGAACAGCCAATCCGCTCGGCCCGCTTCGACGTCCGAGACCGCCTGCCGGCGCGTCGGTACGGAGCGCCAGACGATCACGTCGGGATTGCCGGCCGGCTGGGCAGCGTGAGACCACTCGCGGAAGAATGGGTTGCGCACCAACCGCAACTCGCGGCCGTTCGCCGTTCCGAAACGGTAGGGGCCGGTACCGGGCACCTCGTCCGCGCGGACGTCGCGGTCGGGAGTGCTCGGCGGGATGGGAGCTGCGAAGCCGAGCACTGCGTGCTTGTAGAGGAAGTCCACATCCGGCGCGCGCAGCCGGAACACGACCGTCCCGGCAGCGTCGTCGGTCTCGATGCCCTGCGCGAGCTTGCATCTTCGCGGCCGACGCTCGCACACAGGCGCGCCGACCAACGCGGAGTAGTAGTTCGCACCGGGAGAATTGACGCGAAAGAGCCGCTCGATCGCGCGGCGGAAGTCGCCGGCTCGGAGGGGACGCCCGTTGGAGTAACGGATGCCAGGGCGCAGGCGAAACGCGTAGGTGCTGCCGCCGTCGGTTGGCTTCGGGAGCGCGACGGCGAGGTCGGGCAGCAGACGGAGCCCCGCCGGGCCGGCGGCTGCCTGGAATGTGACGAGCGTGTCGTACGCCAGCCGGGTGAATGCATAGGCGCTGTCGAGCGCGAAGGCGGGATCCGTCGTCGAAAACCGCCCCGTTCGTACGAGCGTGAGCGTACGGCCGCGATGTGACTCACCGAGTGCGCTGGAGCCGATCCAGATGCGGTCTCCGGCGGAGGCGAGGGCCGCCGGCCGTCCGCCCACGTGTCGAGACGAGACGACGAGGTTTCGGTGCGGGTCGATCTCCGAGAGGACGCCGGCATCCGCGCTCGCGACCCAAACCGACTCGGCGGTCGCCACGATCGCCGCGGGTCCACTCGGGACCGCAATCGTGGCCCGGACGGAGCCCGTCGCCGGATCGACCCGCGACACCGTGGCGTCCAGGCTGTTTGCAATCCACACGCCGTGATGATCCGCAGCGACTGCGACGGGGCCCTGCCCGACCGCAACGTTGGTGATGACCTGGCCGGAACGGCTGTCGATTTCCTCCACCACCCCCGCTTCGTAGCCCGCCACCCAGATTGCGCCGCCGGCGAATGCCAAGGCGGTCGGCGCGAGGTCGAGCGTGATCGTGCGGCGAACGGAACCGGTCTCGGGATCGACCTCGAGGAGCGCGTGGTCGGTGGAGTCGGCCACCCAAACGGCACCCTGGCCGAACGCGACGTTCGCCGCGTTCGCGCCGCCGAGGCGGATCTTCTGCGTGACGCCGCCGGTTTCGGGATCGACACGGCTGATCCGGCCGCCGAGCGTGCTGGATACCCAAACGGATCCGCCGCCGGTCGTGAGGCTTCCGGGCTGACCGTCGACGTCGATGCGATCCGCGATGGCCTCGGAAGCCGGGTCGATGCGGATGACGCGCTGACCGGTCGGGTCTGCCACCCACACCGAGCCGAAATCCACGGCCAGGGCCGCAGGCGGACCGGGGAGACCGACGGTGTCGCGCACGCTGTGCGAACTCGTTCCGATCGAAAGCAGCCGATTCTCCTGATCTGCGCCCGCGCGCGGCTCGCCGCTCTTGCCCGTCGCGAGGATTGCTCCGAGCGCCGCGGCGGCGACGACGGCCACGCCCGCCAACGCAAGGAGCGGGCGCCGCGGCATGCGCCGCGGTCGTAGCGATCCCCGACGACCGCCGTCGAGGCTCGGATCGTGCTGGAGGATCCGGCGCTCGAGGTCGCGCAGCTGCGGACCGGGCTCGAGGCCGAGCTCTCCCGCCAGCCGCTGACGCGCCGACTGGAGCGTTGCGAGGGCCTCCGCCTGGCGACCGGCGCGGTAGAGCGACGTCATCAGCTGGGCCAGGACGCGCTCTCGAAGTGGATGCTGACGCACGAGCGCTTCCAGCTCCGGCACGAGCTCCGGCCCGGCTCCGGCGGCGAGATCGACGTCGTACCGCTCCTCCAGCGCGACGAGCCGAAGCTCCTCGAGCCGCTTCGCCTCGGCGGAGGCGAACGGCTCGTAGAGGACGTCCTCGAGCGCCGGCCCGCGCCAGATCTCAAGCGCAGCGCTTAGGCTCGACGCCGCGGCGGCGACATTCCCGGCCGCGGCCGCTGCTCGCCCGGCACGCACCAGCTCTTCGAACCGGTCGAGGTCGCGCTCGCCGCTCTCGACGATCAGTGCGTATCCGCCCGGCCGCCGAACGATCCGGTCGCGACCGAGCACCCGCCGCAGGCGCGAGACGTACGTGTCGAGCGATTGGTGCACGCTCGCCGGAGGACGCTCGCCCCAAAGCGCGTCGATGAGGCGGTCACGCGAGACTGCTTCATTCGGGTGGAGCAGGAAGACCGCGAGCAGCGCACGCTGCTTTCCGCCTCCGAGTGAGAGCGTGCGGCCGTCGACCCGCACCTCGACCGGCCCAAGGATTGCGAACTCCACCTTCGAGTAGCAAAGCACCGGTGCAAGGCGATTTCCAGGTTTCTGCAAGCCCTCGGCTGCAACCTCGACGCGGCCCATCGGAACCAAAGGAGGTGCAGCGATGCAGAAACACTTGTCGCTCGTGGTGGTCGCGAGCCTCGCACTGCTCGTCGGCCTGGCATCCGCCGCCGCGACACCAGCGAAGAAAGGCTTCAAAGTCAGGTCCTCCCTCGACGGGAAGACGGTCCTCCCGCACCGGATCCACTGGCTCGGCTACCCGGCCCCGCCACGCAGCCAGGTCAGCGAAGTCGCCTTCCTGATCGACGGCACGGTCCGCTGGATCGAACACAGCGCGCCCTACAGCTACAGCGACGACGGCGGGTACTTGGTCACCTCCTGGCTTAGTCCGGGACGTCACCGCTTCACCGTCCGCGCGACGTCCTCCAGTGGCGCGAAAGCCACCGATACCGTCGTCGCACGCGTCGTCGCCGAACCCGAGCCGCCCGCCACGCTCGCGGGAGCCTGGCAGCGGAACATCCCGGAGCCGGTCCCTCCCGATCCGGCCTTTCCCGGCGACCCTGTTCCCGCGGGGACGTGGACGATCGTCTTCGACGGGCGATGGATCGAGGACCACTTCCCAGGCCAGTTCAATCCCGCGACGAGTCCTCAGACCGGAGCCGGCAACATCCTCGTCGATGACTACACGGCCGGATCGAGCACCTTCAGTGTTTACGGTGCCGTCACAACCGGCCCACCCAACTTGCACATTGCGCGCGGAGGCGGCTGGTGGTGCGGCCCCGGAGGGCCGCAGGCCACGTACTCGTGGTCTGTGAGCGGCGGGACACTCACGCTCGCGCCGGTCGGGCGTGACCCGTGCAGCCAGCGCGGAGGAGTCTTCACCGGCGAATGGACGAGGGTCCGCTGAAGCCACCCCCGCGCTCGAGGCGCGGC
Organism: Gaiellales bacterium; assembly: GCA_038237665.1. Lineage (GTDB taxonomy): Bacteria > Actinomycetota > Thermoleophilia > Gaiellales > Gaiellaceae > JBBRYK01. The sequence continues at coordinate 1,630 of JBBRYK010000004.1, read as the reverse complement.
CGAAGCGCAACCGACGGGAGGCCGCCACGTGCGGGCCTCCCGTCGTTCGTTGCGCAACGAAATGATCAGGGCTGACCGAGCTCGCGCTCGACCTCGGCCAGCCACTCGCGCTGGGCCTCGAGCAACTTCGTAGCGAGCGAGATCGTCAGGAGGAGGTAGCGCTCCCGGTGCGGGAGGGACGCCAGTCGCTCGCGCGCCTCGTCCAGGCGCGACTCCTGGTCTTCGATCGCGGGGCCGAGTGCGCGCAGTCCCTCGAGCAGCTTCGCGTCGTCGGCGACGATGTCGCCGGAGATCAGGCGGGCGATTGCCTCGTTCTGGATGCGGGGAAGCGGGGACGGCTCGACCGCCCAGCGCTTCAGCGCTTCGAGCCCCTTGTTCGTCAAGGTGTAGAAGGTGCGCTCCCGTGTCTTGCCGGGCGCCTTCTTCGACTTGACGTAGCCGAGCTTTTCGAGCCGCTTCGGCTCGGCGTAGAGCTTCGACGGCGCGACCGCGTAGTAGATGTTGCCCCCGCGCCGCATCAGCGACGTCAGCGAGCTGGTCGAACTCGAACCGCTAGCTGCAGCCCGTGTTGGTCCCGCAGTCGCGGCATGTGTAGCAGCTCCCGGTCCGCACCATCCGCCCGCCGCACCTGGCGCACTCCTGCGCGTCCTCGAACGCGTTGAAGAGCGCCGTCTGGCCGGGCGTCGGCGTCGGAACCGTCGGATCCGTCACCGCGGCCTCCGAGCCGGTGTTCGCGTAGCGCTCCGCCAGCCGCGCCTTCACGTCGGCGGACAGGATCCCCGCCTCCTCCTGCTGGTCGGTGGTGAGGAACTTCTTGCCCATCCAGCGGAAGATGTAGTCGACGATCGACTTGGCGACGCGGATGTCCGCGTCGTTCGTCAGGCCCGCGGGCTCGAAGCGCATGTGCGAGAACTTCGAGACATAGACCTCGAGCGGCACGCCGTACTGCAGACCGAGCGAGACCGAGATCATCAGCGAGTTCATCAGGCCCTGCAGCGTCGTCCCGACCTTGGCGATGTCGCAGAAGATGTCGCCGGGCGTGCCGTCCTCGTAGAGGCCGACGTGGATGTAGCCCTCGTACTCGCCGACCTGGAACTTGCGGCCGACCTCGTTCCGGTCCTCCGGCACGCGGTGGCGCTGCGGATAGGGCGCGGCGACGCCGGCGAACACCGGGCCCGCGGCCTTGTCCGACTTCCCTGAGAGCGGCTGTGCGACCTTGCAGTTGTCGCGGTAGATCGCGATTGCCTTGACGCCGAGCTCCCACGCCTGGAGGTAGAGGCCCGCGACCTCTTCGACCGTGGCCGTCTCGGGCAGGTTGACCGTCTTCGAGATCGCGCCCGAGATGAACGGCTGGACGGCGCCCATCATCCGGACGTGGCCGGTGTAATGGATCGCCCGGTCGCCGATCGCGCAGTCGAAGATCGGGTAGTGCTCGGTCTTCACGCTGGGCGCGCCGACGATCGTGTTGCGCTCGTCGATGAAGGCGACGACCTCGTCGACCTGCGGGGGCGCGTAGCCGAGCTTCTCGAGCGCCATCGGCACGGTTTTGTTGACGATCGTGATCTCGCCGCCGCCGACGAGCTTCTTCGACTTGACGAGCGAGAAGTCGGGCTCGACCCCGGTCGTGTCG
>JBBRYK010000003.1:0-75965 GCA_038237665.1 Gaiellales bacterium | reverse complement strand
GGTTACGCCGGTGAAGAGCGAGGCGCTCCTCCGCCTGCTCATCTGCGACCTCGTCGGCGAAGACGTCACGCGGGAGAGCCTGGCGACGCTGCGCGACGACATCGCCGAGCTCCGGAAGCGCCTCGATGACTCGGAGCGAGCCGCGAGAGACCTGCCTCACCGTGCCAAGTACCTGCTACTCGTCGCTGACTTCCTCCGCCGCCTGCTCGACTTACACGAACAGCTGGTCGACGAGGTCGAGCACGAGTTCGCCACGTCCCCTGGCCCTTGACCAGGCTCCTGGCAAAGGTCGAGCTCCAGATACCCGCCACAGGGGTTGCGGTTCATACCTGACATTTTCCCGTTCACGCTTTCCCTGGACAACAGGGCTTTGGAACTGACATGGAGCAAAAGGCACATCGGCCTCCCCCATCTGAGCGAGGAGCCGCCCGATCTAACGGAAAAGGCCGGTGTCCCTCCTGCCGTGGGCCTCGCCGTGCTTCGCGCGCTCGAGAAGGATCCCATCCGCCGGCCCAGGACGGCAAGCGAGTACGTCGCTGCCCTTCGCGCGGCCGCCGCAGAGGCCTGATCCGGGTCGGCGTGCCTGATGTGAAATTCCGCCGGGCCGGATGACGCCCGGATACGAACCTAGTACGACCGCGGCAGCCCGAGCGAGTGCTGCGCGACGTAGTTCAGGATCATCTCGCGGCTGACCGGAGCCGTGCGGACGAGCCGCGCCGCGAACCACAGGTCGGCCAGACCGGTTTCCGACGTCAGGCCCATGCCGCCGTGGGTCTGGATCGCCGTGTCCAGCGCGCCGAGCGACGCCTCCGCGGCCGCGTACTTGGCCATGTTGGAAGCCTCGCCCGCATCCTCTCCCGCGTCGTAGAGCGCGGCGGCCTTCTGCGTCATCAGGCGCGCGAGCTCGACCTCGATCTTCGCCTTCGCCAGCGGATGCGCGACCCCCTGGTGCGACCCGATCGGGACGTCCCAGACCTCGCGGTCCCGCGCGTAGCCGGCGGCCTTCTCGAGCGCATAGAGCGCGATCCCGTTCACGGTCGCGGCGCCCATGATCCGCTCCGGGTTCAGCCCGGCGAACGCGGCCTTAAGCCCTTCGCCCGCCTCGCCGACCAGCCGGTCCTCCCCTAAGCGCACGTCGTCGAAGAAGAGCGTGTACTGCTTCTCCGGGGCGACGATCTCGACCGGGATCTCCTGCTTCGAGAAGCCCGGTGCGTCCGTGTCGACGACGAAGAGGCCGAGCCGCCCCTCCTCCCCGGTCCGTGCCACCACCAGCACGGCCTGCGACTCGTCGATCCCGGAGATGAACTGCTTCGTCCCGTTCAGGAGCCACTCGTTGCCATCCTTTGTTGCCATGGTTGACAACCGATGGGAGTTCGAACCGGCGTCCGGCTCCGTGATCGCGAACGCCATCGTCAGCTCGCCCGACGCAATCGCCGGCAGCCACTCTTGCTTCTGGTCCGCCGTCCCGTGCCGGGCGATGATCGAGCCGCAGATCGTCGGCGAGACCGCCAGCAACAGAACCGGACATCCGGCGCGGGCGCACTCCTCGGCCACGATCGCCAGCTCGCTCATGCCCGCACCGCCGCCGCCGTGCTCCTCCGGAAGGTTGACCCCGAGGAACCCATGCTCGCCGAGCTCGCGCCACAACTCGTTCATCTGACCGCGGGCGCGCGAGCGCTCGACGTAGTACGCGTGCCCGTACGAGGCGGCCAGCGGGCGAACCGACTCGCGGAGGAGCCCATGCTCGGCCGTCTCGGCAAAGACCGCGGTGCTCAGGAGGTCGAAGCTCCCTCGCGGATGAACATCTCCCGCAGCGCGGTCTTGCGGAACTTCCCGACCGCCGTCTTGGGAATCTCGTCGACGAACTCGAACGTGTCCGGCAGCCACCACTTGGCGAAGCTCGGCGCCAGGAACTCACGCAGCTCTTCCGCGGTCGCGGTCTGGCCCGGGCGGAGCACGACCACGCCCATCGGCCGCTCCGACCACTTCTCGTGCGGGATCCCGATCACCGCTGCCTCCGCGACGCACGGATGCCCCATCAAGGCGTTCTCGAGCTCGACCGACGAGATCCACTCGCCGCCCGACTTGACCACGTCCTTCGACCGATCCTGGATGTGGATGAAGCCGCTCGGGTGCATGGTGACGATGTCGCCGGTCTTGAACCAGCCGTCCTCCGTCCACCGGTCGGCCTGCTCGGGGGTGTCGTAGTAGGACGATGCCACCCACGGCCCTCGGATCTCGAGCTCGCCCATCGTCTCGTCGTCCCAGGGCACGTCTCTCCCGTCCTCGCCGCGTGCACGCACCTCGACGAACGGCAACGGGATGCCCTGGAGCGAGATGTAGTCGAGCTGTTCGGGCCACTCGGCGTTCTTCAGCTCGCCGGGCAGGTCGGAAACGGACGCCACCGGCGAGGTCTCGGTCATGCCCCAGCCGTGGACGACCGCCAGGCCGTGACGCTTGTACGCATCGATCATCGCGCGCGGCGGTGCCGAGCCGCCGCAGAGCATGCCCTTGAGAGCGGAGAGGTCGTACTTCCCCGGCTCAGCCTCCAGGTTCGCGAGGATCCCGAGCCAGATCGTCGGCACGCCGGCCGTCCAGGTCACCCGCTCCTGCTCGAAGGCCTCGAGCAGGCTGGTGCCGTCGAGGTGCGGGCCCGGATAGACGAGGTTCGATCCCAGCATGGTGGCCAGGTACGGGTAGCCCCACGCGTTCGCGTGGAACATCGGCACGACCGGCAGGAACGTGTCGGCCTCAGACAGCGGCAGGCCGAGCGGCGCCCCGGAGCAGACGCCGAACGTATGCAGAACCGTCGAGCGGTGGGAGTAGACGACTCCCTTCGGTCGGCCGGTCGTACCGCTCGTGTAGCACATCGCCGCGGCGTCGTTCTCGTCCAGCTCGGGGTCGCGCCAGTCGTCCGGGTCGGCCGTGGCGAGGAGATCCTCGTACGAGTCCTCGACCACGAACACGTGCTCGATCGGGGTCTCGTCCTTGAACTGCTCGAGCAGGGGGACAAGGCTCCTGTCGACGATCACCGCCTTGTCGCCCGCATGGGTCGCGATGTACGCAAGGTCGCCCGGATGCAGGCGGAGGTTCAGCGTGTGCAGCACGAACCCTCCGCACGGGATGCCCAGGTAGCACTCGTGGTGCTGGTAGTGGTTCCAGGCCAGCGTGGCGACACGATCGCCAGGCTCGACGCCGAGCTTCTGCAGGGCGACGGCGAGCTGCCGCGCCCGGCGGCACGCATCGCGGAACGTGTAGCGATGAAAGCTCCGGTTCGGAAGCCGGGTGACGATCTGCTTCTGCGGGAAGAACGTCTCGGCGCGCCGCAGCAGTGTCGGCAGCGTCAGCTGGTAGTCCATCATCTGGCCCTTCATGGGCCTGACTTTACGAGTGTCTCAGCCTCCGAGCAACGCTTTGGTGACGGCGCGGTCGCGCACCCGGTCGGGCAGGCGCTCCAGGCCGGCCCGCAGCTTGGCGTCGCGGCCGACGAGATAGCGGGTCTTCGGACGTGTCGCAGTGAGCGCGTGCTCGATCGCCTCGGCCACCGACTCGGCCGGCGCGGCCCGGGCGGAGCGAGCCGCGGCAACGGCGCGGAATCGCTCCATCCGCCGCCCATAGCGCTCGGCCGCCTCCGGCGGCAGCTGATCCGCGACCGGCTGCGGCTTCGTCCAGATCGGCGTCGCGATCGTGCCCGGTTCGACGATCGCGACCTGGATCCCGTCCGGCCCGACCTCCACGCGCAGCGAGTCGGTCAGCGCCTCGAGCGCGAACTTCGAGACCGCGTAGGCGCCGAGAAACGGAAGCGCGCTCTTGCCCGCGATCGAGCCGACGAAGACGATGCGCCCCTTCGCGCGCCTGACCGCGGGCAGGAACGCCTGTGTCACGGCGAGCTGGCCGACGACGTTGACCTCCAGCTGCCGGCGCAGTTCGTCCAGCGGCAGGTACTCGAGCGGAGCGGCGATGGCGATGCCGGCGTTGTTGACGAGGCCGTCGAGCCGGTCGATCCGCTCCGTGGCCGCGCGAATCGCTTCCCCGTCGGTCACATCCAGGAGCACCTCCTGCGTCCCCTCGGGCGCGTCTCCGGCCTTGCGGACGCCCGCGTAGACATCCCAGCCCCGCGCTGCCATCCGCTTCGCGCACGCCGCCCCGATCCCGGTCGACGCGCCCGTGATCAGGACCGAGCTCAAGCCAACAGGCGGTCGGCGACCTCGGCGCGCTGCGCCGCGGGGTAGCCGCCGAACGACTCGATCCACTGCGCGCGCTTGTAGTAGCGCTGCAGCGGGTGCTCCCAGGTGAAGCCGATGCCGCCGTGGATCTGGATCGCACGCTCGCAGGCGGCGACCGCCGTCTCCGCCGCGTAGGCCTTGGCCGCTGCAGCCGCGATTTCGGCGTCCTCGTCGCCCTCGGCCACACACCACGCGGCCCAGTAGGCGAGCGAGCGTGCCAGTTCGGTCTCGCGGTAGGTGTCCGCGAGCGGGTGCGAGACCGCCTGGTAGATGCCGATCGGCTTGCCGAACTGCTCGCGCGTCTTGGCGTGCTCGATCGCGAGCTCGAGCGCCTTTTGCGCGATTCCCACCGCCTCGGCCGCCAGAGCGGCGAACGCCCGCGTCCGGATCCTGCCGCGGAGGTCCTCGTCCTCGAGCGTCGTCTCCTCGTCGACCCGGTCGCGATCGGGAGCCGGTTGCCCGTCGAGCGCGAGCGTGAACGTCCGCTCGCCGCGCATGACCTGCGCCCGTCCTTCCGGCGGCAGGGCCGGGAGCGCCAGCGTCACGGTCGCGAAGTACGGGCCCGGATAGAGAGCGCGCCCGAGCTCCTCGACCAGCACGGCCTCCTCGACGAACCCCAGGCCGGCGCCCCCCTGTTCCTCCGGCACCGAAACGCCGAGCCAGCCGAGGTCTGCGAGCTCCTGCCAGGTCGGCTCGCGTCCCTCGAGCAACGACCGCGCCTCGCGCCGCAGTTGCTCCTGTTCCTCGGTAAAGGCGAACCTCATCGCGACCTCGGGAGCCCGAGCACGCGCTCGGCAATGATGTTGCGGAGGATCTCCGAGGTTCCCGCCTCGATCGTGTTCCCGCGGCTCCGCAGCTGCTGGTGGCGCCAGTAGTCCCGCGCGTCGCCGTTGCCGTCGCCGAGGATCTCGAGGGCGAGCTTCGTCAGGCGCTGGTTCTGCTCCGACCAGTGCAGCTTCGAGACGGAGCCCTCCGGGCCCGGAATCCCCGTCTCCACGAGCTTCGTCAGCGAGCGGGAGTTGGTCAGCTTGAGCGCCTGGAGCTCGATCCACTCCTGCGCGATCTTGTCGCGCAGGCGCGAGTCCTGAACGTCCTTCTCCTTGGCGAGGGCGATCAGCTTCCGCACTGCCACGTCGAGCACCCCGGCGAGGGCGAAGCCGAGCGTCCCGCGCTCATGCAGGAGCGTCGTCATCGCCACCTGCCAGCCGCCTCCGACGTCGCCGAGGACGTTCTCGACCGGCACCTCGACGTCGGTGAAGAAGATCTCGTTGAACTCCGACTCGCCGGTGATCTGCCGCAGCGGCCGAACCTCGACGCCGGGCGAGTGCATGTCCACGACCAGGTACGTGAGACCCGCATGGCTCTGCGAGCCGGGCTCGCTTCGCGTGACGAGGATGCACCAGTCGGCGATGTGCGCGAACGACGACCAGACCTTCTGGCCGTTGACGGCGAAGTTTCCGTCGCGCCGCTCCGCGCTCGTCCGGACGCTCGCGAGATCGGAGCCGGCGCCGGGCTCCGAGAACCCCTGGCACCAGATCTCCTCCGCCGAGAGGATCTTCGACAGGTAGCGCTGCTTCTGCTCCTCGGTGCCGTGAACCATGATCGTCGGCCCCGCCATCCCGAGGCCGATCACGCCCACGTGCTGCGGGGCCTCGGCGCGCGCGAACTCCTCCAGCACGATCGCCTGGTGGCTGTAGGGCGCGCCGCCGCCGCCGTACTCCTTGGGCCAGGTCAGCCCCGCGTAGCCGGCGTCGGACATGGCCCGGCTCCACTCACGCATCGCCGGGCCCTCGAAGCGGGCAGCCCCGCCGCGGCTCCCCTTCAGCTCCTCGGGGAGGTTCGCCTCGAGCCAGGCGCGTACGTCCGCGCGGAAGGCGGCTTCTTCGGGGCTGTCGCGAAGCTCCATGTGCGGAGCCTACTCCGGTGCCGCGACCTGGACGAGCGTCTTACCGCTGTTCTCGCCGCGGAGCATGCCGATGAAGGCGCGGGGCGCGTTCTCGATCCCCTCGGTCACGTGCTCGCTGTAGCGGAGCTTGCCCTCGGCGAGCCAGCGCGCGAGCCTTCCGATCGCCTCGTCCACGCGGTGCATGTAGTCGGTGACCAGGAAGCCTTCGATCCGCGCACGGTGGACGATCAGCAGCCCGAGGTTGCGTGGGCCGAGCTCGGGCTTCTGGTTGTTGTACTGGGAGATCTGGCCGCAGACGACGACGCGGGCATGAAGCGCGAGGCGCAGGAGGACGAGGTCGGTGATCTGACCGCCGACGTTGTCGAAGTAGACGTCGACGCCGTCGGGGCAGGCGGCCTTCAGCGCGGCATTGACGTCCTCGCCCTTGTAGTCGATGCCGGCGTCGTAGCCGTACTCCTTCGTCAGGTCCCGCACCTTCTCCGGCCCCCCGGCGATGCCGACGGTCCGGCAGCCCTGGAGCTTCGCGATCTGGCCGACCAGCTGGCCGACCGCGCCCGCAGCGCCCGAGACGACGACGGTGTCGCCCGGCCTGGGCTTCCCGACGTCGAGCAGGCCGAAGTACGCGGTCAGGCCCGTGGTGCCGAGCACGTGCAGCGCGGTGGTCGGCGGACTACCCGGCGGCACGACCCGCAGCTGGTGTGCGGGCAGCACCGCGTACTCCTGCCAACCGAGCTGGCCGAGGACCACGTCCCCCTCCTGCAGCCGGGGGCTGTTGCTCTTCACGACCGCGCCGACGGTCTGCGACGTGACGACGTCGCCGAGCTCGAGCGACTTGGCATAGGAACGGGCCTCGCTCATCCGCCCACGCTGGTACGGGTCGACGGAGAGATAGAGCGCACGGACGAGCACCTCGCCGGGACCCGGCTCGGGTGCGTCGGTCTCGACGAGCTCGAAGTCCGATTCCTTGGGCTCGCCCTCCGGGCGGGCCGCAAGCGTGATCTGCCGGTTCTTCACGGGTCGATCTTGCACGAGTACAGTCGGAATGTGAACAGCGAGGGACGCGAGGCGCTCGAGCGCTGGCAGGAATCGCGGACGGACAACTTCTACGCGGCGTCACCGCACCTCGGACGCGCGCTCCGCGCGCGTCTGGCCGCTGAACCGTGGGACGAGCTCGAGCCGCGGCTCCGGGCGTTCGGGGCGGTCGTGGCGAAGGACATCGATCCGACCGTGCGGATGCTCGAGCGTGAGGGGCCTCGGGCCGAAGGCAGCGAGGTCCGCTTCGACCCGGCGTATGCGGAGACCGGACGAGCGGTCTGGGTCTCCGGGATCACCGGAGCGCCACCGTTCGAGCAGGCCGCGCTCTTCTACCTGCTCTCGCACGCCGGCGAGGGCGGCCATGCCTGCCCCGTCGCGTGTACGGCCGGGCTCGTGCGCGCGCTTCGCCTGCACGCTTCCCCCGCGCTCCGCGACCGCTTCCTGCCACGTTTGCTCGAAAGCGAGCGGGGCTCGCAGTTCATGACCGAGGCGCAGGGCGGCTCCGACGTCGGCTCGAACACCGTCGCGGCGGAGCCCGACGGCGAGGTCTGGCGCATCACCGGCGAGAAGTGGTTCTGCTCCGTCGCCGACGCCGACCAGTTCGTGGTCACCGCTCGGCCGGCGGGCACGCCGGCGGGAACGAAGGGCATCGGCTGCTTTCTCGTGCCGCGCGTCGTCGACGGCCGGCCGAACGGTTTCCGTATCCGCCGCCTGAAGGACAAGCTCGGCACCGTCGCGATGGCGACCGGAGAGATCGAGTTCGACGGTGCGCTCGGCTACGCGATCGGAGCGCCCGAGGACGGGTTCCGCATCGCCGCCGGGGTCGTGCTCAACACGTCTCGCTGGCTGAACGCCCTCGGCTCGACCGGGCTCATGCACCGGGCCTATCTCGAGGCGTCGAGCTTCGCTGCCTTCCGCGAGGCCTTCGGGCAGCCGATCGACGAGTTCCCGCTCGTCCGCGAGAACCTGGCGGTGATGAGAAGCGAGGAGCATGCAGCGCTTCTCTCCACGCTCGAGCTGACCTCTCTGGTCGACTCGGCCGAGCCCGACGACGCCGCCTACCACCGGATCCTCGTCAACGCGAACAAGTTCTCGACCTCGCTCGCCGCAACCCGTGTGGCACGCCGCGGCATCGAGGTTCTCGGGGGCAACGGGACGATCGAGGACTTCTCGCCTCTCCCCCGCCTCTACCGCGACTCGGTCGTCTTCGAGAGCTGGGAGGGGACGCACAACGTTCTCTGCGCCCAGGTGGCGCGCGACCTGGAGAAATACGGAACGCTCGAGCTCGTGCTCGACCGGTCGCGAGGCGTCGACGATCGCGTCGATCACGCCCTGAATCAGGTCGGGAACGCAATCCGGAAAATCGACCCGCTCCACTTCCGCCGGCAGCTCGACCGGCTCGTGCGGGCGATCCAGACCGCGCTGCTCTTCAGGGAAGGCGAGGAGGCGCTGGCCGAGCTGCACCTCCGGCGCCACCTGCTTCGCGACTACGCGCCGGAGAAGGACCCGCAGTACGCCGAGCTGCTAGACCGGGCGTTTCGCGAGGAACTCGCCGTCCAGCTCGCTCACTGATTTCCTACCGGCCAGCGCGAGGGTGATGTCGGTCTCGGCCCAGAGATGGGTCAGCACCTGCTCGACGCCCTCCTGGCCGCCGACCGCGAGGCCGTACGCGTACGGCCGGCCGACCAGGACGGCGTCCGCTCCGAGCGCGAGGGCCTTCAGAACGTCGGCGCCGTGGCGGATCCCGCCGTCGACCAGGATCGTCGCCTCGCTACCAAGCGCCTCGCGCACCTCGACGAGCGCGTCGAGCGAGGCAACGGCGCCGTCGACCTGACGGCCGCCGTGATTGGAGACGATCACGCCGTCGACGGCCGCAGCCCGTGCGAGCAGCGCATCCTCGGCCGTGAGGACGCCCTTGACGAGCAGCGGCAGCGCGGTCTGCTCGCGCAGCCAGGCCAGGTCGGCCCAGGTCAGCGCGAGGTTCGGGAACGTCATCAGCATGGTCGCCGCGGCGGTGAGCAGGTCCTCCTCGGGCGGGCGGGCGAGCCGGGCGCGGAAGACCGGGTCGCTGAAGAACTGGGCGCAGCCCTCGCCGCTCAGGAAGGGGAGGTAGGAGCTCCGGAGATCGCGTGGTCTCCACGCGAGGATGGGGGTGTCGATCGTGACGACGATCGCCGCATAGCCGGCCTGCTCGGCGCGGCCGACGAAGCTCGCAGCCACTTCCCGGTCGTTGATCCAGTAGAGCTGGAACCAGCGCGGCGCGTCGCCCATCGCCTCGGCGATCTCCTCGATCGAGTGCGAGGCGGCGCTCGAGAGGATGAAGGGGATCCGGAGCGAGGCGGCCGCGCGCGCCGCGGCGACCTCGCCCTCCGGGTGGGCGATCGAGAGCACGCCGACCGGCGCGAGCAGGAACGGTGCGGGCGAGGGAGTTCCGAGCACGTCGACCGAGAGGTTGCGTTCGACGTTGCCGGTCAGCATCCGCGGACGGATGCGCCACCGCTCGAACGCCTCGCGGTTGGCCCGCATCGTCGACTCGGCGCCCGCTCCGCCGGCGATGTACCCGAAGCGATCGCGGTCGAGCTTCTCCTCGGCGAGACGCTCCCACTCCTCGGCGGACACCGGCCACGGACACTCCCCGGAGACGTAGATCGAGTTCTGGACGCTGCTGCCCTGGAACTCGCTCACGACGCGGCCTCCAGCCTTGTCCGCTCGTCGTCGGCGATCGGCCGCGACCGGCGTGTCGCCGGATCCCAGGCGACGATCACCGATTCGATCTCCGCCGCCAGCCGGCCGTCCTCCGCCTGCAGCTCGCAGCGGACGGTCACGCTCGACGTGCCCACCTTCAGCACGCTGCAGGTTCCGACGACGGCACCGTCGGCGAACCTGAGCTCGCTGCGGTAGTCGATTGCCGAACGCGCGAGCACGTAGTCCCAGATCCGTCCTTCCTCGAGCCCCAGCACCTGCCGCAACCAGTCGTCGGCGATCTCTTCGACAAACGTGTGGTAGACGGCCTGGTTGACATGTCCGAGCGCGTCCAGGTCGCGCCAGCGGATCTCGATGCGCTTGCCTTCCACGGCGACTAGCGTACGCCTCCGTGCCCGCCGTCGACGCCGCACTGATCGGAGCCGAATCCGCGCCCCAGACCTTCGAGGTCGAGAGGGGCGCGGTCGTCAAGCTCGCCCTGGCGATCGGCGACCCTCATCCCGACTATGGCGAGGGGCTGGCGGCCCCGCCGACGTTCCCGACGACGTTCCGGATGGCCGTCCCCGGCCTCGCCGACCTCGATCCCGCGCGCTTTCTGCACGGCGAGCAGGAGTACGAGTACGAGCGCCCGATCCGCGCCGGCGACCGCATCACGTGCGTCGCGCGGATCGCCAACGTGACCGAGAAGGAGACGCGCGTCGGCACGGCCACGTTCGTGGTGGCCGAGATCGAGGGACGCGACGACACGGGCGAACGGGTCTTCACGGCGCGCTCGACGCTGCTGGTGCGATGAAGGCCGGCGACGAGCTCACGCCGCTCCGCAAGGAGCCCGTCACGAAGGTGCAGCTCGTGAAATACGCGGGCGCCTCCGGCGACTACAACCTGATCCACACCGACGACGAGACCGCGCGGGCGGTCGGCCTCGACGGCGTGATCGCGCACGGCATGCTGAGCATGGGCTTCCTCGGCGAGTATGCGGCGGGCATCGCGGGGCCGCAGAACGTGCGCCGGTTGAAGGTGCGCTTCGCGGCCATGGTTCGGCCGGGCGACGAGCTGACCTGCCGTGGCGTGGTGCGTGAAGTGGCGGACGGCCGCGTTGTGCTCGACCTCTGGGCCGAGAACCAGGCAGGTGAAAAAGTGACCACAGGCGAAGCGGAGGTGGAGATCGGATGAGGTTCGAGGGCAAGGTGGCGTTGATCACGGGCGGCGCGCGCGGAATCGGCGCGGCGACGGCTGCACGGTTCGCGGAGGAGGGGGGCAAGGTTGCCGTCACGGACCTCGACTTCGAGGGCGAGGGGCCGGCGCTCCAGATCCGCTGTGACGTGACGAAGCGGGACGAGGTCGAGGCGGCCGTGAAGCAGACGGTGGACGAGCTCGGCGGGCTCGACATCCTCGTCACCTGCGCGGGCGTGATCCGCGACAACCTGATCCACAAGCTCTCGGACGACGACTGGGAGGCGGTGATCGGCACTCACCTCCGCGGCACCTACCTCGCGGCTCAGGCCGGGCAGGCGCCGATGGTTCAACAGAAGAGCGGGAAGATGGTCCTGATCTCGTCGACGTCCGCCCTCGGCAACCGGGGGCAGACGAACTATGCAGCCGCGAAGGCCGGGATCCAGGGGATGACGAAGACGCTCTCGATCGAGCTCGGGCCCTTCGGCGTGAACGTGAACTGCGTCGCGCCGGGCTTCGTCGTCACGCGCATGACGGCACAGACGGCCGAGCGCGTCGGCCTCGACTTCGACCAGTTCCAGGAGCTCGCGAAGGAGCAGATCCCGCTCCGGCGCGTCGGCCAGCCCGAGGACATCGCATCGGTGATCGCCTTTCTCTGCTCGGACGACGCGTCGTTCGTCTCGGGCCAGATCATCTACGTGCGAGGCGGCCCCTAGCCCTAAAGACGCTTGTAACACAGTGTTGCAAAGTCCCGGAGCCCGGTGCAAAGCGGCAACCGGGAACCTTGTAACACTGTGTTACTTGCGCTTGACCGGGGCGAGGTGGGCTGCGGGCCTGCGTAGAGTCCCGGCGTGCCGGGCGGGCTCGACGTCGTCATCGTCAGCTTCAACACCGAGGACCTGACGCTCCGGTGCCTCGGCTCGCTGCGGGCGGCCGCCGTGGCTGCGGACACCCCGGTGCGCCTGATCGTGGTCGACAACGCGTCCTCCGACGGCTCGCCGGACGCGATCGCCGCGGATTTCCCGGACGTCGACCTGATTCGGAGCGCGACCAACCTCGGCTACGCCGCTGCGGTCAACCGCGGCGCGGCCTCGGGCGACGCCGAATGGATCCTGATCCTGAACACCGACGTCTTCGCCCGGCCGGAGGCGCTCGAGCGCCTCGTCGATTTCGCCCGCACCCACCCCGAGCACGTCGCCGCCTCCGGACTGCTCGTCGACGTCGGCACGAACGACCCGCAACTCGGGTTCGCCGTCCGCTCCTATCCAACCCTTGCCCAGCAGCTCGCGCTCCTCACAGGCCTCGAGCGGTACTGGCCGTCGAACCCGGTCTCGCGCCGTGCCCACGTGGCCGGCTTCGACTTCGCCCGCACGCAGGACATCGACGTGCAGCCGGCAGGTGCGTGCCTGCTCGTCCCGCGCCGCGACTTCGACGCTGTCGGCGGGATGGACGAAGCGTTCTTCTTCTGGTTCGAGGACGTCGATCTGCTCCTCCGGCTCCGCGCCCGCGGGCCGATCGGTTACGTCCATGACTCCGTCTTCGAGCATGTGGGCGGAGCTTCGTGGGGGAAGTGGAACCGGCCCCAGGTCATTCTCAGCCGCTACCGGAGCCTGCTGCGCTTCTTCGCCAAGCACAAGCCGCGCTCGCAGCAGCTCGTCCTCCGCACGGCCGTGGTCGTGCTCGGCGCGATGCGGGCCGTGGCCTGGCTCCCGTTTGCCCGCGACCGGGCGCGCGCCTACGCGGAGGTCGTCCGGCTCGGGCTTCGGGGCGGGCTGCCAACGTGAGCCTCGAGGCCGACCCGGGGACGTGGGACAGCCTTCTCGACCGGCTGGGGTGCGCCGATGCCTACTACCTGCGGCCGTTCGTGGAATCCGCGGCGCTGCCCGACGACGCTCGGCCCACCTACCTCCACCTGGCCGATGAGGGAGGCGACGTCGTGTTTGCGTGCCTGGTGCGCGAGATCGCCGGGGGCGGCTGCGATGCGGCGACGCCGATCGGCTACGGCGGCCCCCTCGGCGCGGGTGCGGCCCCGCCGGTCGGCCGCTTCTACGAGCTGTACGAGCAGTGGTGTGCGGAGAAGGGCGTCGTCACCACGTTCATTCGTTTCCACCCGCTCTTCGAGAACTACCGCTACGCGGGGCCGAACTTCCGGCGTGAGCCCGTCGAGGGCTCGGTTGCATGGCCCCTGAAAGGCGATCTCCTCGAGGGGATGCATCGCCACCACCGGCGCCTGGTGCGCAAGGCGGAGCGCACGGAGATCGAGGTCGTCGTCCGGGAGTCACCAAGCGACCTCGGGGGCTTCGCGGCCTTGTACGACGAGACGATGCGCCGCGCCGGCGCTCAGGACTACTACTTCTTTCCGCGGGCGTACTGGACGGCCCTCGCCGGGCTCGGCGACCGCCTCGTGCTCCTGGAGGCCCGTGTGGGGGAAGCCCTCGTCGCCGGCGTGCTCTGCCTCGCCACCCCGCCCTGGCTCCACTACCACCTGGGAGCGAGCTCGCACGAAGGCCGTCTTCTCGGTGCGAGCCACCTGCTGATGTACACGGCCGCGAAGCTCGGCCGGGAACACGGCTTCGAGCTCTTCCATCTCGGCTCCGGCATCGGCGGAGCTGGTGGAGCGCTGCTCGAGTTCAAGCAGCGCTTTGCCCCCGGACCGCTGCGAGAACAATGGTTCGGAAAGGCCGTCCACGACGTGCCCCGCTACCTCGAGCTGACGGGTGCGGAATCCGTCGGCTACGACGGCTTCTTCCCGGCCTACAGACGGCCGTCCGGCTAGGGCACGACGCCGACGCGCGCGGGTTTCGGCCGTCTGCCGAGATCGGCGATGAAGATGCGCCGGCCGGGGAAGTCCTTCGCCAACGGTCCTCGCAGGGCATAGGTCAACGACTTTCCGTCAGAAAACACCAGGCGGACGTTCTTCGCATTGCTCGGCACCGTCCCCGCGACGAGCGTGTACCGGCCCGTCGCACGGCCTCCGAGCTGTGACGTCCTGCCCTCGGAGAAATAGCGGACGCAGAGCGCCGCGCAGCGGCGGTTGCCGTCGCACGTGGGTGGATCCAGGGCGATCGCGAAGATGATCGTGAAGCACGTCCCGAGCCCTCTCGACTCGAAGTCGGCGAAGAAGGCGTGTTGCGAAAGGCTCTGCGGGCGCGCGAGGGAGAGCTCGGCGACGAGGTGAACCGGTGTCCGGGGTGAGCGCGGCAGGCCGTCACGCTGCGCAGGCGTGAGGCGACAGGAACGGCGGGTGCCGACGCCGGGCCCGAGCGGCACTTCGATGCAGCCGTTTCGCGCGAACGGAAAGTCGCGTCCGACCGCGCTCGCCGGCAGCGTCCGGTCGATCGACCGGATCGTCGGGGAGAGCGAGGAGCTCCGGTGCCCGCACGCGCCGAGGACGACGCCCAGGCAGGCGGGAAGAACCAGACCGAGTCGACCTGCGACCATCGGCCGGCTGAGTATGGCTGGAAGGTGCTCGGTGCTGCCGGTGCCCCCACGCTGGCCCGCCGGCCAAGGACCAGGCCGCCAACGCCGAACAGCAGCAGTCCTTCAGCGACAACGTCTGCAAGCCGAATTAGGAGGGTCTGGCGGAACGGTGCTCGTCGTCCGGGGTGCGATGGGACGTGTGCTGCAAGGACGCAGGGAGCCCACGTACTGAACTTAAGTACGTGGGCGACTGAGGACACCGCAGCACGCGTCCCAGCGCGGCCCGGCGGCTCAGCCACCGTTTCGCCAGACCCTCCTCGCTCTGACGTAGTCCTCCGGCGCTAGGCTCCGCCGCATGGCCGTGCTCGCGTCAGGCATCGAGCATTCCGGGGAGTTCATGGAGCGGCGCGCCCGCATGCAGGCGCTCGTCGACGAGCTGCGGGAGCGTTCCGCGCAGGTGGCCGAAGGCGGAGGTGAACGCGCCACGGAGCGCCACCGTTCGCGCGGCAAGCTGACCGCCCGCGAGCGGGTCGATCGCCTGCTCGACCCGGGCAGCGCCTTTCTCGAGCTGAACGCCCTAGCCGCCTGGGACATGTACGAGGGTCAGGCACCGGCCGCCGGGATCGTCACGGGCATCGGCGTCGTCGAGGGACGCCAGTGCGTGATCGTCGCCAACGACGCGACGGTCAAGGGCGGCACCTACTTCCCGCTGACCGTGAAGAAGCACCTCCGGGCGCAGGAGGTCGCCGAGCAGAACCGGCTCCCGTGCATCTATCTCGTCGACTCGGGGGGCGCGTTCCTGCCGCTGCAGGCCGACGTCTTCCCCGACCGCGACCACTTCGGCCGCATCTTCTACAACCAGGCCAGGATGTCCGCGCTCGGCATCCCGCAAATCGCGGCCGTCATGGGCTCGTGCACCGCCGGCGGCGCGTACGTCCCGGCGATGAGCGACGAGACGATCATCGTCCGCGGGACGGGCACGATCTTCATCGGCGGCCCGCCGCTCGTGAAGGCGGCGACCGGCCAGGACGTCACGGCCGAGGAGCTCGGCGGGGCGGACGTCCATGCGCGCCAGTCCGGGGTGGCGGACCACTATGCGACCTCCGACGAGCACGCACTCGCGCTCGTCCGCTCGATTGTCGGGCACCTCAACTACTCACCGCCCGAACCGCCCTGGGAGCCGTCAGTGCCGGAGGAGCCGGCGGCGGATGCCGCCGAGCTCTACGGGCTGATTCCCGAGGACTTCCGCCAGCAGATCGACGCCCGCGAGCTGATTGCCCGCATCGTCGACGGCAGCCGCCTGCACGAGTTCAAGGCGCTCTACGGCGAGACGCTCGTCTGCGGCTTCGGGCGGATCGAGGGCTATCCGGTCGCGATCCTGGCCAACAACGGCGTGCTCTTCGCCGAGTCGGCGCAGAAGGGCGCGCACTTCATCGAGCTCGCCTGCAAGCGGAAGATGCCGCTGGTCTTCCTCCAGAACATCACCGGCTTCATGGTCGGCAAGGAGTACGAGGCGGGTGGCATCGCCCGGGACGGAGCCAAGCTCGTGATGGCAGTCGCCTGCGCCGAGGTGCCCAAGTTCACGGTCATCGTCGGCGGGTCGTTCGGGGCCGGCAACTACGGGATGTGTGGACGTGCGTACTCGCCGCGCCAGCTCTGGATGTGGCCGAACTCCCGGATCTCGGTCATGGGCGGCGAGCAGGCGGCCACGGTGCTGACGATGGTGGGCGACGCCGACCCTGACGAGATCCGCGCCAAGTACGAGGCGGAAGGCAATCCGTACTACTCGACCGCCCGGCTCTGGGACGACGGGATCATCGATCCGCTCGACACCCGCCGCGTTCTCGCGCTCGGCATCTCGGCGGCGCTGAACGCGCCGATTTCCGAGACCACCTTCGGCGTTTTCCGCATGTAAGCGTTTTCTGAAGGATCCGGTTCACGCCGTACCGTTTAGATCGCCCGGTAGAGACAACGCCCGGTAACGACAATCCCAGGAGGATCTATGCGCTTGCTCGAACGGTTCCAGCTCTCGCCCGCGCTGATCGTCGCGTGCGTCGCGCTCCTCGCGGCACTCGCGGGAACGAGCGTCGCCGCCGTGAGTGCGCTCGCGCCGGCCAACAGTGTCGGGAGTGCTCAGGTGATCGATTTCTCGCTCCTGAAGAAGGACTTCAGACCTGGACAGATCCCGGCAGGCGCACGTGGCGCACGTGGAGCCCGCGGCCCCGTCGGCCCACGCGGCTCGCTCGGGCCGTCAGGCCCGGCCGGCCCCGCAGGCCCCGTAGGCGTGGCAGGGCCAGCGGGCGCAGTGGGCGCGGCAGGCCCGAGTGACGCGTTCACCAAGTCGGTCATAGGGCCGGTCACGGTCACGACCAGCAACACGACGATCGCGAGCCTGAGCATCTCCCTGATCGGGAAGTACGTGATCTCGGCCAAGGCGTATTTCAACGGTGCCGCCTCGACGATCACGTGCCGCCTCGTCGCTGGGGGATCGATCGACGAGAGCAAGGTGAACATCTCCGGAGGGCCGGACACGACGAGCAACATCGTCGCCAACGACTACACGGCAACCGGAACCGCCGATCTGCAGTGCCAGTCGAGCGCGGGTTCGCCCACGGCGAACTACATCCGCATCGCGGCGATCAAGGTCGGGACTCTCACCCAGAGCTAGGGCAATTGTCCGTACGATCCGCGGCCGGGCCGGTACGTGCCGGCCGCGGATGTGTCTTGACGACTGGAAGGAGACGGACGTGGGCTATACGGTCGTGCACCTGGACGACATCGCCCCGGCCGGGCCGGCCGGGGCGGTGCGCTTCGTTCGCCTGCCCGTCGCCGGGCCTGACGGCCTGACGATGGTCGCCGTCGGCGCCCGGCCCGGCAGCTACGAGCCGCGAGGTCCGTTCTAAAACGGACCGAGGAGAGCGTAGGCTTCTCGGCATGCACACGATCGAGCTCACGGAGGAAGAGCTGCGGCTCCTGCGCGAGGCGCTCCACTCCTACCTGGACGACTTCGGCCACGACGAGGCGGACGTGCTCCGCTCCCTGAAGGCACTCCTCGCCAAGCTGCCGAGCGGCGGCTCCTGAGCGCACTCCGCCGAGCGCGCGACGGGGGCGTCGTCCGCCTCACCCTGGCCCGGCCCGAGCGGCGAAACGCCTTCGATGCGGCGCTGATCGCCGAGCTCAGCGAGGCGTTCGCTGACGTCGGGGACGCCCGAGTCGTCGTCCTTGCAGGCGAGGGACAAAGCTTCTGCGCCGGGGCCGACGTCGAGTGGATGCGCTCTTCCGTTGACCTCTCGCACGACGAGAACGTCGAGGACGCCCTGCGGCTCCGCCGCCTGCTGGAGTCGATCGAATCGTGTCCCGCACCGGTACTCTGCCGGGCCCAGGGGTACGCCCTCGGCGGCGGTTGCGGGCTGGTCGCCGCCGCGGACATCGTCGTCGCGGCGCCCGACGCGGTTTTCGCCTTCTCGGAGGTGAAGCTCGGGATCGTCCCGGCCGTGATCTCACCGTTCGCGCTGGCGAAGATCGGGCCGGGCGCCGCCAGGCGGTACTTCGTCACCGGTGAGCGCTTCGGCGCCGAAAGCGCGCTTCGGATCGGCCTCGTTCACGAGGTCGCCGAGGACCTGGACGGGACGGTCGAGCGGCTGATCGGCGAGATCCTCTCGGCGGGGCCCGAAGCCGTTCGGGCCGCGAAGCGCCTGGTCCTCGAACGCCCCGACGGACCGGAGACGGCACGGCGCATCGCCGAGCGGCGCGCCAGCGACGAAGGCCAGGAGGGCCTACGGGCCTTCCTCGAAAAGCGCCTGCCTGCCTGGCGCGAATAGCCTCCTCGCCGCATGAAGAAGCTGCTGGCGCTCGTCGGGGCGATCGTCTTCGTCGACACGATGTTCTTCACGGCGCTGACGCCGCTGCTGCCGCACTACGCCGATCGCTTCGAGCTTTCCAAGCTCGGAGCCGGCGTGCTCTCGGCTGCGTATCCAGCCGGCGCTCTGATCGGCGGCCTGCCGAGCGGGCTCGCGACCGGCCGTTTCGGCCCCCGCGCGACCGCGATCGCCGGGCTCGTGATGATGGCCGGAACCACCCTCGCATTCGGGCTCGCCGACTCGATCGTCTTTCTCGACGCGGCCAGGCTCGCCCAGGGCTTCGCGAGCGCCTGCGCCTGGACGGCGGGCCTCGCCTGGCTCGTGGGAGCGGCTCCGGCCGCGCGGCGTGGGGAGCTGATCGGAACGGCCATGGCGTCCGCCATCGTCGGCGCGCTCTTCGGCCCCGTTCTCGGCTGGATCGGATCGGCGACGAGCACGGTCGGGGCCTTCACCGCGGTGGGCGGGATCGCACTCGCGCTCGCCGTCTGGGCCGCATCGACACCCCGGCCCTCGGGCCACGAGTCGCAGCCGCTGACCGCCCTCTATGAGGCCGTCCGGAGCCCCGCGGTTGCCGCGGGGATCTGGTTCGTCACCCTGCCCGCGCTGCTCTTCGGAACGCTCTCGGTGCTGGCCCCCCTTCGCCTCCACCACCTGGGCGGCGGCTCGCTGCTGATCGGAGGATCGTTCCTCGTCGCAGCGGGTTTCGAAGCCGTGGTCAATCCACTGCTCGGGCGCCTGTCGGATCGTCGCGGACGCCTGCTGCCGATCCGTGCGGGCCTGATCGCCTCGTCCCTCGTCGTCTCGGCCCTGCCCTGGCCGGACGATCGCTTCGCACTCGCGGCGCTGATCGTCGCTGCCGGAATCGCGTTCGGCAGCTTCTGGACACCGGCGATGTCACACCTCGCCGACATCGCCGAGGCGCGCGGCCTGACCTACGGATACACCTTCGCCCTGATGAATCTCGCCTGGGCGCCGGGACAGGCGATCGGCTCATCCGGCAGCGGTGCGCTCGCCGACCTGACCTCCGACGCCGTCCCGTACCTCGTGCTCGCCGGGCTTTGCCTGTTTACCTTTGCAGCGCTATGGCGATCGAGCGCCTCCTAGTCGCGAACCGCGGCGAGATCGCGGTCCGCGTCTTCGCAACCTGCCGCCGGTTGGGAATCGGGACGGTCGCCGTCGCCGCCCCGGACGACCGCGGCTCGCTGCACGCCCGGTCGGCCGACGAGGTCGTCGAGATCTCGAGCTACCTCGACGCGGCCGCGCACATCCGCGCAGCGCGTGAGTCCGGCGCGGACGCGATCCACCCGGGCTACGGGTTCCTCGCGGAGAGCCCGTCCTTCGCCGAGACCGTCGAAAAGGCGGGGCTGGTCTGGGTCGGGCCGCCGGCGGAGGCGTTGCGCCTGGGCGGCGACAAGCTGGAGGCGAAACGGATCGCGGTCGAGGCCGGCGTGCCCGTTGCCCCGGGCGGCGAGCCCGACGAGCTCGGGTTCCCGCTGATCGTCAAGGCCGCCGCCGGCGGTGGTGGGCGCGGAATGCGCGTCGTGCGGCAGGCCGGTGAGCTGGAGGAGGCACTGGCGGCCGCACAACGAGAGGCAAAGGCTGCGTTCGGCGACGACCGCGTCTTCTGCGAGCGCTACGTCGAACGGCCGCGACACGTCGAGGTGCAGCTGCTCGGCACCGCCGACGGCTCGGTCCTCCACCTCTTCGAGCGCGAATGCTCGATCCAGCGGCGCCACCAGAAGGTCCTCGAGGAAGCGCCGTCGCCGGCCCTCGACCCGGAGCTCCGCTCGGGCCTCCTCGCTGCAGCGACCCGCTTTGCCGGGGCGATCGGCTATCGCAACGCCGGCACCGCGGAATTCATGCTCGACGGGCGTGACTTCTACTTCCTCGAGCTGAACGGGCGGATCCAGGTCGAGCATCCGGTGACCGAGGCGGTGACCGGCGTCGACGTCGTCGAGCTCCAGCTCGCCGTCGCCGCAGGCGAGCCCGTCGAGGCGGCTCCGTGCCTGCTGGGCCACGCGGTCGAGGTGCGCCTCTACGCCGAAGACCCCGTCAGCTTCCTCCCGCAGGCCGGCAGGATCGAGCGCCTACGGCTGCCCCAGGGCATCCGCGTCGACGCCGGAGTCGAGGAGGGCGACGAGATCGGCGTCGCCTACGACCCGATGATCGCCAAGCTGATCGCCCACGGCGCGACGCGCGACGAGGCCTTCGACCGGCTGCGCGAGGCGCTCGCGGAGACCGACGTTGCCGGCGTCACCACGAATCTGCCGTTCCTGCGCTGGCTGGTCGGGCACCCGGAGGTGCGCGCCGGCCGGACGACCACGGCCTTCCTCGTCGAGAACCCGCCGCTGACGCCGACCCCGGTGCGGACGGCGGCGGCCCCCTGGCGTGGGCCCTGGCGCTTGAACCGGCCCGCACCCGCGCCGCAAGCGCCGCCGGACGTCGATCGTGCAGCCGCCGCCGGCGCGGGCAGCGCCGCGGAGTCGAGCTCGCTGACCGCGCCGATGCCGGGAACCGTGATTCGCGTCCTGGTGGGCGAGGGAGACCGTGTGCGCGCACGCCAGCCGCTGCTCGTGCTCGAGGCGATGAAGATGGAGACGCCGCTCGTGTCGCCGTACGAAGCGGTCGTGCGGCGAGTGCACGTCGCGGAGGGCGATCAGGTCGCGGGCGGCGCGCTCCTGGTCGAGCTCGAGGAATGACCTAGAGCAAAGCCCGCGCGGAAGCAAGCATCGCCTCGTTGCTTCCCCAGGCAACGGCGTGTGCTATCGCCCAGCCCCTCGCGCGCTCCCGGTCGAGCCCGAGCTCGCCGGCGAAGAAATCGAGGCGACGTTTGGGAAGGCGTTCGTCGAAGGCGAACCGGCGATCCCGGATCAGGCTCGCCAGGTCGAACTCGCGCTCGCCGACCAGCGGCTTCGGGTCGATCGCGAGCCAGCCGTCGCGCTCCGCGGCCAGGATGTTTCCGCCGTGCAGATCCTGGTGGAGGACGACTTGCTCGCCCTGTGTCGGCCCGAGCTCACGGAGACACTCGACCGCGACGCGGACGATCGGCTCTTCCCTTCTCGCCTCGAGCTCAGTCGCCCACTCCGCGGCGGCGTCCGCGAGCGTGCGAAAGGGATGCCCAGGAGCCGCCGGCCGCCACAGGCGTCTGAAAACGCCGGCCGCGATCGGGTTCCCCTCCTCCTCGGGGACATCCCAGAGGGACGTGCCGGGCCGGCAGCGCTCGAGCAGCAGCGTGTGCTCTTCGCGGGCCAGGAGCCGGACGGCGCCGGCGCCGCCGTAGTGCTCGAGCGCCTCGGCCTCGTTGACCGACTCGAGCGCGCCCGGTGGATTGAGCTTGAGCACGGCGGGCGTGCCGTCGGGCAGCTCGGCCGGGACGACGTAGCCGACCTGCGACGGGTACGGCTCGTCGAGGCGGAGCCGGTGCCGCCCCGCGTAGTCAGCCGCCCCCGCGGCGGCCTCCGGCAGCCACTCGGGAAAGTAGTGCTTGATCGGCTAAAAGAGCTTCTGGAGCTTCATCGCCGCGCCCATGTCGCCCTTGATCTTGAGCTTCCCGGACATGTACGCCGTGGTCGGGTTCTGCTCCCCGCGGACGATCTTCATGAAGTTCTCCTCCGAGGTGGAGATCGTGACGTCGCTGTCCTCGGCACCCTCGCTGACACTGACCGCGCCGTTCGCGACCTTCACCGTCCAGGTCCCCGCACCCTCGATGTCGAACACGTA
Organism: Gaiellales bacterium; assembly: GCA_038237665.1. Taxonomy (GTDB): domain Bacteria; phylum Actinomycetota; class Thermoleophilia; order Gaiellales; family Gaiellaceae; genus JBBRYK01. The sequence continues at coordinate 53,922 of JBBRYK010000003.1, read as the reverse complement.
CGAGTTGTTCATCCCCGCCGTCTTGGACTCGTCGACGCGGGCGGAGAGCCCGTCGAAGAATTCCTGCACGCTGTCGGCCACGTTCTCGTCTCCTCTCGATTGCTCGAGGGAACTATCTCACGGTGCCGCGAGCTCGGGCGCCAGCCCCCTTCGGACCGTGTCGCCCGGGAGCAAGGCGGCGAGCGCGATCGCCGCCACCGGCGCCGCCGCGCAGACGTAGAGCGCCGTGCGCAGATCGACCGAGTCGGCGAGGGCCCCGAGGCCGACCGCGGCAATCCCGCCGAGGCCGATCGAGAGCCCGACCGACAGTCCCGAGGCCATGCCGATGTGCCGTGGGAGGTACTCCTGGGACATCACCATCGTCACCCCGAACGTGCCGATCACGCAGGCGCCGACGAGTGCCAGCGCGATCGCGCCCGCGATGCCGCCCACGAGCACGAAGACGAGGATCAGCGGCGGCGTCGCGAGCAGGCTGAGCAGGAGGACAAACCGGCGCCCGAAGCGGTCCGCCGCAGGCCCGGCGGCGAGGGTCCCGATCCCTCCGGCGAGGAGCATCGCCGAGAGCAGGTGGTTGCCGTACGCCTTCGAGTGGCCGAGCGAGACCTCCCAGAGCGGAACGAAGGTGACGAGACCGAACCAGGCGATGCTGCGAAATGTGACCAGGCCGAGGAGCAGGGCCATCGCGCCCCGGTTGTCGTCCCCACTGTGGCCTCGCCCGCGCGGCGGTTCCGGCACGAACCCTTGAAGGTAGGGGACGCCGGCGAGGAGGAGAGCGGCAATCGCGAGACAGGGCACCATCAGCAGCAGCCCGCCCTTCAGGCCGAGCCAGAGCACGAGCGGCGTGGCCGCGATCGCGCCGAGGGCATAGCCGACGTTGCCGCCGATCGCGAAGAGGGACATGCCGCTCGCGCGTCTGCGACCACTCGCGTAGGCGGCGAACTTCGACCCCTCGGGGTGATATGCGGCGACGCCCACCCCGGCCAGGACGACGAAGAGGATGACCAGGCCGAAGCTCGGCGCGGCCGCCGCGAGCGCGATGCCGATCCCGGCGATCGCAACGCCGGTCGGCAAGAGCCAGATCGCGCCGCGGCGGTCGGACCAGAGGCCGAACAGGGGCTGGATCACGGAGGAGGAGACGGTCGAGGCGAGGACGACGACCCCGGCGAGGGTGTACGAGAGCCCGAACTTGTCGACGAGGAAGGGCAGCAGCGCGGGCACTGCGCCGTTCGAGAAATCGACGGCAAGGTGGCCGGCGGAGAGCGCCGCCATGGCCCGCTTGTCGATCTCGGCGCGCACCCGGGGGAGCCTAACGGCGGGCGCAGGGGCCTCCGGCTCGAGGCCGTTACGCGCCGAGTACGAGCGACTCGTCCGCCTGGTCGACCACGAAATCGTCGTGCGTCGCACAGACGACGGCCGTCCCCCACTCCCGCGCGAGGTCGCCGAGGAGCGCGGCCAGCCCGACGGCATTCGCGCCGTCGAGGCGCGCCGTCGGCTCGTCGGCGAGCAGGAGCGCCGGTCGCGTGGCAAGCGCTCGCGCAACCGCCACCCGCTGCCGTTCGCCGGCCGAGAGGCGCGAGACCCGTTGCCCGGCGAGGTCCCCGAGCCCGACCGCCTCGAGCGCTTCCTGCGCCCGTCCGGAACGCCCGCCGTCCACCCCTCTCAGCTCGAGAGCCAGCTCGAGGTTCTCGAGGACTCCGAGAAAGGGAATCAGCTCCGGGTCCTGGGCGACGTAGCCGACATGTTCGCGGCGAAACCGCGCACGCCCCCCGCGATCGAGGCCGGCGACGTTCGTCCCCAGCACCAGGACCTCGCCCTCGCTCGCACGCTCCAGACCGGCGAGCAGGCGGAGCAGCGTCGTCTTGCCCGAGCCGGAAGGCCCCGTGACAGCGACGAGCCTCCCACGCCGGAAGCTCCCGCTCAGGCCTGCGAAGACGAGTTGGCCAGGTCGCCCTTCCCCGAACCGTTTGCCGACCGCACGCAACTCGGCAGCGGGCGCGCCGTTCCAGGGTGCGGTCGGCACGGGCACGACGGTGGTCTCCGCTACGCCGGCCACGGTTCCGCTCGCGGCCGTTCCCGAAACGACGATGCGGCCGCCCTCGACCTCGGCGCTCGCGCTGCCCTCGATTCCCGCGCGCCGCAGCAGATCCTCACCGAGATGCACCCACCCTCCCTTGGCGACGACGATCGACTCGGCGCCGCCGCCCGCCCCCTCCTCGGCCGAGACGCGCCCGTCGCGCACGTGGACGACGCGGTCGGCAATCCGCGCCGAGGCCGGATCGTGACTGACGACGAGCGTCGTGCACCCGACCTCGCGGGCCAGCTCGCGAAGGAGCTCGTAGACCTCGTGCGCTGTCGCCGTGTCGAGCTCGCCGGTCGGCTCGTCCGCGAGCAGCAGCCGCGGCCTCCCCGCCACGGCCGCACAGAGTGCGACCCGCTGCTGCTCGCCTCCCGACAGCTCCGCCGGCCGCGCTCGGCGCCGTTCGAGCAGGCCGACCCGCTCCAGGAGCTCGTCCGCGCGGGCGGCACGCTCGGGTGCGCCGACTCCCCGCAGGCCGAGGCCGACGGACACGAGCTCCCACGCCTCCAGCTCGGGGGCGAGCGCACGCGTGTAGTGCTGGTCGGCGTAGCCGAGCAGCTCCGCTCTGTAGGCGGCCAGCCGTCGCCCCCGAAGCCGGCCCACGTTCACGCCGAAGACCCGCGCGATCCCGGCCGACGGCCGCTCGAGACCGGCCAGGATGCGGAGCAGCGTCGTCTTCCCCGATCCGCTCGGCCCGAGGACGACGATGAGCTCCCGGTCCGCGAGTGTCAGCGTCAGGCCCTGGAGCGCGGCCGCATCGCCCTCGTCCGTCGAGTAGATACGGAACAGGTCACGCGCCTCGACAGCGGGATTCACGCAGCCTCCGGCACGGCCTGCGGGCGCGTGTCGCGGAACGGCAGCCACGTCGCGATGCCGATGACGAGCGCAGTCGCCGCCAGGTAGGCCGCTGCCCCGATGCCGAGGACGGCCCAGTCGGCATACAGCCGAAGCGGCGGTTGGGGAAGCGCGGCGTTTGCGGTCAGAGCGACGAGATCGACGACGAGCACGGAGAGGACGGCGCCGAGCGCCAGCCCGCCGGCGACTCCTGCGGCCACGACGATCCCGGCCCGAAGCCGGAGGTGACGCCGCAGCACTCCGGGAGTCGCGCCCTGGATCTCGAGATCCAGAAGCTCCCCCCGCTCGTCGCGCAGGTCGTTCACGAGCGCCAGCAGGAGGCCGCCCACCGCCAGAGCCAGGGCCGCCAGCGCGGCGCCTGCGAGCGTCAAGAGCGATCCTCGCGCCAGTGGCTCGCGGCGAAGCGAGGCCTCGACGGCCACCCGCGAGCGATGCTCGAGCGTGTCGAACGGCGGCCGCGAGAGGGCCGAGGCGACCCGAGCGCGGTCCGAGGCCGGCGTCCGTAACCAGATCTCCTGCACGGGGCCTGCCCCCGGCGTGTCGGCGTTGAGAGCGGTCGAGAGCCACGACTCGTCCATCAGCACGAAGTCCCCGTCGACGGAAGGCACGCGCTCGGCGGTCCCGACGACGCGAACGAGCAGCTGCTGGCCCGCCAGGTCGACGGGCAGCGTGCCTCCCTGGCCAGCCACTTCGGCGACCGCAGGCGAGACGATCGCGGGAACGGGCTTCCCGTCGGTCGGCTCGGCCGGCCGAAAGCGCGAGAAGACCTGGTTCGAGACCAGGTAGCGGAGCCGCACCGGGGAGCCCCCGAGGCGCCGCACACCGGTGACGCCGAACCAGCCCTCGTAGCGGACGGTCAGCGAGCCGGCGGTGAGAGGCCCAACGGTCAGCTCCCCCTTGCCGATGTTCTCGAACGCATCCGCGTTTCGCGGCCCCGTGACGCCGATGCGAAGGCCGACGAGGAGCCCGCCACGCGCCTCCGCGGGCAGACGGGCGCGCAGGATCTTCGCTACCCGGCCGGCGTCGCCCAGGCGGATCTCGACGAAGCCTCCATCTTCGGACTGTATGTTGGCGAAAATGGCAACGGCGTTTCCGCGCACCGAGGCTTCGAGAGACAGCTCCCGAGCACTTGCAGGAAGCCGTGCACCACGAAGCGCAACCGGCCGGGCCGGGCGAATCCGCGCTGCGAGCGACGCCGCGGACTCCGACGAGAAGTCACTCCGCCAGCCCCGCAGTTTCGGCAACTCGGCGGCCGGCAGGCCGAGGACGGTGGGCGCGATTCCCTGTCCCGTTCCCTCCACATCGGCCGGCAGGCGCAGGACCGGCAGGGCGGCCACGCCCGGCGCGAGCGCCCGGTAGCGCGCGAGCGACGCGACTTCGAGCGGGTAGGAGAGCTTCGAGAAGTCCTCGGCGACGACGAAGTCGGCCGGAACGGCGAATGCCGCCTCGTCGGCCTGGTTGCCGGAGAGCGTCGCGCGATAGGTCGCAGCGAAGGCCGCGAGCCCGCTGCTGACGACGAGGAAGGCGACGGCGAGCGCGCTCCTCCCGGGATGCCGGGCGAGCGAGAGCACGGCCAGCCTGACGGGGGCGCCGGCCCGCCGCGTCGCACGGCCGGCGAGGCGGAGCAGAGGCGGCAGGCCTCGCGCGCAGAGGACGGCGGCGACGAAGGCCGCGAGCCCGGGCAGCAGCGCGAGGAGCGCACCGGTCCCTCCGCCCGCCGCCAGCTCCTCGGGGCCGGCACGCCCACGGGCGAAGCCGACTCCCACCGCAGCGAGTGCGCCGAGGGCTCCGATCTCGAGCGGGCCTACGGTCAGCCTGCCGAGACGCGCTCCGGGCACGAGCAGGGCGAGCAGGGTGAGCAGCGCGGTCGCCGCGACGGTGGCGCCCAGGAGAGCGACGCCGCCCTGAGTCAGGAGCGCGTGCCGCAGCACCGCCCCTGGGGGTGATCCGGCCCGGTCGGCGACGATCGCGCCGGCCGCGGCGCCGATCCCGAACCCGATCACGGTCGCCACCGCGGCCACGACCGCAGCCTCCACGACGGTGAGCCCGACGACCTGGGCCCGCGTTGCACCGGCCCAGCTGAGCCGGCGCCTCGCGGCCTCGAGGTCGCGGCGAAGCGCTGAACCGCTGAGCAGCGCGAACGCGAGCAGGAGCGCGGCTGCCTGGCCTCCGATCAGCAGCAGGCGGCGGGCGCCTGCGCGGCTCGAGTCCGCGGCCGCCTGCAGCTCGTCGATCGGCGTCACCAGGTCGAAGAGCGGCGAGGCCGCGTGCAGCGCCGCGTCCGTGCGGGCCGAGCGAACGCCGAGCGCGTGCAGCTGCCAGGGGTGGATCGAGCCGGGCCGGACCGGTGCGACCCACGCGTAGCTGCGGTAGATCGACTCGAGCGCAGGCAGGCGCGCGAGCGTTTCGACCCCGTCGGCGACGAAGAGGGGCGGCGAGGGAGCGTGGTAGCCGATCGCCTGGGCCCGAGCCGCCGAGTAGGCACCGGCGACGATCAGGCTTCCGAACGGGGCCTCGGAGGTAAGCCTCCCCGTGCCGACAACGCTGATCGGGAGGCCCTCCAGCGTCGGCGTCCTGCCCACGCCACCCAACTGGAGCACCTCGCAGCGAATCGGCGTGCACTTGCGCGGCAGACGCCCCGAGGCCAGCCGCACCCAGCGGGCGAGACCGTCGACCGCACCCAGGTCGGCGAGCGCTTCGCCGAAACGGGTCTCGCGGTAGAGGAGCACGGAGAACGAGGGCTCGGGCGCGATCGCCGAGAGCGCTCCGCGGGCGCGACGGTCGAGCGAGCGAAAATCGGTGTCCGACTGACCAGGCACGCCGAGCCACGTGACCCGGAACGCACCGTCTGCGCCGCCGAGGGCGCGAACGGCACGCGCGGCCGCCCGGTCGCGGGCTACCACGCTTCCGACGAGCACGACCGCGATGGTTGCCGCCCCGGCGGCCAGGCCGAGGGCAACCAGCACAGCCCCTCCGGGCCGCCGGGCGAGCCGCTGCCTCGCGAGGCGCAGCACGAACAAGGAGCGGCGCAGCCTTGTCACCTGCGCAGACGCTACGTTAGTGTTTCGACACCTGTCAAACGACTTCACAGGTGTGCTCCTCTCCTCCTCGATCATGTCACGCAAGCCGCCTCGCTACGACGTCCCCAAAGCGGCTCCGCAGCCGCTCCGCCTCGTTCAGGAGCTGGTCAACACCGCCGACTTCGAGAACTCGATCGAGTTCGTACCGGATGCTGAAACGCTAGGCGAATGGCTCGCGGCCCGCGGCCTGCCGGGCGCACAGACGGTCGGGCCCGAGGACGTTCAGGCCACACAGGCTCTTCGTGAGGCTCTCCGCGCGCTGCTCGTCGCCAACGCGGGCCACGATCTCGACCCAGGCGCGATCGCCGAGCTCAACGGCGTCGCCGAGGCTGCCGGCATCGGCCTGCGTTTCTCAGCGGACGGCTCGGCGCGGCTCGAGCCCTCGGCAGTCGGCGTTCCGGCCGCTCACGGCGTGCTGCTCGCACTCGTCCACCGGGCGATGACCGAAGGAACGTGGTCACGGCTGAAGGCGTGCCGCCAGTGCAGCTGGGCGTTCTACGACTACTCGAAGAACCGCTCGGCGGCCTGGTGCTCGATGCAGCTCTGCGGGAACCGGCGCAAGACCCGCGCATATCGAGCGCGGCGGCGCGCGGTGAGCTAGGCCGCTTCGGCCCGGTAGCGCAGGATCAGCGAGTAGGAGAGCTCCCACTGGGACCGCGCGATCCGCAGCCGGTTGCGCTCGAGCCTGAGCGAGCTGGCGCCCCGTGCGCGGAGCCGCTGGCGCTCGACCACGAGCGTCGAGATCTCGGTCAGGAGCGCTTCCATGGCGCGCGGCGAAGCAGCGCGCCGGAAGCGCGCGGGGCCCGCCGGCCGCAGCGGCGTGGCATCCATCGTTCTCACCGTAGTCGGCAACTCTGAAGGCGTAAAGAGGGTCCGGGTCATTTCGCGCACGCTATGAGAGAGGTCGGATAGCATCGCCCGTTCCCATGGGACTGACCGTCGACGTCGCGGCGCCGGGATCGTTCTCGGGGGGGCTCATCGCCGCGTTCGCCGTCGACGGTGCCAACCCTCTCGCGGTCGACGTGCCGGCCGGTCCGGGCTCCGTCACGATCGTGCACGCCGAGGGGCGCCGGGTGGCAGTCGCCGGGATCGCCGCAGACGCCGACGCCGACGCCGTGCGCACCGTCGCCGCGCTGGTCGCGCGGGACGTGCACCACGGCGGGGAGGTCGGCTGGATGCTCGACGAGCGCCTCGAGCTGCCTGCGGCCGAGCAGGCTCGAGCGATCGTGGAGGGAACCGTGGTCGGCGGCTACGACCCCGGGCGGTGGAAGACGACCGCAGAGTCGCGGAGCCCGGTCGGCCGGTTGACCCTGCTGACCGCCGACGGCGCGGACGTCATCGACGTTTCCCGGCGGGCGGCGCAGATCGCCGCCTGGACGAATCGCGCCCGCGACCTCGCCAATGCGCCGCCCAACGACATGACCCCGGAGCGGCTCGCCGAGCGGGCGAAGGAGATCGCGGCCGGCGCAGACAATCTGACCGCCGACGCCCTCGGGCCGGAAGAGATCCACGCCCTGGGGATGGGCGCCTTCGCAGGCGTCGCGCAGGGTAGCCACAACCCGGCGCGGCTGATCGTCATGCACTACGACCCGCCCGAGCCGGCTCGAGGCGACCTCCTCCTCGGACTGGTGGGCAAGGCGATCACGTTCGACAGCGGCGGCATCTCGCTCAAGCCCTCGCTCTACATGGAGGAGATGAAAGGGGACATGGCAGGAGGCGCGGCCGTGATCGAGGCGATGGGAGCGCTAGCCGAGCTCGGCGTGCCCCTGCGGGTGCTCGCAGTCGTCGCCGCTTCCGAGAACATGGTCGGCGGCGGCGCCTTCCGCCCCGGCGACATCCTCCGCGCGCTGAACGGCAAGACGATCGAGGTGTCGACACCGACTGCGAAGGGCGGCTCGTCCTCGCGGACGCGCTCTGGTACGCGCGACAGCAGGGGGCGACTCACCTCCTCGACCTGGCCACCCTGACCGGGACGATGGAGCGCGCGCTCGGCGATTTCTACGCCGGCGTCTTCGGCGATCCGCCCGAGTGGCGTGACCTCGTCGTCGAGGCCGGCGAGGCGAGCGGCGACCATGCGTGGCCCTGGCCGCTCCACCCCCGCTACCGTCGGTACATCAACTCGTCGTTTGCCGACCTGAAGAACCACTCGATCCTGCGCCAGGGCGGGCCGGTGCTGGCGGCCTCGTTTCTGCAGGAGTTCGCGGGCGAGGGACCCTGGGCGCATATCGACATGGCCGGCACGGGCTTCTTCACCCGCTCGCGGGGCGACTATCTCGCCGACCCGGGCGGCACCGGCTACGGCGTTCGCCTGATCGTCGAGCTCGCCGATCGGTTGAGCCGCTAGGTGGACCTCGACCTCACCTCCGAGCAGGAGCTGATCCGGGACACGGTCCGGCAGTTTGCGCTCGACCGGGTCGCGCCGGTCGCTGCGGAGCTCGACCGTGAGCATCGCTTCCCCTACGAGCTCGTCGCCGAGCTCGGCGAGCTCGGGCTGATGGGGCTGCCGATCCCCGAGGAGTACGGCGGCGCGGGCGGCGACACGCTTTCCTACGCGATCGCCGTCGAGGAGCTGACGCGAATCGACTCGTCGGTGGCGATCACGCTCGCCGCGCACACCTCGCTCGGGACGATGCCGATTCTCCTGTTCGGCACCGAGGAGCAGAAGCAGGAGTGGCTCCCGGACCTGGCGGCGGGCCGCAAGCTGGCGGCGTTCGGGCTGACCGAGCCGGATGCCGGCTCGGACGCCGGCGCCACCAGGACGACCGCCGAGCTGCGTGACGGGCAGTGGGTGATCAACGGCTCGAAGATCTTCATCACCAACGCGGGCACTGACATCAGCGGCCTCGTCACGATCACCGCGCGGACCGGCGAGGACGAGATCTCGAACATCGTCGTCCCGAACGGCACGCCAGGGTACGAGATCTCCGCGCCGATGGAGAAGCTCGGCTGGCGGGCCTCGGATACCCGCGAGCTGTCGTTTCGGGACTGCGCCGTTCCGGAGGGGAACCTGCTCGGCGAACGGGGGCGAGGATTCATTCAGTTCCTCGAGATCCTCGACGGGGGCCGGATCTCGGTCGGCGCGATGGGGGTCGGCCTGGCCCAGGGCGCCTACGACCTGGCGCACGCCTACGCCCTTGAGCGGCAGCAGTTCGGGAAGCCGATCTCGCGCTTCCAGGCCGTGCAGTTCCGGCTCGCCGACATGGCGACCGAGATCGAGGCGGGCCGCGCGCTCGTGTACCGCGCGGCCTGGCTCAAGGATCAGGGCCGCGAGTTCGGGAAGGAAGCGGCGATGGCCAAGCTCTACACGGGCGAGCTCTCCAACCGGGCCGTCAACTGGGCCCTGCAGATCCACGGCGGCTACGGCTACATGGACGAGTTTCCGATCTCACGGCTCTACCGGGACCAGAAGATCCTCGAGATCGGCGAGGGGACGAACGAGGTGCAGCGCATGGTGATCGCGAAGCACCTGGGGCTTTAGCCGGAATCTGCTCGGTCAAGAAGTTCATGCCTGGCACCGAGCCTGGCACCGAGCCTGGCACCGAGCCTGGCACCGAGTCAGGCACGGGGCTCCGCGGCCCGGTGCGACTCGTCCTCCTCCTCGAAGAGCCGAAGCAGGAAATACGCGATCGCGACGAGGAAGACGATCGTCTCCTCGACGTTCATGAAGAGCCCGCCGAGGTTCTGGTCGCGAACCGCCGACAGGCCCCAGATCCTCGGCACATGCTCGTAGTAGCCGTAGAACGGGCTGGTCGAGAACATCAGTGCAAGCCCGAGGAAGGCCGAGCCGACGAAGCCGACGCCGAGGTAGGCGATCGAGGCCGGCGTGGAGAGCGCCTTCTGCTCCCGCGCCAGCACCGGCCACCAGAACACGAAGCCGGCGGCAATCAGCGATGCGTGCTCGACGTTGAGTGCCCAGGCGTTGCGCAGCGCCCAGTCGTAGAAGGCGCCGAGATGGACCGCGTACCAGACGACCAGCCAGACGGGAAGCGCAACCTTCGGGCGCGTGAGGGCGCAGAAGGCGCGCCCGCCGCGCCGGGAGACCACGGAGCGCATCGCCGGTGTCAGGCCGAGGATCAGGAGCGGCGGCGCCCAGTCCGCGATCATCACGTTCTGGAGCAGGTGAATCAGCAGCAGATAGTGGCGCGCCAGGGTCTCCAGCGGCGAGTTCAGCGCGACGACGACCAACGCGATGCCGAACGAGAAGGCGATCACCCGGCGCCGATCGACATCCTCCCTCCTCGCGGCGACCACGTACGCCGGCGCAGCGGCGACGCAGAGGGCCAGGTAGAGCGGCTCGAAGTCGAATGCGTAGGGATCCGGCCGCACTAGATGGCTTAGGCGGGACGCCGCCGCAGGGCAAGCGGGCGCGCCCGTCGCTCCCGCAGATACGGCCACAGCAGGATCGCGACGCAGGTGCCGAGCGTGAGCAGCTGCTCGGAGAACATGACGGCGGCCGCCAGCCGCTGGTCGGCGAGCGGCGTGAGCCCGAGCAGCCGCTCGTCCTGGCCCGCATAGGTCGGGTACGCGGGCGTCCCGTCGAAGAAGAGCGCGTCGATGATCGGGTGCCCGATCAGCAGGAGCGCAAGCGCGAAGCCGATCCGACCCGCCGTCCGCAACCGCCGGTGCCGCGCCGGGTCGATCAGCTGGATCCACGCGAGCGTGCCCACGAGAACGAAGAGCCCGTGCTCGAGGTCGTGCACCGCTCGGTTGTGGAGCGTCGCCTCGTAGGCCGCCGGGAGATGCCAACCCAGCATCACTCCTCCCCAGGCCGCCAGGGCGACCCACGGTCTGACGAGGAAGCGCACACCTGCACGCAGCGGCCCGAGCCCGGCGAGAAAGCGGAGTGCCGGCGGCGGGAGCAGGAAAAACGTCAGCGGCCCGCGTAGGGCCAGAAGTGCGAGCGCCGGGGCGAGGTCGGCGATCAGGACGTGCTGGAGCATGTGACCGGAGAGGAGGTACTCCTCGCCGATCGGATCGAGCGGTGAGACGAGTGCAAGGGTCGCCAGCGCCACGGCGCTGCCGAACAGCAGCGCGCGGCTCCACGGGGCGTGATCGGCCCGCCCGCGCCGGCGCAGACGCACGAACGCCTGGGCGAAGAGCACGAGCGCCAGCGCGGCGAGCCCGAGCACCAGGGGCGACGCGTCCCAGGCCGAGCCGAGCCGGGACACGGGTACCTTGTCGCCGTGGGCAAAGGCCTCGGAGGGCGAGGCGGCAGCAGCCAGAACGAGGGTGCCGAGGGCCACGCGAAGTCGAGGAGTCGAGCTCACGCCGGTGATCGTGCCAGAGCAGCGGCGGCACTCGGTGCGACGCTCGTCCTCGCGGGCCGCGGCGGCGCGACCGGCGCTCGCCCGGCGCCGACGGTCGGTGACCCCCACTCCCGTCCGATCGGCCGGGGCGCGCAGTACCACCCCAACCTGGGCACCGTGCCCGTACAGGGGCTCCCGTGCTCGACCCGTCCGGCAACCAGAGCGCGGCCAGCTGCGCGGCGCTCGATGTCACGTAGGCGCAAGGCGCCGCCGCCGACTTCTATAGGGTGCGGATTCGTGCTGCTTCGGCAGTTCGTGGACGACGACCTGGGCTGTGCCTCTTACCTGATCGCCGACGAGGAGACCGGCGAGGCCATGCTCGTCGACCCTGCGTACGCGATCGAGCCCTACCTCGAACACGCCGAGCGCGAGGGGGTGCGCTTGACCGCCGTCGTCGAGACGCACACGCACGCGGACCACGTCTCGGGGCACGGGCGCTTTGCGCTCGAGCACGCGCTCCCCGTGCACGTGCACCCGGCCGCGAATCCCGCCTATCCCTTCGAGGCACTCGTCGACGGTGAGGAGGTTCGGATCGGCGGCGGTTCCGTGCGGGTGCTGCATACCCCGGGCCACAGGCCCGAGCACTGCTGCCTCGTCGCCGGCGACGCAGTCCTGACCGGAGACTCGCTCTTCGTCGGATCGGCCGCTCGACCCGATCTCGCCGTCGAGCCTCGCGAGGGGGCAGAGGGCCTCTTCTACAGCCTCGAGCGGCTGCTCGAGCTGCCCGACGGCTTCACCGTCTATCCCGGCCATGTCGCGGGCTCGCTCTGCGGAGCAGGGATGAGCGGCGACCCGTCCTCGACGATCGGAGCGGAGCGCCGCCTGAACCCCGCGCTCGCGCACTCGGTCGTGGAGGATTTCATCGATTTCTCGGCGGCCGTCTCGAGCCCCCGACCGCCGAACATGGCCCGGATCGTCGACCTGAACCAGGGTCCGTTCCTCGGCCCACCCGACCCGCTCCGGCCCGTGCGCGTGACCGACGGGGCGACCGTGCTCGACGTCAGGCCGGCGAAGGCATTCGCCGCCGGCCACGTCCACGGGGCGCTGAACGTCCCCGTGAGCACCTCGTCGTTCGGGACCAAGGCCGCCTTCATCCTCTACCCCGACGAGGAGGTCGTCCTGCACGCATCCTCAGCGGAGGAGGCCGAGCAGGCGGCCCGCCGGCTGCGCGCGGTCGGCTTCCTCGACCTCGGCGGGTACCTCGACCAGCCGGAGGCGGCCGAGAGGTTCGAGCCGGTTGCGGTATCCGAGCTGGAGGCGCTGCTCCGCAGCGGCTCGGTCGAGATCGTGGACGTCCGCGAGCACGAGGAGCGCTCGGAGGGGTTCATCCCCGGCACGGTGCACATCCCGTACAGGCTGGTCCGAGCTTGTTGCGACTCACTGGCGGGCGGCCGACCGGTCGTCACCCTGTGCGAATCCGGGGCGCGGGCTGCCATCGCCGCCAGCGTGCTGCTCGCCCGCGGGATCGATGCCCGCCCGGTGCTGGACGGCGGAATCGCCGATCTCCAGGCGGGCGGAAAGTCGCTCGTGGAATTCCGCCGCTGCGGCGGCAAGCACTGACCTCTCTGGCAAGCCTGCTCTTCGTGCACGGGGCCGGTAGCGGCCCCTGGGTGTTCGACGGCTGGAGCGACACGTTCCCGGACGCCGACCTCGACCCCGTCGACCTTCACGCCGGATTGAACGTCGCCGAGGCCTCGATGCTCAACTACGAGGCGGAGGTTGCCTGCGGCGCCGGGCTCCTGGCGCGGCCGCTGGCGCTCGTCGCCTGGTCGATGGGCGGCCTGGCCGCCATGATGGCCGCGCACCGTATCGAGCCTGACGTCCTGATCCTGCTCGAGCCGAGCCCTCCCGGCGAGGTCCAGGGCTTCGATCAGGGAGTCGCCGTCGAGCCGGGCACGTTCGATCCGGAGGACGTGTACGGCCCGTTCCCCGAGGGCGTCCAGTCGCGACCGGAGTCGCAGCTGGCCCGCGCCGAGCGCAAGCGCGGCATCTCGGTGCCGTCCCTCCCAGGCCGCACCCTCGTCGTCGCGGGCCGCGACTTTCCCGACGAGCGCGGCTCAGCCGTGGCGGCGCAGTACGGCGCCGAGCTGCTCGAGTTCCCGGAGGCCGGCCACTGGGACCTCGTGCTGGACGCGCAGATCCGCGCCGCGATCCGGGATCAGCTGACGCGGTTGACCGTGTAGCCCCAGCTCCGCATCGAATCCATCGTCGCCACGCAATGGGCCTCGTCGCGCGTGATCAGCGTCAGCTCGACCTCTGTTTCGCCGATCGGGATGTGCATCCCCTCGCGGTGGTGCTCGACCGAGACGAGATTGGCCCGCTCCTCGGCGACCAGGGCGAGCAGCTTGAGCAGCTCGCCGGGCCGGTCGGGCAGCCTCGAGCGGACGACCAGGTATCGGCCCTCGAGCGTCAGCCCGTGCCGCATGACCTCGATCAGCAGCGTCGGGTCGATGTTGCCGCCGGAGAGAATCGCGACCGCCGGGCCGGTCCCGGGCACCTTCCCCGCCAGCAGGGCTGCCACGGGCACGGCGCCGGCGCCCTCGACGACCTGTTTCGCCCGCTCGAGGGTGAGGACGATTGCGGCGCTGATCTCCTCCTCGGTGACCGTGACGATGTCCTCGGCGAGGTCTTTCAGGATCGAGGACGTGAGGTGCCCCGGCCGCTTGACGGCGATCCCGTCGGCGATCGTCGGATGGTGGCCCGTCGCACCCGCGAGCGGTGCGCACGCCTCCGCCTGGACGCCGATGATCTTCACCTCGGGCCGGAGCTCTCGCAACGCCAGGGCGATGCCGGATCCGAGCCCGCCGCCGCCGACGGACACGACGACCCGCTCGAGCTCGGGAAGCTGCTCGGCGAGCTCGAGGCCGATCGTGCCCTGGCCCGCGATCACCTTCTCGTCGTCGAACGCGTGGACGAACGCCGCCCCGGTCTGCTCGGCACGCTGGAGCGCCGCGGCCAGCGCATCGTCGAACATCTCTCCCATCAGCTCGACCTCTGCGCCGTAGTTGCGCGTCGCGTCGATCTTCGCCATCGGCGCGTCCAGCGGCATGAAGACGGTGGCCCGGAGACCGGCCTCGCGCGCCGCCCATGCGACGGCCTGCCCGTGGTTGCCCGCGCTCGCGGCGACGACGCCGGCACGGCGCTCGGCCTCGCCGAGCGTGGCGATCTTGTTGTAGGCGCCGCGCACCTTGAAGGAGCCCGTGCGCTGCAGGTTCTCCGCCTTGAGGTGAACTGTCCGGCCCGCGAGCCGGGAGAAGGTCTCCGTGCCGAACACAGGCGTGGTCCAGGAGACGCCGGCGAGGCGCCGCCGGGCGTCCTGGATGTCAGCGAGAGTCGGAGCCGTTTTCGTCGCCAATGCGGAACACCTTTTCCATGATCTCCCGAACCGCAGTCAAGGGGTCGAGCTCGCGCCGCTGCACCTCGTCGAGCAGGCGCCGGAGCTCGGGATCGTCGGCGACGGTGCGCTCGAGGTAGTCCTTCGCGCGCTGGGACGCCACCGCGAAGACCTCGGTCCGAAGGTTGCGCGCTCGCCGCTCCTCCAGGCGTCCGGCGTCTTCGAGGTGTTTGCGGTGGGCCTCGATCTTCTCCCAGAGCTCTGGGACGTTCTCGCCGCGCGTGGCCTCGGTGAGCACGATCGGCGGGCGCCAGTCGCGGTCGCGATCGAGCGAGAGGATCGAGCGCACCTCGTTCAGCATCGTCTTGGCCGCCGGGTGGTCCATCTTGTTGATCGCGATCACGTCCGGAATCTCCATGATCCCGGCCTTCAGCGCCTGGATCGAGTCGCCCGAGCCCGGCATCAGGACGAGCACCACGGTGTCGGCGATCGCGATCACCTCCACCTCGCTCTGCCCCGTCCCGACGGTCTCCAGGAACACGAGATCTTTCCCCGAGGCGTCGAGAACGAGCAGCGCCTGCAGGGTCGCCTCGGCCAGGCCACCGAGATGCCCTCGTGTCCCCATCGAGCGGATGAAGACGCCGGGATCGAGGAAGTGGTCGGCCAGCCGGATGCGGTCGCCGAGCAGCGCTCCGCGCGAAAAGGGGCTCGACGGGTCGACGGAAACGACTCCGACCGTCTGGTCGAGCAAGCGCACGTGCCGGACGAGGGAGGAGATCAGGGTCGATTTCCCCACGCCCGGAGGGCCCGTCACACCGACTGCATAGGCGCTTCCGGTGTCCGGGTACAGCGCTCGGACGAGCTCATAGGCGCGGGGATCCCCGTCCTCGACCAGCGAGATCGCCCGCGCGAGCGCGCGGCGGTCGCCGGAGCGGACGCCCGCCTCGAGGGTCTCGTTCGTCCAGTCCGAGCGCGGGCTCATACCGTTGGCTGCAGCGGAGTGGCGACGGGCTCGGGCTCCGGCGCGAGCGGCAGCGGCTGGTCGATTGTGCGTGGCGAGGCGACGCCGCTTGCGAGCACGTACCCGACCGCGGCGGCCAGACCTGCCAGGCCCGCAGCGCCTCCCCAGACCCAGCGAGCTCCAACGGCATCCGTCAGCGGGCCGGCCGCGATCATCGCCAACCCGAGAACGGCGAAGTTGGCGCTCATGATCACCGTGAACGCGCGGCCCCTGAGCACGTCCGGTGCGCCGCGCTGGACGAGGAGAGCGTTGCACACGACGGCGGTTCCGTTCCCCAGTCCGGCCACGACCACGCACGCGGCGGCGAACCACACGTTCGGCGAGGCCGCCGCGGCTCCGAAACCGAGTGCCATCAGGGCGATGCCGCCGCCGTACGCAGTTCGGATGGAAACCCGCTCGAGAACCTCGGTCGCCAGGAGGCTGCCGAGGGCGAGCCCGACGCCGGAGCTGGCCGCGAGCAGCCCGAAGCCGAACGTGCCCGCGTGGAACGTCACCTTCGCGAGCGCGACCTCGGCGACGTTGATCGCACCGTTGCCGATCGCCACGATGCTCCAGGCAACGAGGACAGTCAGGAGCGCCCTCGAGCCGGCGGCGAGGCGGAAGCCGTCGGCCACGTCCCGCCAGTGCCCGCGGCTCTTGGCCCGTTCGCTCTGGAGCTGTGCCTCGGGGATCCGGGCGATCAGCGCAGCCGAGACGAGAAAGCTGGCCGCGTTCACGGCGTAAGCAGGGTCGGGCCCCGCCGCAGCGACGATCACGCCTCCGAGCAAGGGCCCGACGGCGCTGGCCAGGTAGTCGGTCGAACGGAAGAGCGAGTTGGCGCCCGAGAGGTCGGCGTCGTCGACCAGGTTCGGGAGCCCGGCGTAGACCGCAGGCGTGAAGAGCCCGGTCGCGAGCCCGGCCACGGCCGCGAGCGCGACGATCACCGACGGACTGGCGGTAAAGGGCAGCGCGCAGAACACCCCGACACGGGCCAGGTCGGAGCCGACCAGGACGGAGCGCCGTGACAGGCGGTCGAGCAGCGGAGCGAGCAGGAGCCCGACCCCGACCGACGGCAGGAAACTCGCGATCAGGAGGGCGCTGACCCATTTGCCCGAGTGGGTGCGGTCGAAGACGTCGACGGTCAAGGCGATGACCGCGAGCCATGTTCCGAGCCCCGACTCGAGCGTCGCGAAGAAGAGGTAGCGGAAGCTCGGCGCTCTCCGCAGAAGCGCGAGCTGCCGGCCCAGCAGACGCTCGATCACGCGGCGGCGGACGTGCCGATCTGCCCGAGCGCGCGGTCGAGGAACGCGTTCTCGACGGGCGTTCCGACCGTGATCCGCACCGCACCGGGCGCGCCGAAGCCGTGCAGCGGCCGAACGATCACGCCCTCGCGAAGCAGCCCCTCGAAGAACGGCCGCGAGTCGTCGCCGACCTCGGCGTAGAGAAAGTTCGCCACCGCGGGGCCGGCCGGCTCGAGGCCGTGCGAGCGAAGGATGCCTTCCAGCTGGCCCCGGCCCTCGAGATTGGCGCGGCGGCGGCGGTCGAGCTCCGCCTCATTGCCCACACTGACAACAGCAGCGACCTGGGCCTGCTGTGAGACGTCGAAGGCACGCCGGACCTTGGCGATCGCCGTGATCACGGAGGGCGCGCCGAACGCGTATCCGACCCGGAGACCCGCGAGGCCGTAGATCTTCGAGAACGTGCGCAGAACGACGACGCGGTGACCCTGCTTCAGATACTCCTCGACCGCGTCCGGATAGTCGGGATCGTCCACGTACTCGAAATAGGCCTGGTCGATGACGGTCACGACGTGCTCGGGCACGGCGCCGAACCACGCGTCGAACTCGGCGCGCGTGTTCTTCGTTCCGGTCGGGTTGTTGGGGTGGCAGATGAACGCGAGCTTCGTCCGGACCGAGACCGCATCGAGCATGGCCTCCAGGTCGTAGCGGTGGTCGCGGAGGGCGACCTGGCGAGGAACGGCGCCCTGCTTGACCGTGTCGATCAGATAGCTCGCGAACGAAGGCCACCCGAAGACCGTCTCGTCGCCCGGCTCGAGCGACGCCTGGCAGAGACAGTCGATCAGCCCGTCTGCGCCGGCGCCGACGATGACCTCCTCGAAGCGCACGTCGTGCCGATCCGCGAGCTCCGCACGGAGCCGATATGCGCCGCCGTCGGGATAGCGGTTGAGCTCCCGCGCACCTTGCTCCAGCGCTTCGAGCGCCTCCGGAAAGGGCCCAAGCGGTCCTTCGTTCGAGGCCAGCTTGACCACGCGGTCGAGCCCGAGCTCGCGCTGAACCTCCTCGACCGGCTTTCCGGGCTCGTAGGGGACGAGACCGTGAAGCGCCGGGCGGAAGAAGCTGTCCGCGACCTCCGTGAAAGAGCCGGACACGCGGGGACTCTACCTTTGGCCGTCGGCCAGTACCTTTTCGGTGGTGAGTGACGAACTAGGGCTCTTCCCGTTGAAGCTCGTCCTGTTTCCGACCGAGCGGATCCCGCTGCACATCTTCGAGCCCAGGTACAAGGAGCTGATCGCCGAGTGCCTCGACCTGGAGCTCGAGTTCGGGCTCGTGCTGGCCGATGAGGACGGGACGCGCGATGTCGGCACCCGCGCAGCGGTCGTCCAGGTGCTGCAGACGTTCGACGACGGCCGGCTGAACATCCTGATCGAAGGGCGCGAGCGCTTCCGCATCGTTGCCGAGACGGAAGGGCGGTCGTTCCGGACGGGCGAGGTCGAGCCGGTAGAGGACGACGACGACCCGCCGGAGGCCGGCGAGATCGACCGAGCGCTCCAGGTGTTCGGCCAGCTCGTCGAAGTGACCGAGACGGACGAGGTGGAAGAGCCCGACGCGAGCTCGGGCCTGCTCTCGTTCGAGCTCGCCGCCCGCGTCGACTTCGGGCCCGAGCTGAAGCAGGAGATCCTCGAGCTCTGTTCGGAGCGCGAGCGGCTCGTCCGTCTGGCGGATCTCTTCGACGTCGTCGTCCAGGGCCTCAAGCTCGAGCGGCAGGTACGGGAACGGGCTTCAGGAAACGGGAAGGTCGACCGCAGGCCTCAGCTGCCGGGCCCGGAGAACGGCGGCGAGGGCGACTCGACGTCGTAGGCCATCAGGACCGCATCGACGTAGTTCGGGCCGCGGCGATAGTGGGACCGCCTGTAGCCCTCCTGGCGAAAGCCGAACCGCTCGTAGAGGGCGATCGCGGGCTCGTTGTGCGGGAACACGTGCAGCTCGAGCTTGCGGACGCCCGACTCGCGGGCCCAGTCGACGGCGGCCTCCAACAGCGCTCGGCCGATGCCACGGCGGCGATGGGTCGCGGCGACCATCAGCCCCAGGTCGGCCACGTGGTTGCTGGCTGGGTGGTCGTCGCGGGCGATCGAGAGCCGTCCGACCACTCCGGCGGGCTCCGCTTCGGCGACGAAGACTGCCGCATGTGAGAACCGCCGCACCGCGCGCAGGTACCGGCGTTCGTCGGAGACGCCGCGCCAGGTGGAGTCCGAGATCAGCCAGCCCTCCGGCTCACCCCCGACCGCCTGTCCGAGCTCGACGAGGGCCTGCGCATCAGCGGGCGTGGCTCGGCGGATGAGGAAATCCTTCATGGCTTCATGGACGCTTCAGCGCGCGTCCTGTGACAGCCATCCAGAGCGGTGACTGGCACCGTGCCTGGCACCGGCACTCGGTCAGGCCTCGACCACGAGCCCGTCGCCGCCACGGCGGGGGTCGCCGGCGGCGGCCAGCGAGCCGTCGTCGCGCAGCTCGACGCCAGCGGCGCCGCCGAAGAAGAGATTCCGGCGCCGCCAGCGCACGACGTCGTAGCCCCACGACTCGAGCCGGTCGAGCTCCTCCTGTCCGATGCCGCCCTCACAGTGCACGTGCGGCTCGTCGACGTGCACCCGGGGTTGGGTGATCGCGTCCGCGACCGGCAGGCCGTGCGACACCACGTTGACGACGATCTGCATGATCGCGCCGCGCAGCCGGACCGAGCCGGCAGAGCCGACGACGAGGCGCGGCCGGCCTTCCCGAAGCACCATTGAGGGGGCCATCATGCTCGTCAGCCGCCGACCGGGACGGGCGAGCCCGCCCGCCGGCGCCAGGTCGTATTCCCCGAGCATGTTGTTCAGGTGGATGCCGGTGCCGGGCACGATCGCCCCCGAGCCGGAGCCGAGCGAGGCCGAGAGCGACGCGGCGTTCCCTGCGGCGTCGACGACCGAGATGTGCGTGGTCCCGCCCGGGGCCGCGGCCTCCGAGACGCCGGGTCGCCTCGCGGCGATTCGTTTCACCGCGGCACGCACCGCCTCGTCGGCGTAGAGCCGCCGAGCCAGCCCTCCTCGGTAGAGGTCGGCCGTGAACCGCGGCGTCCGCACCCGCTGCTGTTCGCGCATCACCTCGACGAGCAGCGCGATCGCCTCCGCGCTGCCCGGACCACCGTTCCGGCCGGCGTCGTCGAGCAGGCGGAGCCCGTAGCCGATCAGCACTCCACCCGACGACGGCGGCGGGTTCGAGACGAACTCGTGCGCCTGGAAGGACGATCGGATCGGGCGCCGCCAGACAACCCGGTACTCCGCCAGGTCGCGTGCGCCGAGCAGCGCGCCCTGCTGCCCCAGGTAGTCGACGATCCGTCGCGCAAGCTCCCCGCGATAGAGGTCCTCGGGGCCGTGCTCGGCGAGCCGCTCGAGGGTGGCGGCGAGGTCCGGAAGCCGAAGGATGTCGCCCGGACCGAGTCGCTCTCCGCCACGGCCGTACACCTTCCGCCCCTCGGGGTTGTGCCGGAGGATCAGATCGAGGATGGCGTGGAGGTAGGCCTGCGGCCTGGTGAGCTCGAGACCCTCACGCGCCAGCCCGATCGCGGGCTCGAGGAGGCGCGCCCACGGCAGCGAGGCATACCGCGCATGCGCGGCGGCGAGCCCGGCGACCGCGCCGGGCACCGCGGCCGACGCTGCACCGATCCGGAACACCTGCGAACTCTCGCCGCCCTCGAAGTCGATGTCGACGGTCTCCATCTCCGCCTTCGCGGAACGCCGGGCGCCGAGCCCGGGGACGGTGACGAAGCAGTCGATCAGCCGGTCGGATCGATCTCGTGCTCGGTGGACGAGCAGGAACCCTCCCCCCGCCGGCCCGGTCAGCGGGCTTTCGGCCACCCACGATGCGGCCGCGGCGGCGATGCAGGCGTCCACGGCGTTGCCGCCCTCCCGAAGGACCTGCGCGCCAACCTCCGCCGTCAGCGGATGGCCTGCTGCAACCGCACCCCGCATGCGGCCCAAGGGTAACGCCCTGGTTTTGAGCTACGGGGTCGCGGCGTGTGCCGAGACGACGACCAGCACCGCGAGCGTCACAGGCACGACCAGTCGCAAGGCGAGAATCAGCATCAGCGCAGGAAGCTGGGCGGCTCGAGCTCGTCGTCGACCGGAGCGGGCGCCGACGGCGAACCCGACAGCGAGGCCGATGGCGAGGTCGTCGCACTCGACCGCCGGCCAGGCTGGCCCAGCCCTGTCGCGATCACCGTCACCCACACCTGTCCGGTGAGCCGCTCGTCGACGGTCGCGCCGAAGATGATGTTCGTCTCGTCGGTCGAGCCCTGGCGCACGACCTCCGCGGCCTCGTTCACCTCGAAGAGCGACAGATCCTCGCCGCCGGCGACCGAGAGCAGAATCCCGCGCGCACCGACGATCTCGGTGTCGATCAGCGGTGAGCGCATCGCCCGTTCGGCCGCCTCTCGCGCGCGGTTCTCGCCGGTGGCGAAGCCGATGCCCATCAGCGCCGAGCCGGCCTCGCTCATGATCGTCCGCACGTCGGCGAAGTCGAGATTGATCAGGCCGGGCATGGTGATCAGGTCGCAGATCCCCTGCACGCCCTGGCGCAGGACGTCGTCGGCAACCTTGAACGCGTCGAGCATCGAGGTCGTTCGATCCAGCACCTCGAGCAGACGGTCGTTCGGAATCATGATCGTCGTATCGCAGGCCTCGCGGAGCTCCTTCGCGCCTGCGTCGGCCTGCGCCTTGCGGCGCGTGCCTTCGAAGCGGAACGGCATCGTCACGATCCCGACCGTCAGTGCGCCCAGCTCTCGAGCGATGCGGGCAACGACCGGCGCGGCACCCGAGCCGGTTCCGCCACCCTCGCCGGCGGTCACGAAGACCATGTCCGATCCGCGCAATGCGCGCTTGAGCTGGTCGTACGCCTCGTCGGCTGCGCGGCGCCCGAGGTCGGGGTCAGCGCCCGACCCGAGACCCTCCGTCAGCTCGCGACCGATATGGATCTTCACCGGCGCGTCGCACATCTGGAGCTGCTGGATGTCCGTGTTGACGGCGATGAACTCGACCTGGGAGATGCCGGCGTCGATCATCCGGTCGACCGCGTTCAGGCCGGCTCCGCCGACGCCCACCACGCGGATGACCGCCAGGTATGCAGCCGACTCGGCCCGCGGCACCCGGTGCAGGCGCGGTGCGGGCTCCGGCAGCGCCTCCGCGAACCGGCGCACCGGCCGCTCGGGCTCCTGCTCTACCGGACGGAGCGGTTCCACCCGGGCAGGTTCGGGCGGGGGCTCAGGCTCCGGCTCCGCACGGCTCTCGAACTCCGGAACGTGCTCGACCGTTTCCTCGACCGGCTCCTCGACCGGCCTGATCGCCGGCCGCGCGGACTCGTCCTCGGAACGCCCGGCCTGCTTCTGTGCTGCCTCGGTCGCCTTGAAGAGCTCTGCGAGCGGCCCCTCACGCATGCTGGCGCGCTTTCGCGGCATTCTTCTGCACCTCCTTCGCGAGCATGCGGTACGCGTCGGCCGCGCTACCGGTGGGGTCGTACTTGAGGACCGAGCTCCCCTTCACAGGAGCCTCGGCGTAGCGGATCGTCTTGCGGATTCTGGTGTTGAACACCAGGTCGCCGAAATTCTCTTCGAGGATCTCGATCGCCTCGCGCGAGTGCAGTGTCCGGCGGTCGAACATCGTCGGCAGGATCCCGACGATCTCGACGTTCGGGTTCAGGTTCTCGCGGATCATCGTCAGCGTGTTCTCGAGCTGGACGAGGCCGCGCAGCGAGAGGTACTCGCACTGGACGGGGACGATCACCCCGTCGGAGGCGACCAACGCATTGATCGTCAGCAGGCCGAGCGACGGCGGCGTGTCGATCAGGATGTAGTCGTAGTGCGCCTTCACGGAGAGCAGCGCCTTCTCGAGCGCGCGCTCGCGGCCGATCATGCTCGAGAGCGCGAGCTCGGCTCCGGCCAGGTCGATGGAGGAGACGGCGAGATCGATCTCACCGGTGTGGACGATCTCCTCGAGCGGCAGCTTGTGGACGAGGACGTCGAACATCGAGCGCTCGATGTCGTCCGGGTTCAGTCCCTGGCTCATGGTCAGGTTGCCCTGCGGATCGAGATCGATGCACAGGACTTTCAGGCCCAGCTCGCGGAAGGCGACACCGAGGTTCAGGGTCGACGTCGTCTTCGCCACTCCGCCCTTCTGGTTGGCGAAGGCCATGACCGTGGCCAATGTCGGTCCTTTCGCGGTCTGCGACCGAAGATTCGGGCGTGGAAGTAGCCGAGCGAGCCCCATCCGGACTCGTCTTTCGGGTCAGGCTACCAAAGTCCTCCGACGAGACCTTCCGCGGGAAGGCCGCCTTTTGCCCTGACATGGCGCCTCCGCGTTACACCGTCGCCTCCTCTCTCCTCGGTGGCCCACCCGAGTGGCTCGGCTGCGGCCCGGCGGACGGTCGACCGCGTTCGAGGGCGTCGCGAACCCGGCGGACCGCGATCTGGGCGCGGTCGGCCCGGGCCCCCTCGGCCCGCCCCCACGCCTCGGCCTCTGCGAGGAGCTGCTGCAGCTCGCCGAGGATGAGCAGCGGCGAGGCGTCGCCACGGTGGAGGGCCTCGATCCGATCGAGCCGGTCGAGCACGCGCCTGGCTTCATCCATACGCTCACCGTAGCGGCGGAGGTGTGACGGGTCTGTGCCGGTTTTGTGCCGGTTTTCAGCTCGCGAGCGCGGCGGCCCTGGCGGCGAAGTAGCCGACCGGACGGGGCCGGATTCCGAGCAGCGAATCGTCGAGCGAACGCACGAGACCGGGCCGGTCGCCGTGCATGAGCACCTCGACGAGCGCCCGGCGAACCGTGTCGGGATCCGGTTGCTCGTCCCGCAGGCGCAGGAGGAGCTCCGCCCGCTCTCCCCCGCTCTCGCCGAGCAGTGCCGCTGCCCTGACGCCCGCTGCCCAGACGCCGTCGGATCCGCCGAGGAGAGCAACGAGCGACTCGCGCAACTGCTCGGAGCGGAACGGCTCACCCTGATAGAGCGACAGCTCCCACCGGTCGAGAGCCTCGGCCAGATCGGGATCGTCGTCGGCCGGCGCGAGCCGCTCGAGCAGATCGCGGGCGAGCTGGCCCCGTACCCGGTCGAGGCGAATCGGCTCGCCTACCGGCTGGGTGGCGGCAATCGGAAGGACGGGCCTCACCCCGAACGGCCGCCAGTCCAGGCGCTCGAACAGGACGGGGCCGGCGGCGATCGCTCCCGCGGTGGCCAGGCGAAGCGCGGTCACCGCGTCCGCCAGCTCGCCCGGCGAATCGGGCGGCTCGGGATCGCTCGACGGTAGATCGCGTTCGAGCTCGAGCAGGCACAGCCGGTCGGGCTCCCGGCCGAAATCCGCCGGCAGCAGCCCCTGGGCCTCGGGCCAGTGGGCGGCGAGCTCGCCCGCGGCCGCCGGCCGAACACGCAGGCCCGGCCCCAACTCGACAGGCGTGCCGAGGGAGAGACCGACCACCGGGGCAACGGCGGCGTAGGCCCGCCGCTCGCGAAAGAGCGAGTGCTCCAGGTCGAGGTAGGCGCGCTCGAAGGCTCCGTCGTCCCAGTCGTAACCGCCGCAGGCCTCGGCGGTCGAAACGAGCAACGGCAGGAGGACAGTCCGGAAGAGCGCCTCCTCCTCGCTCAGTTCGGTGTCCCCGTGGGCGCGGGCGAAGATGGCCGCGGCCGGCTCGCAGGCGAGCTCGTGGAGGGCGATGCGCGCGTCGCGGAGATGGGAAAGCGGATCGGCGCGGGCCTCCACATGGCCGCGGACGAGCGGACGGTACTCGTAGAGCGACGGCCGTCCGGGCGACGCGTGGGCCTCGAAGGCGAACGGGATCTCCGCGCCGCGCTCGACCTCGTCCGAGAGCACGGCGAAGCCGGCGAGGCAGAAGCAGCGGAGCGCCTGGAGAAGATGGGGGGCCCGGACAGCGATGGCCCTCTCGGACTACGCGCTCCCCGGCGGCTCTCCTCCCTGGCAGGTGGGGCACCAGTACGCGATGCGGTTGGCATCGCCCTGACCACGGGAGGCAATCGCCGTCTTGCAGCGGGGGCACGGCCGGTCGACGCGGCGGTAGACGTTGCGGCCCGTGCGCACGCCGTCGACGGATGCGCGCATCAGCCGGTTTGCGTGCTCGAAGGTCTCCTGCAGTTTCTCGTCGCTCACGCTCGCGAGCGCTCTCCAGGGGGACAGCCGGGCGAGCCAGAGCGCCTCGGCTTTCCAGACGTTGCCTATTCCGCCAACAAGCCGCTGATCGAGGAGGGCCTCGCCCACCGCGCGGGCCGGATCCTCTCTGCGCAGACGGCCAAGCATCGCGGAGAAATCGGCCGGCTCGGCGAGGATGTCCGGCCCGAGCCGCTGCACACCGCGCGTGTGCAGCTCCAGGACAGGCCCGTTCCAGAGCACAGCCTCGCGCTCCGACCCGCGAAGCACGAGCCAGGGCCGGCCGGTGCGGGCCGCCCCGCGCGGCACCACCCGCCAGCGTCCCGACATGCGCAGATGACTGCGGAGCACGTAGCCGCCCTCGAAGCGAAGCAACAGGTTCTTGCCCAGCGCCTCAACCGCGAGGAGCCGCCGGCCGTCGAGGCGTTCCGCCAGGGCGCCGACCTGGGCGCGGGGATGCGGCGTCTCGACCTCGACGCACTCGCCGACGAGCACCTGGAGCCGCCGCGCTGCACGGTGGACTGCATCACCTTCCGGCACTTGCAGGGAGAATAGGCATGTGCGACGAGCCCGAGCGATGGCGGCCGGAACGGCGGCGGCCACCGTCTGGGGCCTCCTCGAGCCGCTCGACCAGCGCGTCTTCCGCTACGGCTATTCCGACATCGCCGTGCTCGGCAAGGCCTTCACCCGCGGCCCGGCCTGGCGGCCGGTCGGCTTCGCAGTTCATGCCGCGAACGGGGCGATCTTCGGCGCCGTCTACCACGAGGTTCGAGAACGCGTGCCGGTGAATCCGCGCCGGCTCGCCCTGGCGCTGGCTCTCGGCGAGCACCTGACGCTCTTCCCGCTGGGGATCCTCGTCGATCGCTACCACCCGGCTCGCGGGGAGCCGGGAGTGCCTCCGATCGGCACGAGCGGTCGTGCCTTCGCCCAGGCCACGGTCCGGCACGCGCTCTTCGGGATGCTGCTCGGCCGCTGGGCCTAGAGGCCGATCTACGGCCTGAGCACGGCCCTTCGCGGACCCTGGAGGAAGCCGGCCTCCAGCAGCAGCGGGAGTACGTCGCTCTCGCCGATCGGCTTCCCGTCGAAGCGCTCGACAGCAAGCCGCTTCCCACCGCCTTTCCGGACATGGTCGACGAGCGCGGCCAGGGCCGGGCGCAACCACGCCTCATCGGGGTCGCGCAACGGCACGAGCGAACGGCCTCCCCGCTCGACGAAGAGCGCCGCTTCGCCCCCGAGCAGGACGACCTGGGCGCCGGCGACACGCGCCGCGCGAGCGCCGGCTCGCCTGGGCCACGGCAGGACTCCGCCGTAGGGCTGGGACGGATCGGCGGCCGCGAGCACGAGCGGCTCGTGCTCGCCGTCCTCCGAGGGGCGGAGCTCCCGGAGGCGCTCAACGGCGCCGCCGAGCGCGAACTGCGCGCCGCCGAGGCCTTCGACGAAGTAGCCGCGACGGCAGAGACCGAGCGTCTCCAGCGTCCGCAGCTCGCCGTAAACGGCGCTGTAGCCGCCCGGCACGCCCTCCGCGCGGACGCCATCGCGCGTGACGATTCCCTGACGCTCCAGGAGTAGCTCGGCGAGCGCCCGCGGGTCGGGCCGCTCGGGAAAGAGCCGTTTCGTCGGTGACCATCGTCCTTGCGTGGCGGTGACCGCGGTCGATCGCTGGCGCGAGAAGCGGCGCGGGCGGCGCTCGAGCCGTGGAGCTCCGTACCGGCGCCCGGCGCGGAGCGGCGTCCACGCGTCGTTCGTCACCTCACCAGCCCAGACGAGATCCCAGAGTGCCGGAAGAGCCAGCTCGGCCTCGAGCTCCGTCGCGCTCAGCAGATCGAACCAGAACTCGGCGCTTCGCCCGAGGGCCTCGCGGATCGTGTCGTGGCTCGGCCCCTCCGGTGCCGGAGCGCCCGCGGGCTGCCCCAGCACGGCGGCATCCTCGCGGAAGAAGAGGGCGACCCGGTCGAGCCCGGCACCGACCCAGACGACCTCGCCTGACGCGCAAAGCTGGTCGAGCTGCGCAGGCTGGTAGCCGGGCACGCGGCGCGGCAGCACCTCGGACTCCCAGAGCGACACCGGGAGCGGGAGCGCCTGGAGCGGCACGAGGGCCTCACGGAGGGTTGCGCGGCGATCGATCCCCTGCCAGCTCGGCAGGAAGCGGCCCAGCGTCGCCTGCTCGGCGGGCTCGACCTCCTTCCGCAGCGCGGCGAGCGAAGCCCGCCGGAGCCGTCGCAACACATCCGGATCGCACCATTCGCGCTCGGTTCCGCCCGGCCGAAGCTCACCCCGCACGAGCTTCTCCTCGTGCTCAAGCGCTCGCAGCTCCTCGGCGGCGTCGGCCGCGTCCAGTCCGAAGCGCTCTGCCGCTTCGGCGGTCGTGAAGGGCCCACGACCACGGGCAAAGCGGGCCAGCAGTGAACGCAAGGGGCGGTCCGCCTGCTCGAGGAACGCGTCGGGCAGCCCCGAAGGCGGCATTGCACCGACCGCATCTCTGTACCGGCCGGCATCCTCGGCCGCGATCAACCGTTCCTCACCGCCGACCCGGATCCGGACGGCCCGGCGCTCGGTCTCGAGAACGGCCGCATGCGCCTCGTCGAACTCACTCGCACGGAGATCTCCGAGCCGCAGCAGGAGGTCGTGCAGCTGGTCCGCGTTGCGCGGGTCGCCGGCGAGCTGACGCTCGACCTCCTCGAGCGCTCCCGGGTCGATCAGCTCGCGGAGCTCCTCCTGGCCCAAGAGCTCGCGAAGGAGGTCGCGGTCGAGCGAGAGAGCCTGAGCCCGGCGTTCGGCGGCAGGCGTGTCGTCCTCGTACATGTACGTGGCGACATAGTCGAAGAGCAGCGACGAGGCGAACGGCGAGGCCGAAGGTGTCTCGACGTCGACGAGGTCGATCTGCCTCGTGCGCAGTCCCGTGAGCAGTCGCTTCAGCGCGGGTAGGTCGAAGACGTCCTGGAGGCATTCGCGGTAGGTCTCGAGGATGACCGGGAACGAGCCGTACTTCCGCGCCACCTGGAGGAGCCCCTGCGCCTTCAGGCGCTGCTGCCAGAGCGGCGTCCGCTGGCCCGGCCGGCGGCGCGGGATCAGAAGGGCGCGTGCGGCGTTCTCCCGGAAACGCGCTCCGAAGAGCGCGCTGCCGGCGAGCTCCGCGACGACGAGCTCCTCGACCTCCGCAGGGTCGAGCAGGACCTGGTCGGTCGGAGGAGACGCGTCGGCGTCGGGCAGGTGGAGCGCGATCCCGTCGTCGGACCAGATCGACTGCACCTCGAGGTCGAGGGATTCACGGAGGCGTGCGGCGAGCGCGAGCGCCCAGGGCGCGTGCACCCGGCCGCCGAACGGGGTCAGGATGCACAGCCGCCAGTCGCCGATCTCGTCCCGGAAGCGCTCGATCACGACCGTCCGATCGGATGGCACGGCACCCGTCGCGGCCGCCTGCTCCTCCAGGAAGGCGAGCAGGTTTCCCGCGGCGCGCTCGTCCAGCCGATGGTCCTCGACGAGCCGCTTGGTCGCCTTGGCGGTCGTCAAGGCGACGAGCTCCCGCGACGCCCGGCCGATCGCCTCGCCGAGCTCGTACGGCCGGCCGACGCCTTCGCCTTTCCAGAACGGCACCGCCCCTGGCACACCCGGCGCCGGTGACACGAGCACGCGGTCGCGGGTGATCTCCTCGATCCGCCATGTGGAGGCGCCGAGCAGGAACGTCTGGCCGGCCCTTGCTTCGTAGACCATCTCCTCGTCGAGCTCGCCGACCCGCCCACCACCCTCGACCAGGTGCACGCCGAAGAGGCCGCGGTCGGGGATCGTGCCCGCATTGGTGACGGCCAGCCGGCGCGCCCCGCTACGCCCGCGGAGCATTCCCGCTGCCCGGTCCCAGACGATCCGGGGCCGGAGCTCGGCGAACTCGTCCGACGGGTAACGGCCGGCCAGCATGTCGAGCACGTTCTCCAGCTGGGCTCGAGAGAGGTCCGCAAACGGATACGCACTCCGCACCAGGGCGTGGAGCTCGCCGATCTCGATCTCCTCCTCTGAGCAGATCGCGACGATCTGCTGCGCGAGCACGTCCAGTGGATTGCGGGGGACGACCGTTTCCTCGATCGCGCCCTCGAGCATTCGCTGCGCGACGACGGCACACTCGAGCAGATCGGCCCGGAACTTGGGGAAGATGCGGCCGCTGGAGACGGCCCCGAGCTCGTGCCCCGCCCGACCGACGCGCTGGAGCCCGCGCGCAACCGACTTGGGCGACTCGACCTGGATGACGAGGTCGACCGCACCCATGTCGATCCCGAGCTCGAGCGAGGAGGTGGCGACGAGACACGGAATCGCGCCGCGCTTCAGCAGCTCCTCGATCTCGACCCGCTGCTCGCGCGCGAGCGAGCCGTGATGCGCTCGCGCGATCTCCTTCTCGGCCAGCTCGTTGAGGCGCAACGCGAGGCGCTCGGCCAGCCGGCGGTTGTTGACGAAGACGATCGTCGATCGATGCTCCTCGACGAGCCGCAGGATCTCGGGGTAGATCGACGGCCAGATCGAGGAGGTGCTGCCCTCGGAACCCGTGCCCAGAATTTCGGGACCGGAGCTCGAGGCACTGAGCTCGCGCATGTCTTCGACCGGCACGACCACCCGGAGATCGAGCTCCTTCGCGCGGCCCGCGTCGATGAGCTGGATCGGTCGCCCGCCGGAGACGAAGCGGCCGATCTCCTCGAGCGGGCGCTGAGTCGCAGACAGTGCGACCCGCTGCACCGGCTCGCCAGTGAGGCGGTCGAGCCGCTCGACCGAGAGCGCGAGGTGCGATCCCCGCTTCGTGGCGGCGACCGCGTGCACTTCGTCGAGGATCAGCGTTCGGACGCCGCCGAGCATCTCCCGCGCGCGCGACGTGAGCAGGAGAAAGAGCGATTCGGGCGTCGTGATCAGGATGTCGGGCGGTTTGCGGAGCATCGCCTGGCGCTCCTTCTGCGAGGTGTCGCCGGTACGCACCCCGACCTGCAACTCGCTGCGGAGCCCGGCCAGTGGCCCGCGCAGGTTCCGCTCGATGTCGTAGTTGAGCGCCTTCAACGGCGAGACGTAGAGCAGGCGTAGCCCTTCGCCCGGCGACGAGATGAGCCGGTCGATGCCGTAGAGGAATGCCGCCAGGGTCTTCCCGGAGCCGGTCGGCGCCTGGATCAGCGTGTGCCCGCCGGACGCGATCGCGGGCCAGCCGAGAGTCTGCGCCGGCGTCGGCTCGGCGAACGTTCGCTCGAACCAGGCGCGCGTCGGCTCGTTGAAAAGCTCGAGCGGATCCACAGAGTCGATGGTACCTCTCGCGAACATGTGTTCTTCTGAGAATTGGCTTTACGCGCGTGAGCAATCGTGCGATGCTCGCCGCGTGCCGGCGGACGCCGTCGAGTCGGTCGCGAGGGCGATGCGTTGAGCGAGTTCCTGGACGAGCTCGCACGGACGATCGCGAAGCCGATGCCTCGCTCTACGGCGCTTCGGCTGCTCGGCGGAGCACTGATCGCCGGCGCCTTCGGCGGTATTCACTCGGCGAGCGCCCGTCCGACACCGCTGGGGCTCCGCCGCGCCACGGCGGACTGTCCGGTCCCCAACTGCGATTGGCCGACGTGCCCACCCCGCGCGCCCAAGCATTGCTGCCAGCCGAACATCGGAAACGACAAGAAGCTGAAATGCCGCGCCAACGGCTGTTGCACACTGGAGGAAACGTGCTGCAAGAGCGGGGGCGGCTCGACGACCACATGCTGCCTCTGCGGTTGTGGTCCGGACGGCATCAACGACACCGCGCACTGCAAGGAGTGCCCCGTATGCGCGCCCGTCGGCGTCGAAAGAGCCGACTACAGGCCCGACATCCAATGCTGCACGCCGTACGGTGTCGAACCCAAGTTCGACGGCTTCAGCGCCAGGGCGTGTCGCAACACGCTCACTCCTCGACCAGGCTACAAACGGCCGGCAGCCAACGGTTGCGGCACCAAGGACGTGCCCGTCCAGAGCGTGTTCAGCTTCCGGTTTCGAGGCCAGAGGGTCAAGGTGAACTTCACCCCGGCGTGCAACAACCATGACAAGTGCTACGACACCTGCACGAAAGAAACGAAAGAGCAAAAGGCAACCCACAAGGAAAGCTGCGACGACAAGCTCAGAGACGACATGGAGGCAATCTGCAAGAAGGCGTTTTCGAAGGGCAGCAAGGCCTTGGACCGATGCACGGACGTAGCCGCGGAGTTCCATCTCGGAGTCGGCCTGGCGCAAACGGCGGACAAGGCCTATTGGAGGGCGCAGTCCCAGGCGTGTCACTGCTGCGACTGACGAGACTCCTTGGCGGAGCGTCTCCCCGCCGCCCCGGCGAGTTCTGCCAGACCGGCCCCTGCGTCCGGATCTAGATGCTCACCGCAGTCGTTCTCACCGCCCGACTCGTCCTAGCCGCCGTCCTCGCGGTCGCGGGAGTGGCCAAGCTGGCCGATCGCGGCGGAGCCCGCCAGGCGGTGTCCGAGTTCGGCGCCCCGGAACGACTCGCGACTCCTATCGCATACCTCCTTCCACTCGTCGAGCTTGCCGTCGCCGGCATGCTCCTGCCCTCGTCGACCGCGGTTGCCGGCGCCGCGGGAGCCGTCGCCCTGCTCGTGCTCTTCTCCGCCGCCATCGCGGTCAGCCTTGCACGCGGCCGGGCGCCCGAGTGCCACTGCTTCGGGCAGTTCCACTCTGCACCTGCGAGCTGGAAGACACTGGCCCGGAACGGCGCCCTGGCGGGCATCGCGGTGTTCGCCCTCGTCGGTGGTCTCGCCGAGCCCGACCGGAGTGCGGTCGCATGGATCGGGAGGCTCGCGGGAGCGGAGATCCTTGCACTTGCCGTCGGCTTGGCGGCCGCCGCGGTGCTGGCGATCGGCGCGGTCGCTTTCCTATCGCTCTTGCGCTCCTATGGGCAGGTGCTTCTCCGGCTCGACCGGGTTGAACAGGCGCTCGGTCAAGCCGGGATCGAGGTCGCCGCGCCGGAGGAGGCGCCCGAAATCGGCCTCGAGCCCGGTTCACCCGCACCGCCGTTCGCCACAACGGATGCCAACGGCGAACCTGTCACGCTCGGCGACCTCCTCTCCCCCCGTCTGCCGCTGCTGCTGCTGTTCACCAGCCCACATTGCGGCCCGTGCAAGACCCTCGTCCCCCTGTCCGCCGAGTGGCAGCGCGAGCACGCCGACGCGCTGACCGTGGCTTTCGCATGCGACGGAGCCGCCGACGACGTACGCGCCGAGGCCGAGGAATTCGAGCTCGAGCACGTGCTCGTAGACGACGACCTGCGGATTTACGAGGCGTTCAACGGAAGTGGCACGCCGAGCGCCGTCCTGGTCGCTGCGGATGGAACGATCGGGAGCTGGGTCGCGCCCGGAAGCGACTGGATCGAACGTCTCGTCGCTCGAACGCTGGCGGCGGACCCGGAGGAATCCGGGCTGCCGATCGGAGCGGAAGCGCCGGAGCTCGAGCTTCCTTCCCTGGCGGGAGAGCCGGTCTCGCTCTCGGAGCTCCGCGGCCACCAGACGCTGCTCCTCTTCTGGAACCCGAGCTGCGGGTTCTGCCGGTCGATGCACGAGGATCTCCTGGCCTGGGAGCGCGACGACCGAAACGGCGCGCCCGAGCTTGTCGTCGTCTCCTCGGGCGACGAAGAGAGCACGCGGGCCGAGGGCTTCCGGTCGCTCGTCCTTCTCGACGAGCGATACGAGGCCGGCGGAGCCTTCGGGGCCGGCGGGACGCCGATGGCCGTGCTTCTCGACGCGGAGGGCCGCGTCGCTTCGGAGGTCGTTGCCGGCGCGGACGCGGTGCTGGCGATCGCGGGCGTGGAGCGCACCCGCGCCTGAGCACGGTTGACCTTCTGCTACCTCGGCAGTAAGGTCGCGGGCACGTCCCCGATATTGCTACAGCCACGGCTTTCGGACTTCTTCCTGCGGCTCGCAGACGACCCGGCACTGCTCGTGGAGCACGAGCGTGACCCGCGCCGTTCGCTGGCGGCGGCCGGGTTCACCGACGAGCAGATCACGAGCCTGCTCGACGGCGGGATCGAGGGCGTTCGGCAGGCGGTCGCGACGGACGTCGAGGCCGATCCGCTCCGTCGTCATCTCGTCGTGGCGCCCCGGATGACCGTTCATACGCCGACGCCGGACGACGACGAACCGCCGTCGCCGACGCCCCCGCCGCAGCCCGACCCTGAGCGCAGCTAACCGCGGCTCACTCGACGTCGTCGGCACCGGCATCGATGTTGCCGCGCACCTGACGCCGGCTGCCCGCGCCGCGATCGAGGCCGCCGACCAGGTCCTCTACCTGGCCTCCGATCCCATCGGGGCGCTCCGGATCGAGGCGCTGAACGCGAACGCCCGCTCGCTGGACGGCTTCTACGGCCCGGCCAAGGACCGCCGCGAGACCTACGCCGAGATCGTCGACACGATCGTCGCCGATGTGCTGGCCGGAGCCCGGGTCTGCGCCGTCCTCTACGGCCATCCCGGCGTGTTCGCAGCGCCCGGCCACGAGGCCGTCGCCCGCGTCCGCGCTGCCGGCCTGCCTGCTCGAATGCTCCCGGGGATCTCCTCGCTCGACTGCGTCTTCGCCGACCTCGGGGTCGACCCGGCGAACCCGGGTTTTCAGTGCTACGAGGCGACGTACTTCGTGCGCAATCGGCCGCCGGTCGATCCCCGTGCACTGCTCGTGCTGCTCCAGGTCGGAATGCTCGGTGAGACAGGCGGCGCACCGACGCCGGAGGTCGAGCCGCGTTTCCGAGCGCTGGTGGAGGGCCTGCGCGAGAGCCACGGCGGAGCGCGTGAAGCCATGCTCTACGAGGCCTCGCCCTTCCCGGGCTCGCCGCCGTCGCTAGAGCGATTCCGCCTCGACGATGCTGCGCTGCCGTCGCCGGCGTTGATGTCGACGCTGTGCGTTCTCAGCGGGCGCTGACCGGGCCGGGCGCTTCCGCCACGGTGCGTACGGTCTCGGCGCCGATCAGGTTGCCCTTCGCCTCGTAGAGCTCGAGAGCGCGGCCGAACGCGGCCTTCGCGTCCTCGTCACGACCCTGCTCGTGAAACACCCGGCCGAGCGCGAGCTGCGCATCGGCCCGCAGGTTAGGCGCGTCGGTCCGCTCGGTGATCGAGGCCGCTTCCCGCGCGAGCGATTCTGCTTCCGTGAACGATCCCGCCGCCGCCCGGATCCGGGCGCGGGTCGCCCGCCACAGCACCTGCACCTCGGTGTCGTCGGGATTGCCGACGCTCGCGGCCTCCGAGAGAAACGCGTCGGCCTCGTCGTCGCGGCCCTGGGCATGGAGCCCGGCCGCGAGATGGACCGCGAGGCCCGCGAGGTTCCCCTGTTCGCCGAGCTCCTTGAGCTTCTCGTAGCCGGCCCGAAGATGGGGCTCCGCGGCTGCCGGATCCCCCGCCAACAGCTCGATCTGCCCGGCGAAGAGCCGGTAGGAGGCAACGAGAATCGGTTTGCCGAGCTCCTCGAGCGAGCGCCGCGCACGCTCCGCCTGGGCGCGAGCTTCGGGAAAACGCCCTCTCTGCGCCTCGAGCTGCGCGGCGAAGAGCTCGACCATCGCGACGACCGTACGATCCTCCTCCGCCTGCCTGATCAGCTCCTGGCAGAGCGCGAGTCCATCCTCCACGGGTGTGGGGCCGAACGCAGCCGCGAGGGCGAGCGAGATCCGAATCCGTCCGTACTCCCGGGGGGCCACTCCCTGCGGAACTGCAAGCGCTTGCTCGAGCGCCGCCTGCATCTGCCCGATCTCACACCGGATCAGATAGACGGTTGCGGCCCTCTCCCAGGCATGGGCCAGATACGAACCCTCGCCAAGTTCCTGGAACAGCGCGATCGCTTCGTTCGCCTGCTTCAGAAGCGCCTCGGTCCCCTCGGCCGGAGCCGTGTACCAGTGCAGGAACGTCCGGTCGAGCTCCGCCCGCCGCGCAACGGCGTCCAGCCCGCCGGCCCTGGCGGAAGCGGCCGCCTCGACCAAGCGCACGTCGGCGTCGTCGAGCCTGCCGATGATCCGCAGCGAATCGGCCAGATCGACGAGTAGCGGCGCACGATCGGCGCCACCCGCCGGCAGGAGCGCCAGCGTGCGCTCGAGCAGCGATGTGGCCGCACTGCTGTCGCCGCGGTCGATCGCCCGGCGCGCCGCGGCCGCGAGGCGTGCTGCCGCCTCCTCCGCCAGCTCGCGGGCTCGCGGGTCGAGCAGGTCGAACTCGACCCGTGCACGCGACGCCTGCTCGAGATGGTAGCCGCCGATCTCGTCCATCTCCATCCCGCCGGTGAAGCGAGATTCGATCAGCCGGGCGACGCGCTCGTGCAGCTCGGCGCGCGCATTCTTGGGCAACGCCGCGTAGGCCGCATCGCGCACGAGGATGTGGCCGAAGCGGAACTCGTCCTCCCCGGCAGGAGAGGGCGGCGCCGGCCGGACGAGCTCCTTTCGCACGAGCCCTTGCAGGTGCGTTCCCACGTCGGCCTGAAGCTCGGGCGGGACGATCTCGGCGACGGCGCTCCACGAGAACACCTCGCCGATCACGGCTGCGTGCTCGATGACGACGCGCTCCTCCGGCGCCAACCGGTCGAGGCGCGCGGACAGCAGCGCGTTGATCGTCGGGGGAAGTGCGAACTCGCCGTGATCGCCCGCCAGCGTCCAGCCGTCGTCACCGCGCAGCAGGACGTCCTCGTCGATCAGCATTCGCAGGAGCTCCTCGACGAAGAGCGGGTTGCCGTTCGCCGCGGCGAGCACACGCTCCCGCACCTCCTCGGTCAACTCGGATCCAAGCAGGTTCCCCATCAGCGTTCGGCTTTCCCCGGGGGGCAGCGCGTGCAGCACGATCGTCGTCGAGCCCTCGCCGGAGGTCGCCCAGAGCGGCCGAAGGTCGAGGAGCTCGGGCCTGGCGCCGCAGCAGAGCAGGATCGGAGTATCACGGCTGCGCGAGCCGAGATACTCGAGGAGATCCAGGAAGGCGGTCTCGGCCCATTGGAGGTCGTCGATCACGACCAGGAGGGGTTGGGTTCGGCCGAGCTCCTCGAGCAACGTCCGGACCGCCCAGAAGAGCTCGTCGGCAGCCACTCCGTCGGCAATGCCCAGCGCCGACGCAACCCCGGTGGCAACACGCTCGGGATCGGGGCTTCCGGCCGCGAGCGCGGCGATGCGCGACCGGACTTCCGGCGCCGGCTCGTCACCACTCAGCTCGGCCGCCTCCCGCACGATCTCCATCAGGGGCCAGTAGGTGATTCCCTCGCCGTACGGGAGGCAGCGGCCGCGCAGGACCCTGGCACCCTCCGCTCGAGACTCCAGCTCACGCGTGAGGCGGGTCTTGCCGATCCCGGCCGGACCGATCACGGTCACTATCTGGCACTGCCGCGCGGCGACGGCAGCCGCGAACGCGTCAAGCAGCTGAACGAGCTCCCGTTCGCGCCCGACGAGCGGCGAGTCCAGGCTCCGGGCGCGTCCGGGCGCCTCGGCGTGCAGTGTCCGGAGGAGGTACGCAGGAGTCGGCCGGCCCTTGCCCTTGAGCGCCAGAGGCGCGAGGGCCTCGACCTCGACCGCGTCGCGAACGAGCGCGAACGTCCAGGGGCCGAGCAGGATCTCGCCGGAAGGCGCCGCCTCCTCGAGGCGCTTCGCCGTGACGACCGCGTCGCCGGTGACGAGGTTCTCTCCGACCCGGTTGCCCGAGACGACCTCGCCGGTGTTTACGCCCGTGCGCAGGATGAGCTCGATCCCGAAGGCGGCCAGATCGGTGTTCAGCCTGGCGACGGCCTTGCCGAGGTCGACCGCAGCGCGGACCGCCCGGATGGCGTCGTCCTCGTGCACCGACGGAATGCCGAACACCGCCATGACAGCGTCGCCGATGAACTTCTCGATCGTCCCCCCGTGGCGCTCGACCGCCTCGCGGGCGCAGGCGAAGTAACGCTCGAGCACCCGTCGAAGCGCCTCCGGCTCGAGCCGCTCGGCGAGCTGCGTCGAGGAGGCAAGGTCGCAGAAGAGCACCGTGACGACCTTGCGGGCCTCACGCAGCTTGGCCTCGACGACGGGCGAGCCGCAACTGGAGCAGAAGCGCGCGCGCTCGAGGATGGCTTCGCCGCAGCTGCGGCACCGGGACATGTCCCCCAGTGTACGACCCTCGTTTTGCGTGTCCAGGCGAGCGAAACCCGGCCGCTGCAACACTCCATGCCGATGAGAGTGGTCCGTTTGCTCGCTCTCGCCCTCGGCGTCGTGCTCTCTGCGACTGCCGCGTCACACGGTGTCGAGGTCCCCGGGGCGCCGGGCTGCACCGTTTTCCCTGCCGACAACCCCTGGAACCAGCGCGTCGACCGGCTGCCCGTCGCGCCCAACTCGGCGGCCGTCATCGCGTCGATCGGGCTCGATACCGGGCTCCATGCGGACTTCGGCTCGGGCCTCTGGGAGGGCCGCCCGATCGGGATCCCGATCACCGTCGTCCACGGGCGGTCGACTCCGAAGTACCGGCTCCGCTTCGAACACGCCGACGAGAGCGACCGCGGTCCGTATCCGATCCCCGCCAACGTGGCGATCGAGGGCGGGCGGACGGCCGACGGCGACCGGCACGCGCTGATCGTCGACCGCGACGCCTGCAAGCTCTACGAGCTGTATGCGCTCTTTCCGACGGGCTCCGGTTGGCGTGCGGGCTCGGGCGCGATCTGGAACCTGAGCTCGAACCGGGTGCGGCCTGCCGGCTGGACGTCGGCCGACGCCGCCGGGCTGCCGATCCTTCCCGGCCTCGCGCGCTACGACGAGGTCGCGCGCGGTCGGATCGACCATGCGCTGCGCTTCACGGTCGACCGGTCACGCCGCGCGTACGTGTACCCGGCGCGGCATTACGCATCGGACCTGACCGACCCGAGCCTTCCGCCCATGGGACTCCGCGTCCGACTGAAGGCGAGCTTCGACACCCGCGGATTCCCGAAGCAGGCGCGGATCGTGCTGGAGGCGCTCAAGCGCTACGGGATGCTCGTCGCCGACAACGGCTCGAGCTGGCAAATCACCGGCGCCCCGAACCCCGGGTGGTCGAACGTTGACCTGCACCAGGTCGGACGCGTCAAGGGCTCCGACTTCGAGGTCGTCGACACGTCCCGGCTGCGGCCTCGGGCGTAGAATCGGCCCGTGGCAACCCAGACAAGACCCGACGCGCTCCACTTCACCGGCGATCCGGAGGCCGACCGCCTGCTCGCCGAAGAGCCACTCGCGCTCCTGATCGGCTTCGCGCTCGATCAGCAGGTGCCGGTGCAATGGGCGTTCTCTGCGCCTCTCAAGCTGCAGCAGCGAATCGGGACACTCGAGGCGGGGCGGATCGCGCGCCTGGATCCAGCCGACCTGGAGGCTGCCTTCCGCGCGAAGCCTGCGCTGCACCGCTTCCCCGGCTCGATGGCCGAGCGGACGCAAGCGCTGGCAACGCTCGTCGACGAGGAGTACGGCGGCGATGCAGCCCGTCTCTGGGAGGAGGCCTCGGACGGGGCGGAGCTCAAGCGCCGGATTACCGCACTACCCGGCTTCGGACCGATGAAGGTGAAGGCTCTCGGCGCCGTGCTCGGGAAACGCTTCGGCGTTCCTGCCGCCCAGGAGCTCGTACCGAACCACCCTACGCTCGGGGACGTCGATTCACCGCAGGCGCTCGAGGAGTATCAGGCCAAGAAGCGCGCCTACAAGGCGTCGCAGCGCGCGCAGCGCACCGACTAGAGGTCGGCCAGGGCAACCCTGGCGGCCGAGTAGCCACACAGGCCGTGCACGCCCCCGCCCGGCGGTGTCGAGGCCGAGCAGACATAGACGCCCCGAAGAGGAGTTCGGTAGGGCACGAGGCGGCGGGCGGGACGGAAGAGCAGCTGGCCGAGGTCCATCACACCACCGCTCAGGTCGCCTCCGACCAGGTTCCGGTTCCGCGCCTCCAGCTCGGCCGGGCCGAGCGCCGAGCGGGCGAGGATCAGCCGGCGAAACCCGGGGGCAAAACGCTCGACCTGGGTCTCGATCGCCTCGGTCATGTCGACTGCCGAGCCGTTCGGCACGTGGCAGTAGGCCCACGCCGTGTGCTTCCCAGCCGGCGCCCGTGAGGGGTCATGGAGCGTCGGCTGCGCGAGCAGCACGAACGGCCGCTCGTTGCGGGCTCCACTCCAGGCCGCCCATTCGGACCGAGCGATCTCGTCGAGCGATCCGCCGAGGTGAACGGTCGCCGCCCGGCGACAGCCGCCGGCGGCCCACGGGATAGGCCCGTCGAGCGCCCAGTCGAGCTTGAAGGCCCCGGGCCCGTGGCGGTAGCGCAGGAGTGCGCGCTCGTAGCGAGCGGGAAATCGTCCTCTCGCCAGGCGAAGGAGCTCCCGGGGCGAGGTGTCGGCCAGCACGGCGTCGGCGCGAGGGAGCTCGTCCAGAGGAGTACCGAGATGGATCTCGCCGCCGAACTCGACGAGCTTCTCCGCGAGAGCGTCGGCGAGGCGCTGCGAGCCACCCCGCGGAAGCCCCCAGCCGACGACGTGGCCGAGGACGGTGAGCGCGATCCCGAAGCCGGCGCTCGGCCGTCGCTCGAGCGGAAGGATCGAATGCGCGCAGTGTCCAGCGAACCAGGCCCTCGTACGCGCCTCGCCGAAGCTCGACTCGGCCAGCGAGCGGGCAGACGCCAACGCTGAACGCAAGGAACCCAGCGCTCCGAGCGCGCCGAGCCGCCGGAGGAGGGCGAATCCCCGCCCTGCCGACACCGGGTACGGCCCGAGCAAGGCCCCTTCGAGCTCGTCCCACGACTCGACCAGCGGCCGCACGAGCGCGAGGTAGGCGTCCCGGTCGGACCCGAGCCCCGCGGCCGTCTCCTCCATCCCACGCTCGAGGAGCACGACGTCGCCGTCGTCCAGAGGATGCGCGGCGGGCGCTCGAGGATGGATCCATTCGACGTCGAGGTCGAGCGCGCGGAAGAGCGGAGAGGCCTGCGCGAGCGGGTGGATCGCCGAGCAGACATCGTGGAGGAAGCCGGGCAGCGTGAGCTCGGCCGAGCGTAGGCCGCCGCCGAGCGTCTCCGCCGCCTCGTAGACCTCAACCGCGACCCCTTGGCGCGCGAGCGTGATCGCCGCTGCAAGGCCGTTTGGGCCAGAGCCGATCACGACGGCGCGTTTCACGTCGACGCCTCTCGAACAAGAGGGAGTGTATGGAGCTCTATCAGGCGGAATGGTGCCCCCACTCCCACAAGGTACGGCAGCGGCTGACCGAGCTCGGGCTCGACTTCACGGCGAGGCAGGTGCCGGCCGATCCGGACAAACGGGACGAGCTCGAGCGCGTGGCTGGAACGAAGGAGATCCCCGTCCTGGTCGCGTCCGACGAACGCGAGCCCCTTTCCGGCGAGGACGAGATCCTCGACTACCTCCACGCGTTCGAAGAGCCTCCGGACGCGAGGGAGCACCGCGCGAAGGCGCTCGAGGAAGTTCCGACCTTCGACGAGTGCGCAACTTCCCCGAACTCGTAATCGAGAGCCGACTGCCCGAACTTCAGGCCTGGGGCGCGCCCGTCAGGCAACGCTCGCGAGCAGAAACGCGCGAGTTTCCTTCAGCATCTCGCGGGCGATCACGAGCCGCTGGATCTCGTTCGTGCCCTCGTAGATCTGCGTGATCTTCGCGTCGCGCATCATGCGCTCGACCGGGTACTCCTTGATGTAGCCGTAGCCGCCGAGGACCTGGACGGCGTCGGTCGCGACGTCCATGGCCGCGTCGGTGCAGTAGACCTTCGCCATCGCCGAGGCCTTCGTCAGCTCTGCCTCCGGCGCGCCCGTGTCGACCATCTGCCCGAAGCGGTAGAGGAGCCCGCGGGCCGCCTCGCAACGAGTCTCCATGTCGGCGAGCTTGGCGGCGATCAGCTGGTGCTCCGCGATCGGCTTGCCCATCGTCTCGCGCGTCTTCGCGTACTCGAGCGCGTAGTCGGTCGCGCCCTGTGCGATCCCGAGCCCCTGAGCGGCGACGCCGGGGCGAGACCGGTCGAGGATCTTCATCGCGATCTTGAAGCCCTCGCCCTCCTCGCCGAGCAGGTTCCCGGCCGGGACGCGGCAGCTCGTGAACGTCAGCTCGCCGGTGGTCGAGCCCGAAATGCCCATCTTCGGCTCGAGCCGAGCCACGGCGAACCCGGGGGCGTCCTTCTCGACGACGAAGGCCGAGATGCCCGCGTGCCCGCCCTTCGGGTCGGTCTTGGCGAAGACGGTGTAGAGGTTCGCGACGGAGGCGTTGGTGATGAAGCGCTTGGAGCCGTCGAGGACGTATTCGTCCCCTTCGCGGCGCGCCGTCGTCCGCATCGCCGCCGAGTCGGAGCCCGAGCCGGCCTCCGTGAGCGCGTACGCGCCGAGCCACTCGCCCGACGCGAGCAGCGGGAGGTACCGAGCCTTTTGCTCGTCGGTGCCGGCAAGCTTGAGGCCGAGCGAGCCGAGCTCCTGGACGGCCAGGATCAGCCCGCTCGTCGCGCACACCTTCGAGACCTCCTCGATCGCGATCAGCGCGAGGAGGGTGCCCGTTGCGGTTCCGCCGTAGCGCTTGTCGAAGAGCAGGCCGAAAATCCCGTGCTCGCGGTAGAGCTCGACGACGTCCCAGGGGAACTCGTGCGACTCGTCGATCTCGGCCGCGCGCGGCGCGATGCGCTCACGGGCGAGCGTCCGGACGAGGTCGCGGATCTCGCGCTGCTCGTCGGTCAGTTGATCCCAGGCCACACACGAAGTTTAGTCCGCCATGCACACCGTTCCCCGGCTTCAGGAGGGCAGAGATGAAGGACTTCAAGGAGTTCCTTTTGCGCGGAAACCTGGTCGACATGGCGGTCGGCATCGTGATCGGCCTGGCGTTCGGCGCGGTGGTGGCCGCGCTCGTCTCCGACCTGGTGACGCCGCTAATCGCAGCGATCGGGGGCAAGCCGGATTTCTCCGGCCTGAGCTTCACGATCAACAAGAGCCACTTCCTCTACGGGCAATTCATCAATGCGCTGATCGCATTCGCGGCAATCGCAGCCGTCGTCTTCTACCTCGTTGTCAAACCGGTCAACAGACTGATGGCCCGACGGCGGGCGGAGCCTCCGGTCGACGTGCCGACGCGCTCGTGCCCGGAATGCTTGAGCGATATTCCGGTCGCTGCCCGCCGCTGCGCGTTCTGCACCACGGAGGTGGCCGCCGCCTGATCTAACGGGCTCCGTGGAAGACGGCCTCGACGTTGTTGCCGTCGGGGTCGAGCACATAGGCGGCGTAGTAGCCCGCGTGGTACTGCGGGCGGGGGCCCGGCGCCCCGTTGCCGCGGCCGCCGGCGGCCAGGGCAGCCTCGTGGAACGCGTTCACGGTCTCTCGGTCCGGTGCGGCGAACGCCACGTGGACGGGCGTTGCCGGCCTTCCCGACGCGATGACGAGGTCCTCGCTCCCCTTCGGCCCGTAGGCGAACTCACCGTCGAGCTCGACCTCACGGCTGTTCCAGGGGCCGAGTGCGCCTCGGTAGAAGCGCCGGCTCGCCTCCACGTCGCGGACGGAGAGCGTTATGTGGTCGAGGAACGCCGGGCGCGGCTGACTCAAGCCGAAA
Organism: Gaiellales bacterium; assembly: GCA_038237665.1. Lineage (GTDB taxonomy): Bacteria > Actinomycetota > Thermoleophilia > Gaiellales > Gaiellaceae > JBBRYK01. Next base: position 11,369 of record JBBRYK010000003.1, on the reverse strand, counting down.
CGACCGTCGGGTGTGCGGCCGTCTGGTAGGCGTTCCCGTGCCGGACGTAACACATCGAGCTGTGCGAATCCGTCAGGTCGAGCGCGACCGAGCCGCGCGTGACGATGCGCTTGGCGACGGCGGTCTCGGCCTCCTCGGCCTCGTTCGTGTACTCGAATCCACCCGGAATCCTGACGAGAACACGGTAGGGGTCGGGCGGGTCGATGCCGCGGAGCGTGTCGGTCTCGGTCTCGAGGACGTCGCCCGCCCGTACACGGCCGGTTCGAGACTCGAGATCGAATTCGAACTCGAACGGCGCGAAGACCGGCTCGGCGACATTCGGGCAGACGAAGGCGACGATCTCGAAGAGCGTGTCCCCCTCCTGCCCGCTCATGATCCGCAGGATCGCCTCTCGCTGCTGCGCGTCCGCCTTTTCGTCGACGACGGGCATGACGGTGCCGTTGCCCTCGTGCATCGCCCCGGGCCACCGCACCACGCCTGCGAAGCACAGCCCGGCCAGGTCCACGTCGCCGAAATGGCCCTTGTCGATCCGCATCGCCACCATGCCTTCGCAGTGGTCGTGGGTCGGGTACTGGTTGAAGTCGCACGGACAGCCCGGATCGCAGTTGCAGTTCTTGTACCAGGGGCCCTCGATGTACCAGTCAGTCGCCATATCTCCCTTTCTAGCCCGCCCACGAGAACGGCGCGAAGTGGCCGTTCTTGTTCGTATTGTCGAAGTCGAGCCCGAACGCGGTCACGTGCGAGCTCGTCGCGCGTGCGACGGTGAGCGTGGTATTGGCCGGATGGGCGACGCCGACGAGCCTGGTCGGCTCGCTCATCCCCTCCGGCACGATGTCCTCGACCACCATGTCGACGAAGTCGCCTGCCTTCACCCGGTGCGTGGTACCGCCGTTGGAGTAGTCGATTGCGGCCGTCTCCATCCCCAGCTGTTCTCCGATCAGCGGCGCAAGAGTCTCCATCGGGCCGCCCTTCTGGCCCGAGAACACCGCGCCGAGGGCCTCGGCCTGCTCCTGCGTCGCGCGCTCGTCCATGATCACCCCAACCCGCCAGTTGCCGTCGATCATGCGCCCGGGCGCATCGCCGACGAGGATCAGGCTGAGCCCTCCGACGTCGACACCCTCGATCTCGCCCGACTCGACGTTGAACGCGAGAGCGACGAGACAGCGTTCGTTGTCGCCGGGAAGCAGGAAGCTGCTGCCGCCGCAGGGACACACGACGTTGCAGTTACAGGCTTCGAAGTAGGTTCCCTCTATCTGCCAGGCCATCGTGCCCTCCTCTCGACGGGTGCGGAGCGGATCATGACAGGCGATAGGGTCGAGTCAAGTGATCCTCGAGAACGGCGTCATCCGGACGATGGATCCCTCACTGCCAACGGCCCGAGGTCTCGCGATCGCGGGCGATCGGGTGGCGGGCGGGGTCGGGACGCACGAGACGGCGCTGCCGAGCCCGGAGCGGGTCGACCTCGGCGGCCGAGCGGTGCTTCCGGGTTTCACGGATTCGCACGTCCACTTCCCAACCTGGGCGATCGCGCAGCGCCAGGTGAGGCTCGAGGGCTCGAGCAACCTCGAGGAAGCGCTCGCGAGGGTGTCAGAGGCCGCCGCCCGGTTGCCGGCAGGCCGGTGGCTGCGCGGGCTGGGCTGGCGGAGCGGGGACTGGTCGCCCTCGGTCGAGCCGACGAAGGAGGCGCTCGACGCGGTCACGGGCGATCGTCCTGCGGCGCTGCTCGCCAAGGACTACCACTCGTTGTGGGTGAACTCGGCGGCCCTGGCGAAAGCCGACGGAGACCTGCGTGTGTCCGGCGGCGTCGTCGAGGTGGACGGAGCGGGCGAACCGACCGGAGTCCTACGCGAGAAGTCGGCCTGGCAGTTCCGCGACCGGTACGTCGAGACGCCGGACGACGAGTACGTCGAGGCCATGCGGGTTGGGGTGCGGATCGTGAGTGCGCGCGGCGTCACGGCCGTGCACGACAAGGACGGCTGGCTCGGGGCGCCGCGACTCTGGCGGGAGCTCGCCCGGGACGGGGCGCTGACTGTTCGCGTCTGGCAATCGCTCCCGCACGAGCACCTCGACGGGCTCGAGGAGCTCGGATTGCCCGCCGGGCTCGGCGACGACCTGCTCAGGATCGGCTACCTGAAGGTCTTCATGGACGGGACGCTCGGATCCGGGACCGCCCGGCTCCTGGACGGGTCCGGGGTCGAGATCACGAGCCGGGGCGATTTCGAGGAGATCGTCAGGCGTGCGTCGCGCGCCGGCTGGCCCGTCGCAGTCCATGCGATCGGCGACCAGGCGAACCGCGACGCTCTGGACGGATTCGAGGCGACCCGCTCGGAGTGGGCGCCGCGCGGCCTCCGTCATCGCATCGAGCACGCACAGCTGCTGGCACCGGAGGACGTCGGCCGCTTTGCGTCCATCGGCGTGGCCGCTTCGGTGCAGTTCAGCCACGCGCCGTCCGACCGCGAGCTGGCGGAGCGCTTCTGGCCGGGTCGGCTGGCGGGGGCCTACGCGTACCGCTCGCTCGTCGACTCGGGCGCGGTGGTCGCGAACGGGTCGGACGCGCCGATCGAGGAGCTCGACCCGCTCGCCGGAGTGCGCGCGGGGGTGCTACGGACCCTTGACGAGCGGCCACCGTGGCGTCCGGAGCAGGCGGTCACCGCGCAGGAGGCGTTCGCGGCGACGACCGTCGCGCCGGCATGGCTGACGGGCGAGGAGCGCAGGCGAGGCAAACTGCTCCCCGGCTACCTGGCCGACCTCGTCGTTCTCGACCGCGACCCGATCGCCTGTCCGCCGGAGGAGCTCGCCGACGTTCAGGTGGTCGCAACGATGCTCGGTGGCCGCTGGGTCCACAACCCACCGCCCTGGGGATGATCTGTCGCAGTTTCGGCACAGAAGCGGCACACACACGCGCGGATTTGCGCAGTAGGCTGGAACTGGAGGGAGGCACGCGGCCGGCCCCATGCGCGCGCGTCAAACAGAAGCCCGGCGGCTGCAGGCGACGGCGGTGAGGATCCACGACCTGAACTGGATGCAGCTCGAGGCGTACCTCGAGCGCGACGACCGGATCGTGCTCCCGCTCGGATCCACCGAGCAGCACGCCTATCTGTCGCTCGGCACCGACACGATCCTCTCCGAGCGCATCGCCGTCGAGGCCGCGGACCCTCTCGGCGTCCCGGTCCTTCCCTCGCTGCCCTACGGACTGACGCCGCGTTTCGCCGCCTACCCCGGCAGCCCGACGCTACGCGCCGAGACGCTCGACGCAGTCGTCCGCGACCTGCTCGACTCGTTGCACGGCCAGGGCTTTCGGAGGTTCCTGATCGTCAACGGGCACGGCGGCAACGTTCCCGTCGCCGACGCTGCGGCCGACTGGGCCAGGGCACACGCCAGCGCTGAGGTTCGCTTCCACAACTGGTGGAACGCGCCGGGGGTCTGGCCGCTCGTGGAGGCCGTCGACCCGGAGTCGGGACACGCCGCCTGGCACGAGAACTTTCCGTGGACGAGGCTCCCCGGCGTCGAGCTGCCGGCCGAACGAAAGCCCCGGGTCGACGTCTCCTCGGCCGGGGACGACCCGGTCGCCGTCCGTGCGGCTCTCGGCGACGGCAACTTCGGCGGGCCCTACCAGCGCCCCGACGAGGAGGTCCTGCGGATCTGGGAGGCGGGTGTGGCCGAGGTTCGGCAACTCCTGGAAACGGGCTGGCGCGAGGAGTAGTTTCCGCCCATGGCCACCGTCGCCGTCGACCACGTCCTCTCCCGCGACGAAATCATCTGGGGCTTCGGGCCGGACCTCGAGCCCGTCCTCGAGGTCGAGCCCGGAGCGATAGTGCGCTTCGAGACCAACGACTGCCCACGCCGTTCAGCGGCTGATCTCTACTACCAGGGGCGCCAGCGGCGCGCCCGCTCCGGCCGCTCGGGCAGGCGGGTGTTCTCGACGATCGCACGGGGGATCTCGTCGGTCAGCCAGCCGGCGAGCGCCTCGTCGCCGACGGCGCCGGCGGCCGCTGCCATCCCGACCGTGCGGATACCCGGGTGATGGGCGTCGCTGGCGATCAGATGAGCCAGGCCAAGCTCGACGAGCCGCAGCCCGGTCTCGCGAGGCTGGCGGCCGAGCCGCCCGTCCAGTGACGCAGCCGTCAATTGCACCAGCGTCCCGCTTTCGACGATTCGCTCGAGCCGCTCCGGTGAGGACTGGACGTCCGCATTTCGCTCCGGGTGCGCCAGGACGGGCGTGATCCCGACGAGCTGGAGGCGGAAGAGCCGGTCGGGCAGGTCGAGCGGCCAGCCGAAATACGGGAACTCGACCAGGAGGTAGTTCGGGTTCCCGCCGAGGCCGAACCGGCTGAGATCCGCGCGGTCGAACCGGTCGAGGCGGTCGATCGCGACCTCGCCTCCGGTGAGGAGCTCGAGCGCGACGCCCGCCTCCGTGAGTGCTCCGCGCACCTGCTCGACACAACGCTCCATGACCTCCGGAGAGGTCGGATAGTCGTCGCGGACGTGCGGCGTCGCGGCGATCGTGTCGATGCCGTCGCCGAGAGCGGCCCGGGCGATTTCCACCGCCTCCTCCATCGTCCGCGCGCCGTCGTCGAGGCCCGGAAGGATGTGCGAGTGGAGGTCGATCAAGCCGGGTTCGCGGCCGGCAGCCGGGCGAACGCGAGGAACAGCTCGCGCGCTGCGGCAATGCCCAGCGGCAGATGCTCGGCCAGCAGCCGCTCGTTCGGTGAATGCACGTTTGCGTCCGGAAGCCCGAAACCAGTGATGACGGTGGGGATGCCCTTGTCGGCCAGCGCCGGGACGATGGGCAGCGTCCCGCCCGTCCGGGTGAGCAGCGGCCGAACGCCGAGCGCGCGCTCGAAAGCCTCCTGCCCCAGCTTGATTGCCGGCGATTCCGGCTCGACGAGCCCGGGCGGGGCCGACGACCAGCGTGCGATCTCGACGTCCGCGTTGGCGGGCGCGGCCTCCCGCAGGAGCCGCTCGACCTCGGGCGCGATCTCGTCGACCGACTGACCGGGCGCGAGCCGGATCGACAGATTTGCCTCGCCCAGGACCGGCAGGACCGTCTTCTGGAGCTGCGGCGACCCGCCCTCGAGCCCGTGGACGTCCACGGCGGGCTCCGCAAAGGTGCGGAGGTAGAACTCCTCGGCCGCGCGCGGGTCGGCAGGGCGGGCGCCCTGGTCGGCCAGCTCCTCCTCGCCCGTGGGTAGCGCAGCCCATCCGGCGAGCTCCTCCTCGGTCGGCGGGATGATCCCCGCCCGCAACGGATCCGGCAGGCGGCCGTCGCGCGGCAGCACCCCGGACAGCGTCTGCATCAGCGCGTGCAGGCCGTTCAGCGCCGCCCCGCCGTACACCCCGGAATGGAGATCGCGCTCACCCGTGCGGACACGAACGTGGAAGTAGGTCAGGCCGCGCGTGGCGACGTTGAACGCCGGTACCCCTCGCCGGATCATGCCGCTGTCGAAGATCACGCAGGCGTCGGCCCCACGCTCGTCCTCCGCCAGGAAATCCACGATCGTGTGGCCGCCCACTTCCTCTTCTCCGTCACAGCAGAAGCGAAGGTTCACGGGCAACTCACCCGCCTGCGCCAGGACCCGGGCCGCGCGGAGCAGCATGTAGAGCTGTCCCTTGTCGTCGACGATGCCCCGCGCATGCAGGTATTCGCCTCGCTCTGTGAGCTCGAACGGATCCGTTTCCCAGAGCTCGAGCGGCGGCGGCGGCTGGACGTCGAAGTGCCCGTAGCACATGACCGTGGGGGCCTGGTCGGCGCCGGTGGAGGCGCGGATCTCGCCGATCGCGAGCGGATGGCCGTCCCAGTCGACGAGCTCGGCCTCGCCGCCGGAGCGCCGCAGGTAGTCGCAGACCCACTCGCCCGCAGCCCGCACGTCGGCGGCGTGCGCGCTGTCCGCGCTGACGCTCGGGATCGCGATCAGCTCGGCTAGCTCGGCGAGAAGAGCCTGGTCCACGGGCGGCACTAGTATCAAGAACCGGGGAGCGCGGCTGACCGCGCCGCGGTTACGCCACTTCGCGAAGCTTCTGCGCCTCGGCGAGCGCGCGGAGCTTCTTCAGGCCCTGGTTCTCGATCTGCCGGATCCGCTCGCGCGTGACGTTGAACGCGCGGCCGACCTCGTCGAGCGTGCATGGATGCTCGCCGTTCAGCCCGTAGCGCAACTCGAGCACGCGCCGCTCACGGTAGGACAGCGTGTCGAGGACGCGCGAGAGCGTCTCCTTGCGCAGCGTGACCTCGGCGGCCTCCTCGGGCATCGGCGCGGTCTCGTCGGTGAGGAAGTGCCCGAACTCCGACTCCTCCTCGTCGCCTACCGGCTTTTCGAGCGAGACCGGGGCCTGCGATGTTCGGCGGATCTGGTCGACCTCGTCCAAGGTCAGCTCGCAGTCGCGGCCGATCTCGGCGGAGTTCGGCTCGCGGCCGAACTCCGCGCGGAGCTTCCGCTCCGAGCGCACGATCTTGTTCAGCTTCTCGACGACGTGCACCGGCATCCGGATCGTCCGGCCCTTGTCGGCGAGCGCCCGCGCAACGGCCTGCCGGATCCACCAGGTCGCGTAGGTCGAGAACTTGAAGCCCTTGCGGTAGTCGAATTTCTCGGCGGCCCGCACCAGCCCGATCGTCCCCTCCTGGATCAGATCGAGGAACGGCAGCCCCTGGTTGCGGTAGCGCTTGGCGATCGACACGACGAGCCGCAGGTTGGCCTCGATCATCTCCTGCTTCGCGCCGTGGTCGCCGCGTTCGATCCGCTTCGCCAGCTCGACCTCCTGCGCCGCCGTCAGCAGGTCGACCTTGCCGACGTCTTTCAGGAAGAGCTGAAGCGAGTCGGTCGAGACCTCGCGGACGGTTGCCTCGTCGATCTCTGCCTCCTCGGCAGCGCGGCGCTCACTGTCGACGACCTCGATCTGAAGCTCCTCGAGGGCCAGGTAGAAGTCGTCCATCTGCGCTGCCTCGAGGTCGAGCTCGTCCAGCGCGAGCGCGATCTCCTCGGTCGAAAGGGAGCCCGACGCGCGACCGCTCTCGAGGAGCAGACGTGCCTCGTCGGACTCGAGGACGTCGGTTTTCCGCCGCCCCACCACCGCCGTCTCAACCTCGCTCAACCGGTCACCCCCTGGCTCCCATCCAACCGCGCCCTCCGCGTGGAAGGCGGCACTGTCGCACACGGGCCGGACGACCGCCATAGGCCGAACGGCTCATCTTGGCTCTTGCCGGTCCTAGTGTTTTTGGACGGTCTTGAGGCTGTCGAGGAACCGGCGCGCCTCGCGCGCCAGCGGGCCGTTCGGATCGTCTTGAATGGCCAGCCGCAGCTGGCGGCGGGCCGGGTCGACGCTGCCCATCCAGAGCAGCATCAAGCCGAGGTGGAATCGCACCGTGGCCGCGTGCGGAAAACGCGTCGCGAGAGGGCCGAGCCGGCCGAACGCGCGAGACGGGTTCGATTTCGAGAAGAGCCCGACCGCGGCGGCCGTCTGTGCCTCGGGATCGTCAGGGGCGAGGCCGGCGGCGGCCGCAAACTCGCGCTCAGCCGACAGCGGACGCCCGATCCGCTGGAGCGCGACGCCGTAGAGGAGCTTTGCGCCCGCGTCGCGCCCCCGTGCGGCGGCCCGGAGCGCGGCGAACTGCTCCGGGGGGCTCAGCTTCGAGAACCCCGGCGGCGCTGTGAACGTGGGGACGAACGAGGGCAGACCCTGCGCGAAGTTCGGGTGGAGGAGGTCGTCTGCCCGTACGGCCGAGTACGAATCGGGCTCGACCCGGACGGCGCCGCGAAACGCCGCCAGCGCGTCGTCGCCCCGGCCGGCCCAGAGGTAGGCGAGCCCCAGATGGAGCGCGGCGAACGCGCTCCGTCGGTGCGAGACGGCGAGCTGCTGGACCTCTCCGAGGCCGCTGTCGGGCCAGCGGGAGAACGCTCCTCCGACCCGGGCCTGAAGCGATCGGTAGGGGGCAAAGATGCGCTCCGCCGCCCTGCGGCTCCCCTGCGCGTAGAGACGCCCCGCGGTGCGGAGCGCACGCGCCTCGGCGTCGGCGCGGACGCCGAGGTCGAGGATGAGAGGCGGCGTGCCCGCGCGTGGATGGAGAACCGATCCGCCGCTGCTGCCCGAGGTGAGCACGGTCAGCCCGACGGTCCATGCCGCCGCCGCGGCGGCGGCTGTGGCCACGATCAGCGAGACGCGCACGCGTGGAGACACGGGGCGACCATAGCCACGGGGTGCCTGCTGTAGGCGGGGGGTCGAAACCGTCACGCGGGGAGAGCGGGAATGCGCCGCCAGCGGGGACGTTGGAACACAGAACTCGAAGCTATCGTGTTGACGTGAGCACCTACCGCGAACTCCTGGAGCAGGCCAAGGCGGCGATCGAGGAAATCGACGCCGGCGGCGCCCAGGCGCGGCTGAACGACGGCGAGGCGCCGCTGCTCGTGGACGTTCGCGAGCGCGACGAGTGGGACGAGGGCCACATTCCGGGCGCCGTGCACATCCCGCGGGGCTTCCTCGAGTCGCGCATCGAGCAGGCCGCTCCCGACCGGAGCCGGCCGTTGATCGTCTACTGCGCCGCAGGCAGCCGCTCGGCGTTCGCCGCGAAGACGCTTCAGGACCTCGGGTACGAGACCTCATCGCTCGCCGGCGGGTTCGCGGACTGGAAGCGAAACGGCTTCCCGACGATCCTGCCGCGCTCGCTCGGCCCGGCGCAGCGGACGCGTTACAGCCGCCATGTCCTCATCCCCGAGGTCGGCGAGGCGGGCCAACTGCGGCTGCTCGACTCCCGTGTCCTCCTGATCGGCGCCGGCGGGCTGGGGTCTCCTGCCTCGCTCTACCTCGCAGCCGCAGGCGTCGGCACCCTGGGAATTGTCGACGCCGACATCGTCGACGAGACAAACCTCCAACGGCAGATCGTCCACTCCACCGAGAGCCTCGGCGAGCCGAAGGTCGACTCGGCGCGCCGGACGCTGACCGCGCTCAACCCGGACGTCGAGGTTCTCACCTATCGCGAGCGGCTGACCTCGGAGAACGTCGATCGAATCCTCGAAGCCGGCTGGGACGTCATCGTCGACGGCGCCGACAACTTCCCCACGCGCTACCTGGTCAACGACGCGTCGGTCTGGCACGGGATTCCCGTCGTCCACGGCTCGATCTTCCGCTTCGAGGGCCAGGTCACGGTCTTCAAGCCCGGCGCGGGCCCGTGTTACCGCTGCCTCTTCCCACAGCCCCCGCCCCCGGAGCTCGCTCCGAGCTGCGCCGAAGGCGGCGTCCTGGGCGTCCTGCCCGGCGTGATCGGATCCCTTCAGGCGACCGAGGCGCTGAAGCTCGCGCTCGACATCGGCGAGCCGTTGATCGGAAGGCTTCTCCTCTTCGACGCGCTGGCCGCGACGTTCGCAGAGGTCAAGCTCCGGCGCGACCCGGACTGCCCGGTCTGCGGCGATTCCCCGACGATCACCGAGTACATCGACTACGTCGAGTTCTGCCAGGGCGCGAGCGTGCATTCGTGACGACCGTCCGGATCCCGCCGACGCTCCGCGCCGAGTCGGGCGGCGAGGCGCGCGTCCAGGCGGCGGGCGACACCGTCCGCGAGCTGCTCGAGGACCTGACCGCCCGTTTTCCGGCCCTGCGCGAGCGCCTCTTCCGTGACGAGCAGATCGCGCCCTTCGTCAACGTCTACCTCGAGGGCGAGGACGTGCGAACGCTCGACGGCCTCGAGACGCCGGTGCGCGAAGGCGCAACGGTCATCCTGCTCCCGGCGATGGCCGGGGGCTGATGGCAACGGTCCAGGAGCTCTACGAGCTCTGGGCCGGCCAGTCGGAGCTCGAGCAGGCACTGCAGCGCAGCCTCGAGCCGCGCGGCACCGAATGGCTCGTGCACGTGGACGCGTGCTGCGGCCAGGAGGCGCGATGCTCGCATACGTCACGCTCGCGACCGAGCGGCAGCTACTCGGGAAGCTCTGCCCGACGGTCTACGTTTGGGAGCGACGTGCCTAGCTCGACCGCCGCCAGTCTGCTCGAGTTGATCGGCGGGACGCCGCTCGTCGAGCTCCCCCGGCTGGCGGACGCGGCCGGCGTCTCGCCCAGAGTCCGGCTCTACGCGAAGCTCGAGGCGCAAAATCCGACGGGGTCGATCAAGGACCGCGTCGCCCTCGCGATGATCGAGGCCGCCGAGGCGGCGGGCGAGCTCGAGCCGGGACGCGAGCTCCTGGAGCCCACGAGCGGCAACACGGGGATCTCCCTCGCGATGGTCGCGCGACTGAAGGGCTACCGGCTCACCTGTGTGCTCCCCGAGAGCGTGACCGAGGAGCGGAAGCGGATTCTGGAGATCTTCGGAGCCGAGATCGTCTGGTCACCCGGCGAGGAAGGGTCGAACGGCGCCGTGCGCGTGGCGGTCGAGCTCGCCGGGCGGGAGGGCCGCTGGTTCGTCCCGTTCCAGTACGGAAACGAGGCGAATCCGCTTGCGCACTACGACGGCACCGGCGCCGAGATCGCCGCGGCTCTCGACCGGCTCGACGTCTTCGTCGCCGGCCTCGGGACCGGCGGCACCCTGATGGGCGCGGGACGCAGGCTGCGTGAAGCGTTCCCGGGCGTGGTCGTCGCGGCCGCCGAGCCGCTCCCGGGCGATCCCGTCATGGGCCTCCGGTCGCTCGAGGACGGCTACGTGCCGCCCATCCTGGACGTTTCGCAGCTCGATCGGAAGCTGCTGGTCTCGAACGACGAGGCCGCGGCGGGAGTGCGCGCGCTGCTCGAGCGCGAGGCGATCTTCGCCGGCCTATCCTCGGGCGCCTCCGTCCAGGTCGCAACGCGCCTGGCGCTCGAGCTGGAGGAGGGCGTGGTTGCCTGCGTCCTTGCCGATGGGGGCTGGAAGTACCTGTCCGCCCCGTTCTGGCAGGCGGGCGCGGCCGACGCAGAGCTCGAAGCAAACCTCTGGTGGTAGTCCCTGAGGCAGTCCGGCAGGCAATCGCCGAGCATGCCCGCGCCGAGGCGCCGAACGAGGCCTGCGGCCTCCTTATCCTGCGCGACGGGATCGCGCAGCGCTACGAGCCGGGGCGCAACGCCGCCGGCTCGCCCTACCGGTTCCAGCTCGAAGTCGAACCCGAGCTCTGGTTCCTCGAGGACGAAGGGTTCGAGCTCGCCGTCGTTCATTCGCACCCCGAGGAGGCGCCGACCGGAGCGCGGCCCTCCCGGACCGACGTTGAGAACGTCGGGCTCTGGGAGGGCCGGCCGTACCTGATCTACTCGGTTGCCGACGGAGAGCTCCGCGCCTGGCGGATCGTCGGCGGCGAGATCGTTCCGGACTCGCTGTCGGTCCTCTAGTGCGGCCTCTCGTAACGTTGCACCCGAAACGTGTTCATCGGTCAGGCGGCGAGCTTGAGCTTGGTGGTTGCGGTCCGGCGTTGGCGGCGTTTGGCG
>JBBRYK010000002.1:0-78386 GCA_038237665.1 Gaiellales bacterium | reverse complement strand
CCGGTTCCGCTGCCGGTCCCGGTGCCGGTACCGCAGGCGGTACCGGTGAGGCAGCCGGAAGGGACTCGTCGTCGCCGGCGAGCTCGTCCCAGTTCGGCGCGGCGTCCTCCGCGTCGGCGACAACTCGGTACTTTTCGTAACCGGCGCGGCCGTTCGTGCCAGCGATCCGCCCTTCATAAGACACGGCGACTAGCGACCCAATCCGTGGGCGCAGGCGGGCGAACTCCTGCCGGAGGACACTGTGCAGGAGCCAGACCGACCAGCTCTGACCGTCCAGCGCCTCGAGGACGACGATCCCGGCGCGGCCGAAAGCCGTGTGCGCGTGCTCGGCCCTGATGAACTTGCCCACGATCAGCGCCGGGTGTCCTTTGCTCGGATCGGTCGGCCGCCACGAGGTCGGATGGCCGGCGCCCGCCCGCTCGGCGAGCGCCGCGGCCCGGTGGGCGAGGTCCTGCGTTGCCAGCACCCCTGTAAGGGTAGTTGCACGATCTGCCGTTATGCCTACTCAGACTTGCACTGCCGAACAACAGTCGTGGTCCAATCCTGGTCCAATCTGGCCCGAAATGGTCCAATTTGGTCCTCTATGCGTTGCCCGTAAGAAAACAGAAACCCCGCGATTTGCGGGGCTTCTGCGGTAGGCGCATACGGGATTCGAACCCGTGCCGCCGCCGTGAGAGGGCGGTGTCCTAGGCCACTAGACGAATGCGCCCGGCGAAGGCGCCAGTGTAGCGAGCGTCACCCGCGGTTCGATCCGGTCAGTCGATCACAATGCCGACGACCACGCGCTTCACGACGTGCTTGGCGTCGACGATGAAGTCCGTAACGCGCTTGCCCGGCTTGAACTGGCCGACATGGCAGTCGCCGATGCCTCCGGAGAGTTCGCACTTGACGCCTGGGACCTTCGCCTTGACCTGAGCGAGCGTCGAGCCGACGCCGATCCCGGCCGCGGTTCGCTCCTTCCGCGAGGTGGTCTCGACCGAGGTGACGGCGTCGGCGCCCTGGAAGATGATCGTCAGCGTCGGGTAGACGAACGTCGTGTACTTGCCGAACTCGTTCTTGCCGTTCTTGACCCTGGTCGGCGCGCCGAGGACGGATCGGACTTTCGCCTTGGTCATCGAGATCGTGATCCCGCCGATCCCTTTCTGGATCACGATCGCGGCGCCGGCCGATTCTGGGACGGCCAGCAGGGCGACGAGAGCGACGAGTACGAACAGGCGCCGGATCAAGCGCGCCAGGATACCGCCAGCGGGCTGGAGAACGGGTAGCGGTCGCTCAAGACGAACAGGTAGGCGTCGAACTGGCCGTTGTACAGGACGGCCCAGGCCCCGGCGTTTCGAAGCCCGCGGGGCATCCGGCCGAGCACGAGGCAGGCGAACCAGCCGAAAACGGCGACCAGCACGAGCAACCCGGCTGCCGCGCTGTTGATGACAAGGGCCGGAATCGCGAGCAACAGCCGAAAGAAGACGGTCAGCCGCTTTTGTGGCCCGAACGGGTCGACCTCGAGGTCGACCGGATACGAGCCCGGCGTGCCGGTGAAGCCCGGGAAGGGGTTTCCGACGAGGTTGATGAAGGCGTACTGGTGCACGCTGTAGCGCACGTACGCGGCCAGGAAGCGAGCGAGCGGCCTGGGAGAACGTCCCAGGACGAGCGCGGCCACCCAGTTCGCGATTGCGGCGATCCAGGCGACGACGCTCCAGAGGACCCACCAGACGAGGTGCGGAAGCCAGAGCAGCAGCCTGAAGAAGACGGTGAGCCGTGATCTCCGCAGGTCGTCCGTGACGATGCCGCGCGCCGGCAGGGGAGGCAAAGGCTCCTCCCGCGCGGTGGCGAGAGCAGCTTCGGCAGCGACCGGGGCGAGCCGTGCGAGTGCCTCGTCCAACGTCAGCCCGGGCTCCGCGGCGCGGAGGTCCTCCAGCGCGCTGAGGCGTGCCTGCGGGTCGGGAGCAGCCACCGGTGCGACCGGCGCGAGGTGAGCGAGCGGATCGCTCGTCGGGTACCGGTCGGTGAGGATGAAGATGTAGCCGGCAAGCTGGGCCCCGTAGCCGACCCCCCAGGCCGCCAGGTCACGTAGCCCGCGCGGCGCCCGACCACGAGCCAGCGCCGCGAACCAGATCAAGACCGCCGCGGTGCCTGCGATCCCGCCGCCCGTGCGGTAGTAGCCGGAGCCCCCGTACCCTCCAGGCCCGCCGGTCAGCGCCCCCGAGAGGAGCAGGGCGGGCACGGCGAGAAAGAGCCGGAAGAACGTCACGGCCCGATGCTGCGGCGCCGGCGGGTCGATCTCCACGTCGATCGGGTATGCCTTCGTCGTGTCGCCGAGGTAGAACGGCGGGTACGGGTTCGCCGCGAGGAAGAGATACGCCTCGACCTGCGTGACGTAGCGGACGTAGCCGGCGAGGAAGCCGTGGAGACCTCTGGGCGATTGCCCCGCAAAGAGCGTCGCCCACCAGTTCAGGAAAACGACGACGACGGCGGCGACGCCGAACAGGCCGACCCAGAGAAAGTGCGGAATCGCCAGCAGGAGCCGGAAAAACACGGTCAGCCGTGAGCGGCGTAGGTCGTCGCTGATCACGAGGCGGATCGGGTGGGGCGCGGGCGGGCCGACATCGCGACCCTACTGATGGGACTACTGCTCCGCCAGCCTCTCCTCGGGCCGCCGGATCATCTGCTTCCACCGGAACGTCCGCAGCATGATCCCGATCGCGGTGAAGCCCACGACGAGGTTGACCGCCACTGATACGACGTGCATGCCGACGCTGAAGCCGAGCACCGTCGCGGCGGCAATCTTGCCCTTGAAGGCCACGACCAGCAGACCCTGCACCGTGCCGATTCCGCCGGGGGTGATCGGCAGAAGCGTCGAGATGCTCTGCACCGAGAGCACGATCAGAGCGTTGTGCACGTTCGCCGGCATGTGGAACGCCTTCAACGACCAGTACACCGTGGCGAATCGGAAGACCCAGCTGGCCGCCTGCCAGGTGGCAACGCCGAGCACATAGCGCCGGGGGTCTCGGAGGATCGCGAAACCCTGGCGCACGCGGTCCCAGAACGCCACTAGCCGGTCCTCGATCAGCACGAGGCCGACGACCCCGACGATGATGACGACGCCGAGGACGATCGCGGCGATCATCTGGTGCCGGTACGGCCACGCCCAGTCGACGGTGTCGAGGCTCGGCAGGACGCCGAGGCCGGGCAGGTTGCCCGAGACCAACACCCAGGAAACAACCAAAGCCGCGACGAGGGAATCGAACAGGGTTTCGGGCAGCAGAGTTGCCCCGAGAGTCGGGTAGTGCGAGTCCGGGATCCGCCGCTTGACGAGGAAGAGCTTCAACGCGTCGCCGCTTCGGGCCGGGATGATCGAGTTGATTCCGACGCCGGCGATGTAGGCGCCGGTCACCCCCAGCAGCGGGACCCGCCGGTCCGGGTAGGCCGCGCGCAGGATGGTCCACCAGGCCGGACAGCGGGCGGCGAGCCGCAGCAGGTGGAAGCCGACGGAGATTCCGAGCGCGGTCCACCCGATCGTGCCGAGGTCGTGGATGAAGCGGTCGATCGCGTGGTAGAAGGTGGTCACTCGATTACCCCTGGGTCGCCGTCGCCACGGGCGCCTTCCGAGGCTCGGCCGGCTGGGCGAGCGACCAGAGCCGGGTCGTGCCCTTCCGGCCGCGGATCTCGAACTCGTCCACGAATTCGAGGTCCCCGGGCCGCCGCTGGAGAAACTCGACCGTCGAGTCGGCCACGAAGAGCATGTGGGGCGTGCCCTTCGTCAGGCCCTCGATGCGCGACGCAGTGTTGACGACGTCGCCGATCGCTGTGTACTCGAGTCGCTGCTCGGAGCCGACGTTGCCCGCCATGACGGCGCCGCTGTTCAGGCCGATTCCCATCTGCAGCTCGGCCAGTCCCTGAGAGCGCATCCATTCGTTGAAACCGGCCAGCCGGGCGCCCAGCATCTCGCGCGCGGCCCCGAGCGCGCGGTCGGCGTGGTCCGGCTGCTCGATCGGAACGCCGAACACGGCCATGATCCCGTCGCCCATGTAGGAGATGAGCGTCCCGCCGTGGGCGAGGATCGCGTCGGTCATCGCGCTCAGATACCGGTTGAGGATCCCGATCACCTCCTCCGCCGGGCGTGTCTCCGCGAACGTCGTGAACCCCCGCACGTCGCTGAACATGACGGTGCACGTGCGGCGCACGCCGCCGAGGCGGAGGTCGTCGTCGGTCGCCGCCAGCACTTCGTTCACCACCGCCTCGGGGACGAACCGCGCGAAGACGTCGCGGACTCGCTCGCGCTCGAACGCGGCCAGGGCGTAGTGCACCGCGATCGAGCCGGCCGCGGCCAGGAGCAGGGCGCCGAGCGGATAGACGAACGGCAGGATCAGCCCCTGATTGAACGCGAGCTGGGTGGACACCACGTAGAGCCCCGCGAGCACGACCGAGATGCCGACGCCGCGGAGCGGTGTGAACCGGATGCTGGCGGTTGGCGGGATCAGCCCGACGAGGACGATCAGCAGAGCGTTGAACCAGCGCGACGTGCCCTGAAGCGGGAAGCCGCGCAGCGCGGTCTCGATCGCGTTGGCCTGGATCTCAGGCCCCGCCATGAAGCCCACCGCGGTCTCGTGGACGTCCTGCAGGGTCGGTGCCGACGCGCCGATGACCGCAACCTTGCCCCGGAACAGGCCACGGGGGAACTCGCCGCGCTCGACCTTCGCGTAGGAGATGCTCGTCATCGTCCCCGGCGGGCCGGCGAAGTCGATCCACGCCGGATCCGAGCCCAGATCGGAGCGCGTGATCTGTTTGCCCTGCACGACCTCGGCCGTGACGATCGGGAACGTCCTCAGCTTGTCGATTGCGTAGGAGACGCGGCGGATCGTGCCGTCGGAGTCGACGACGTAGTTCGTGTTGCCCGGTCGGGCGCCGACGTCGGCGAGCACGTCGTCGCCGCCGAAGATCTTCGTGTGCCCGCCGCTGTCGACCTCGGTGGTTGCGAGGACGACGGGACGGTCGCGGTCGACCGCGGCGACCAGGGCGTTGTCTTCCTTGTCGACGGTCGGCTCGGTGAACTGGATGTCGACCGCGATCGCCTTCGCACCGTCGCGGTGGATGCGGTCGAGGACGATCGCGTGGTAGTGGCGCGGGAAGGGCCACTGGAGGCCGAGCCCGCCGTCGGCCCGGCTGTCGAAAGTGGCGTCGTCGATCTTGACGACGACGATGTCTGTCGGAGCCGGGCGCTGCCCCCGCACGGAGAAGCGGGCGTCCAGCGCGCCGAGCTCGAGCGGGCGGAGCAGGCCGAAAAGGTAGGCGACGAGGGCCGCACCCGCCATGGCCAGCCCGACGAGCTGGAAGAGCGTGATCCGGATCCGCTCCTTGCGGACCTGGCGGGAAAGCGAGGACGGGCGGCGCGCCATCGGGGTCAACCGACGGGTTCGACGACGACGACCCGTTCCTGCGCGCCGGCGTCGTTTCGCGCCACGACCGCGACCGCGCGCTCCGTCTTGCTCAGGTTGACCGCCTGGTGGGGCAAACCCGGAGGAATGAAGAGGAAATCGCCTGCCTCCGTGACCACCGAGCTCTCGAGACTGGCGCCGTACCGGGTTTCGACCCGTCCCTCGAGCTGGTAGATCGCCGCCTCGAAGCCGTCGTGGTAGTGCGGCTCGGACGAGGCGCCCGGCGGGACGACGACGAGGCTCAGCGAGAGTCCCTGCGCAGGCGCCGTCGCGTCGCAGACGCCGAGAAAGTAGGGGAGCCTCTGGAGCGTCTCGGTGGCCCGTTCGGGGCGGATGCGGACGACGTGCTCCTTCATCGCCGCGAGCCTAGCGCCCCGTAGTAGCGTCGTCTCGTGGCCGCCAAGACCGAACGCTCGAAGATGGTCGGCGGGCAGCTCTATGACGCTTCCGATCCGGAGCTCGTGCGCGGCCGCGTGCGTGCGCGGCAGCTGGTCGGGCGCTACAACGCGACCGGGCAGGAGGAGGACGCCGAGCGCCGGGCGATCCTCGCCGAGCTGCTCGGTGCGGTGGGCGACGGCGCGTGGATCGAGCCGCCGTTCCACTGCGACTACGGCTGGAACATCACCCTCGGCGATCGCGCGTACATGAACTTCAACTGCGTGATCCTGGACTGCGCGCGCGTCGAGATCGGTGCCCTGACCAAGCTCGGGCCGGCCGTGCAGCTGTGCGCGGCGACCCACCCGGTCGATCCGGCCGGGCGGGCGACCGGCCTGGAGTCGGCGCTCCCGATTGTGATCGGCCGGAACGTGTGGATCGGTGCGGCGGCGATCGTCGGCCCCGGGGTGACGGTCGGCGACAACTCGGTGATCGGAGCCGGGGCGGTCGTCGTCAAGGACGTTCCCGCCAACGTCATCGCCGTCGGCAACCCGTGCCGCGTGCTTCGCGAGCTCTGAACACCCGTATCATCGCTCGCTGGAATGAGACGAGGTAGCCGGTTTCTCGTAGGCACGGGTCTGGTGATCGGCCTGACGGCCGCCGCGATCGGTTCGGTCACCGCGGCAACCGTCGCCGGGCCTGCCCCCGCCCCCAGGCCGGCGAGCGGAGCGGCTCCCTGGCCGGCACCGGCCGATCCCGTCCGCCGGACACGTGCGGCCGGATTGACGCCCGAGCGGAAGGAAACGCTCATCCATCACGTCCACGCCCACCTCGACATCTTTGTCAACGGCAAGCACCAGGTCGTGCCCGCCGGACTCGGCATCAACATCCACGATCCGGGTGTCAAGGCGGGGAAGACGCCGGACGGCTCGATCGGCTACGGCGGGATCACCCTGTGCGACAAGCCCTGCATCTCGCCGCTTCACACGCACACCGACACGGGCATCCTTCACACCGAATCGGCCTCGGCGGTTCCGAACCGTCTGGGCCAGCTCTTCACCGAGTGGGGCGTGGCCCTCGGCCGCAGATGTGTGGGTGGGTACTGCCGGCCGACGAGTACCGAGATCTACGTGAACGGCAAGCGCTACACCGGTGACCCTCGTGTCATCCAGCTGACCGATCACAAGGAGATCGCGATCGTGATCGGAACGCGCCCGAAATCGATTCCGCGCACGGCCGACTTCTCGGTCGACTAGACAAAACCTCGCCTGAGCGGGGCTTTTCCGAGGCTGCGGGGCTAGGATTCGAACCTAGACTACTCGGTCCAGAGCCGAGCGTCCTACCGTTAGACGACCCCGCAAGGGGGCGAGAATTGTAGCCGCCTGGTCGAGATTCAGGTCTCGAGCCGGAAGATCGGCACGAGCCGCTTCTCGGCCTCGGTGTCGATGTGGGCGATCACCTCGACGTAGGGCTCGAGGCCGGACCCGCGGAGCTTCGCGCGGAGCAGGCCGTCCACCTGGTAGATGCCGGAGGAGTTGTTCATCAGGATCTCGATCCGGATCGGCTTCTCCTCACCGTCTGTGATCGCGACGTCCTCGATCGCCGCCGCCGAGAGCGAGTGGATCGTCACGCGCCCGCGCTCGAAGGGGATCCGCGACCTGCCCTGCTCCATGTCGAGCGCGTCGGCGACTCGCACGAGCCCTGCTTCGATCGTCAGCGGCTTGCCGTATTCGCGGTGGCTCGTGATCGCCTGGAGCACCTCCGAGACGATCACGGTCAGGTCGGGCTCCGTGTAGAGGCCTTCCAGGAGCTCGCGTGCCTTCGGCTCGCCGAGGAAGAGGCTGAAGTCCTCGTGGCCGTCGCGGTGGACCGCCATGCCGATGCAGTGCAGGAGTGCGGCGAGCGTGACGACGATCTCCGCGTCGTCGTTCTCCATCCCGTAGTCGCGGACCATCGCCGGTTCGACTCCGTGCTTCGTCAGCTGCCGGAGGAGCTTCAGCGCGATGTTCGTGACGATCTGGATATGCACCCAGGAGTGGTCGTTGATCTCCATTCGCGCGACGGCGTTCACGTTCGCGACGTGCCACCAGCCCTTCAGCTGGTCGTCGGCGTTGACGCGCTCGATCAGCGTCCGGAGCTTCCTGTTCGCCCGCGTCGGCGCATTGATCCGCATGCGCTGCACCGCCTGCGAGGGCGTGAGCCGCGCCTCGCGCTCGGCCTCCTCCGAGGCCGGCTTCTCGATCCGCGCCTCGGTCTCCTTGTCGAGCGCCATACCGCAAGCTTAGAGTCGCCCTCACCAAGTCGAAAGGAATCCGATGGCCGATTACACGGCGATGAGGATCGACGAGATGGAGACGCTCTACGGCGGGGCCATGAAGAGGGCACGGGCGTGCCTGGGAATCAGCTCCTTCGGAATGCAGGTGACCGACCTTCCGGCGGGGTTCGATCGGTACCCCGACCACGATCACGCGGACGACGGCCAAGAGGAGGTCTACGTCGCGCTCCGCGGGTCGGCCGAGCTCGACATCGAAGGCGACAAGGTCGAGCTGACGCCGGAGACAATGGTGCGGGTCGGCCCGAGCGCCAAGCGGACGCTCAGGCCCGGTCCGGACGGGGTGCGGCTGCTCTGCATCGGTGCGGTGCCGGGCGGCAGCTTCGCTCCACATCCGGCAACCGAGCTGGGTGGGCCCGAGAGCTTCTAGGCCACGTCGGCGGCCCAGTCGCCGTAGAGCGACCGGTAGAGGCTTCGCCGCGCGAGCAGCTCGTCGTGGGTGCCCTGCTCGACGATCCGGCCGTACTCGAGGACGACGATCAGGTCGGCGTCGCGGATCGTCGACAGGCGGTGCGCGATGATGAACGCGGTCCGGTCGGCGAGCAGGATGCGGAGCGCCCGCTCGATCTTCTGCTCCGTGCCGATGTCGACCGACGACGTCGCCTCGTCCAGGATCAGGATGCGGGGATCGGCCAGGAGCGCGCGCGCAAACGCGACGAGCTGGCGCTGGCCGAGCGAAAGCCGGGTGCCGCGCTCGCCGAGCTGGGTTTCGTACCCCTCCTCGAGACGCAGGATGAACTCGTGCGCGCCGACCGTCTCGGCCGCCGTCGCGATCTCGGCGTCCGTTGCTCCCGGCCTGCCGAACGCGATGTTCTCGCGAACGGTTCCCGCGAAGAGGAAGCCTTCCTGCGGGACCACGCCGAGCTGCCGGCGAAGCGACTCCTGCGTGACGTCCCGCAGGTCGACCCCGTCGACGGTGATCCGCCCCTGCTGCGGGTCGTAGAAACGCGCGAGGAGCTTGGCGATCGTCGACTTGCCGGCCCCGGTATGGCCCACGAGCGCAACCGTCGTCCCCGCCGGGACGTCGAGATCGATGCCGTGCAAGACCTCCGGCCCTCGCCCGTACGCGAAATGGAGGTTCTCGAAGCGCACACGGCCCTCGATCGCGGCGAGCTCCGGGGCATCGGTGCGGTCGACCACTTCGGGCTCCTCGTCCAGGACGTCCGTGATCTTGTCGAGCGCGGCGACGGCGGAGAGAAACGTGTTGTAGAGCTGCGAGAGCTGCTGGACGGGGTCGAAGAAGTTCTGGACGTAGAGCATGAAGGCGAGGAGCGTTCCGATCTGCACCTGACCGTGGAAGAAGAGGTAGCCGCCGTAGCCGAGGACGACCGCGGTCGCGAGCGACGAGAGCAGGTCGACGAACGGGAAGTAGATTCCGTTCAGCACGACCGTTTCGTAGTTGGACTTCCGGTAGTGCTCGTTGACCTCCTGGAAGCGCTTCACGTGTGCGCGCTCGCGCGTGAAGCCCTGGACGACCCGCATCCCGGCGATGTCCTCGGCGAGCGTCGCCGTGACCAGCGCCAGCCGCTCGCGCACCCGGCGGTACGCCCGCGTCGAGCGGATGCGGAAGATCGCGGTGCCGATGCTCATCAGCGGCACGACAGCCAGCGTGGCCAGTGCGAGCCGCCAGTCGAGCAGGAAGAGGATGACGGCGGTCCCGAGCAGCATGAGCGTGTTCTGGACGAGCGTCGTCACGCCGTCGGTGACGAGCTGGTCGAGCGCCTCGACGTCGTTCGTCAGGCGGCTGATGATCACGCCCGCGCGATTGCGCTCGTAGAACCCGAGCGACAGCCGCTGGAGATGGCGGAAGAGGCGGTCGCGCAGGTCGGCCAGCATGCGTTCGCCGATCCAGCCGGTCGTGTAGGTCTGCGCGTAGCTCATGCCCCAATTGGCGAGACCCGCGGCCACGAATGCCCCGACGATCCACCACAGCTTGTGCAGGTCGGGGTTGAACGAGACGAGGTTCTTGCCGTTCCCGGGAGCGACGGTGTCCAGGGCGTACTTGGCGAGCCACGGTGGGGCGAGCGCGGTCGCCGTCGCGCCGAGCAGCGTCAGGACGGAGAGGAAAACCCGGAGCTTGTAGGGCGACGCGAGCCGCCAGAGCGTCGCGAGCCGCCGTCGCGTGCGCTGCCACGACCAGTCCTTGACCTCGCCGCCGCGCTGCATGCTCAGGTGGCTGCCGGGCTGCCAGACCCTCATGAGGCGACCGCCCTGGCCTCGACCGCGTC
Organism: Gaiellales bacterium; assembly: GCA_038237665.1. Classification (GTDB taxonomy): domain Bacteria; phylum Actinomycetota; class Thermoleophilia; order Gaiellales; family Gaiellaceae; genus JBBRYK01. The sequence goes on along the minus strand of JBBRYK010000002.1, from coordinate 68,019 downwards.
GGCCAGCTGACGCTCGAGCAAGCCGTGCTCGTAGATCTCGCGATAGACCTCGCTCGTCTTGAGGAGCGCATCGTGGGTGCCGCGGGCGGCGATCCGGCCCTCGTTGAGCACGACCAGCTCGTCGGCGAGCGCGATCGTCGAGAGGCGGTGGGCGATGATCAGCGTCGTCCGGTCCTTCATCGCCTCCCTGAGGCCGAGCCGGATGCGGGCCTCGGTCGTCGCGTCGACGGACGCCGTCGCATCGTCGAGGATCAGGATGCGCGGGTCGACGGCCAAGGCGCGCGCGATCGCCAGCCGCTGCCGCTGGCCGCCCGACAGCGTGATTCCGCGCTCGCCGATCACCGTCTCGTAGCCGTCCGGGAGCCGCTCGATGAACTCGTGGGCCTGGGCGAGCCTGGCGATGTGCTCGACCTCCTCGTCCGTCAGGCCGGGCGCGCCGAACGCGATGTTCTCACGAACCGTGTCGGAGAAGAGAAACGGGTCCTGCGAGACCATTCCGATCGCCTGCCGAAGCGACGCGAGGGTGACGTCACGGACGTCGGCGCCGTCGACGGTGATCCGGCCGGCGGTCACGTCGTAGAAGCGCGGCAGGAGGGCGGTAAGTGTCGTCTTGCCGGAGCCGGTGTGGCCGATCAGGGCCACCGTGCTGCCGGCCTCGAGCTCGAGCTCGATGCTGTCGAGCACCGGGCGGTCGACGTCGTACGCGAACGAAACGTTCTCGAAGTGGACGCGACCCGGGCCGGCCGGCAGCTCTCGCGCGTCGGCCCGATCGGAGACCTCGATCACCTCGTCGATGACCTGGAAGATCCGCTCGCCCGAGGCCGTAGCACGCTGGGCCTGGCCGATCCACATGCCGAGCGCCCGCAGCGGCGACACGAGCATGCCGAGGTAGAGGTTGAAGGCGATGAAGTCGCCGGTCGAGAGCGTGTGGTGGGCGACCATCCGGGCGCCGATCAGGAGCACCGCGCCCTGGGCGAGCAGCGGGATGAAGGAGATCAGCGGCACGTAGAGCGCCCGCTGACGGTTCGCGTCGACCGTTCGCCGGAAGACGAGCTCGGAGCGATGCCGGAACTTGGCCTCCTCGGCCGGCTCCTGCGCAAAGGCCTTGACGACGTGGACGCCGACGATGTTCTCCTCGGCGACCGTGGCGACGTCCGCGAGCTTCTGCTGGACGTCGCGCATCGTCGGGTGCGTCACGTGGCTGTAGCGGTAGGACAGCGCTGCGAGCACGGGCGTGATCGCGAGCGCGATGAGGGCAAGCTTCCACTGGTAAGCGAAGAGGACGGCGGTCACGAAGAACACGGTGAGCACGTTCTGGAAGAGGAAGATCAGGCCGTAGCCGAGGAAGAACCGGACACCCTGCAGGTCGACGGTCGCGCGGGACATCAACTGCCCGGTCTGGTGCCGGTCGTAGAAGCCGAAGGAAAGGCGGACCAGTTGCGCGTAGAGCGCGTTTCGGACGTCGAATTCGACGCCCAGGGCCTGACGGCCGGAAATCAGGCGCCGCGCGACCATCAGGCCCGCCTTCAGGGCGCCCAGGAGGGCGAGCACGATCACGAGCAGCGCGAGCATCGAACCGTCGTGCGGCAGCAGCGCCTTGTCGACGATCCGGCCCGTGACGGCGACGAGCGCGATCTGCGCCAGCTGCGATCCGACCGCGAGCACGATCGAGACCCACAGCGAGAGCTTGTACGGGCGTAGGAAGCCGAGGAGCCGGAAGAAGATCGCTCGGTAGGAAGGCTCCGTCGTCACCCTCCAAATCTAGCCAGGAGAGGCGAGGTCGCGCACGACTTTTGACACACATTTGTTGCCTATCGTGACAACTATCCAGGAGATGATCGCAGCGGGGAGGAGGATGGGCGTGCCGTATCTAGGGGCCCAAACGAGCGAGCTCGGCCCGGACGAGCGCAACCGCCTCTGCCACGCGTTCCCGGTTGGCCGGATCGTTCAGCCAGCCGCTCGCGCCCGACGGATGGGGAAGTGGCACGACGACGGCGTCGCCGTACTCGAAGCGGCGGCCGACGCAGGCCGTCAGGCTGGTCAGCCCGAGCAGGCGCCGCGCCGCCAGGCCCCCGACGGTGACGATCAACTCCGGCCGCAGCAGCCGAAGCTCCCACTCGCGCCAGAACGCGCAAAGCTCCTGTTCACGGGGCGTCGGCGTTCGATCTCCTCGGCCCGTCGGCGCGCGCCCCGGATAGCAGCGGGTGACCGACGCGCAGTAGAACGTCCCGTAGAACCGCTCTTCATCCAGCTCGAGCCAGCGGCGGAGCGTCTTGCCTGCGCGCCCGCGCCAAGGCCGGAGCTCCTGCCCTTCGACGACACCCGGCGCCTGCCCGAGCATGTAGGCACGTTGGCCCGGTCGTCCTTCGAAGACGGGAGGCGACTCGAGCGGATAGCCCGCCTCCAGGCACGCGCGGCAACGGCGGTTGTCGCTCTGGAGAGAGGTCAGTGAGCGATACGAGGAACGGCGGCGCGTCAAGGAGACGCGACCATCACGAAAAACTCCGGATACTCGAAGAGGACGCGCCCCCCGCCGAGCTCGTAGAGCAGCAGCGCCGGCTCGAAGTACCGCTTGTACACCTCCCAGCGCGACCCGTCGTTCAGGATGCGCTCTTCCCACCGCACCGTGGGTATCCCCTCGCGGCGCACGGACCCGACGATGACGAGCTCGGAAGCGACCCGCCGCGCCTCCGCCAGGAAGCGCACCCGTTCGGGCTCCTCGAGGTGGCGGTACCGCAGGCAACGTCGAGCGTCCGCGCGGGTGGAAGTCCGTGGATCGCTTCCTCGAGCGCGGTGCGAGCCTCGTGCCAGCCGGGCCGCCGCTTCGCGGCGTACCGCGCTGTCCCGAGCCACCAGTCGTCGTACTCGCGCGCACGCGCGTGGTAGTAGGCCTTCAACCCGGCCCTAGAGTACGTTCGTGCTTCCGCTCGAGGCAGTGCCGAACTTCTCGGAAGGTCGTGACCGCGAGACGATCGACGCTCTCGAGGCCGCCGTCGGCCGCCACGCCCGGCTGCTCGACACACACTCGGACGCCGACCACAACCGGTCGGTGTTGACGCTCGTCGGGGACGACGAGCAGGTTGTCGAAGCGCTGCTGAATGTCACGGCCGTGGCCCAGGAGCGGATCGACCTCCGGCGGCACGTCGGGGCACACCCCCGAGTCGGGGCCGCGGACGTCGTCCCGGTCGTGCCGATTCGGCCGGGGGACATGGACCGGGCCAAGGCAGCCGCCTTCGCCGTCGCCTACAGGATCGCGCACGACCTCGAGATCCCCGTGTTCCTCTACGGCGAGCTCGCTCCGGGTCGCGGTCCGGCCTTCTTCCGCCGCGGAGGGTTGGAGGAGCTCCGTCGCCGGATCGCGGACGGGGAGCTGGCCGTCGACCTGGGCCCGTCGGAGATCGACGAGCGCACGGGCTGCGCGATCGTCGGCGCGCGCCGGCCGCTGGTCGCCTTCAACGTCGATCTCACCGGTGCCGACCTGGACACGGCGCGCGCGGTCGCCGCCGCAGTGCGCGAGCGGGGCGGCGGTTTTCCCGGTGTGCGGGCGCTCGGGCTCGAGCTGCCCCGGGCCGGCCGGGTCCAGGTGAGCATGAACGTCGAGGACTGGGAGGCGGCGGCGCTGCACGAGATCGTGGCCCGAATCGAGGCCGAGGCCCAAGCGCGCGGTGCCGAGGTGGTCGGCGCCGAGCTCGTCGGCCTGATGCCGGCAGGCGCCGCCGCGGCCGCCGCCGGCGCGGCGCTCAGGATCGAGGGGTTCGAAGCGTCTCGCCTCCTCGAGCTGCGGCTGCTCGGCTGACCTGTCACCGGCCAGGGCCGGAGCTACACTCGCCGCGTGATCGACGCTCCGGCGCTGACCGGTGAGAACCTGGTCGTCGAGGACGTCTGGGCCGTCGCGGTCGAGGGCGCTTCGGTCACGCTGTCCGAGGCTGCGCGGGAGAAGATGGGCGCTGCACGGGCGCTCGTCGAGCGGGCGGCGCACGGCACGAGCGAGCACACGTACGGGATCAACACCGGCTTCGGGCGCTTCGTCTCACGCGCGATCCCCGAGGAGCTGACCGAGGAGCTCCAGCTCCGCCTGCTGCGAAGCCACGCCTGCGGGGTCGGCGATCCATACCCGCCGGAGATCGTGCGCGCGGCGATGCTGCTGCGGGCGAACGCGCTGGCCAAGGGCAACTCCGGCGCGCGCGTGACCACGGTCGAGCTGCTGATTGAGCTGCTGAACCGCGGCGTCCTGCCGCACGTTCCGAGCCGGGGCTCGGTCGGTGCGAGCGGCGACCTCGCACCGCTTGCGCATCTGGCGCTGCCGCTGATCGGCGAAGGAGAGGCGTGGGCCGAGGGCGAGCGGCTTCCAGGCGACGAGGCACTCGCGCGCGCGGGGCTCGAGCCGATCCGGCTCCAGGTGAAGGAAGGCCTGTCGCTCGTCAACGGGACGCAGTTCATGGCGGCCTTCGGGGCCCTTGGGCTTGCGCGCGCCCGGCGCCTCGCGAAGGTGGCCGACCTCGCGTGCGCCCTGTCGCTCGAGGCCCTACAGGGCTCGCGCTCGAGCTTCATCCCGGAGATCCACGCGCTGCGCCCGCTGCGCGGTCAATCCGCCTCCGCGGCCAACATCCTGCGCGCGCTCGAGGGCTCGGCCATCAACGAGGCGCATCGCTGGTGCGACAAGGTCCAGGACGCGTACTCCCTTCGTTGTGCTCCCCAGGTGCACGGCGCGTCGAGAGACCTCCTCGACTACGTCGACTACACCGTCTCGGTCGAGCTGAACTCCGCCACTGACAATCCGCTCGTCCTGGTCGAGGAGGAACTCCTCGTCTCGAACGGCAACTTCCACGGCCAGCCGCTCGCCTTTGCGCTGGACGCGCTCGCGATGGCGGTATCGGAGCTGGCGAGCATCTCCGAGCGCCGTGTCGAGCGCCTCGTCAACCCGAATCTCTCGGGCGGCCTGCCGGCCTTCCTCACCAGCGACGGCGGGCTCAACTCTGGCTTCATGATCCCGCAGTACGTGGCGGCGTCGCTGGTCAGCGAGAACAAGGTGCTCTGCCATCCCGCGAGCGTCGACTCGATCCCGACGAGCGCAGGGCAGGAGGATCACGTCTCGATGGGCAACGCGGCGGGCCTCAAGGCGTGGCAGGTGCTCGCCAACGCGGAGCGCGCGCTGGCCATCGAGCTGCTCGCGGGTGCGCAGGCGGTCGAGTTCCTCGCTCCGCTCGAGCCCGGCGCCGGCGCAGAGGCGACCCGCCGGCTCGTGCGCTCGTACTCGCCGAGGCTCAAGGACGACCGCTCGCTGACTCCCGAGATCGAGGCGGTCGCGGCAACCATCCGCGACGGTTCGTTGGTGGCTTCCGTCGAGGCCGAGCTCGGGGAGCTGCAGTGAAGCGCCTGCGCTGGGAGCGCCCGGAGGAGATGCCCAGGCATCCCTACCGAGACTCCGCGATCTTCTACGCGTTCCTCGCGGCGATCATCGTGGTGGTCACCGCCATCACGGGAGGCAGTCTCCTTCCGGGTGACGACAACGGGCGGACCGGGCTCCGCGGGGTGGTGGCGCAGGTCGGGGCCGTCGTGCTCGCTGCCGCGTTCTTCGTGATCGCGACCGCCTTCAGCTGGTGGCGGTGGCGCGTGCGCGAAGGCGAGGCGCGGAAGCCGACATGAGCGCGGTCGAGGCGGCCGACGCACTGGCCGAGCGACTGGTCGCCGACCTCCGGCGCATCCGTGCGCCTCGCGGCACGAAGCTGAACGCGCGGTCCTGGGCAACCGAGGCGCCGCTACGCATGTTGCTGAACAACCTCGACGCGGAGGTCGCCGAGCGACCCGAGGACCTCGTCGTCTACGGCGGCACGGGGAAAGCGGCGAGGAACCCCCAGGCGCTGCGCGGGATCGTGCGCGCCCTGCTCGAGCTTGGTGACGACGAGACGCTGCTCGTCCAGAGCGGCAAGGCAGTCGGCGTCCTGCAGACCACGCCGTCTTCGCCGCGCGTGCTGATCGCGAACTCGCTGCTCGTGCCGCGCTGGGCGACCTGGGACGAGTTCCGGCGACTCGAGGCTCTCGGCCTGACCATGTTCGGCCAGATGACGGCCGGAAGCTGGATCTACATCGGCTCCCAGGGGATCCTCCAGGGGACGTTCCAGACCTTCGCCGCTGCGGCCGAGCAGCACTTCGGCACGAACGACCTGCTCGGACGCTCGATCCTGACCGCCGGTCTCGGGGGAATGGGCGGAGCGCAGCCACTCGCGGGCACGATGCTCGGCGCCGCGATTCTCTGCATCGAGGTCGATCCCGCCCGGATCCGGCGGCGGCTGGAGACGGGGTACCTCGACGAGGCGGCCGACTCGCTCGACGATGCGCTCGCACGGATTCGCGCGGCCACTCGCGAGCGCCGGGCGCTGTCCGTCGGCCTGGTCGGCAACGCGGCCGAGGTGGTGCCCGAGCTCGCCCGGCGCGGCGAGCACTTCGATCTCGTCACCGACCAGACGGCAGCGCACGACCCGCTCACCGGCTACGTCCCGGTCGGCCTCACGGTGGAGGAGGCAGCCGACCTGCGCCGCACCGACCCGGCCGAATACCTCCGTCGCGCGCGCGAATCGATCGTCCGGCACGTCGCGGACGGCATGCTCGAATACGTCCGGCGCGGCAGCTACGTTGTCGATTACGGCAACAACCTCAGAGGGGAGGCTCATGACGCAGGCGTAGAGGATGCGTTCACATACCCGGGCTTCGTCCCGGCCTATATCCGGCCGCTCTTCTGCCGCGGCATTGGCCCCTTCCGCTGGGCTGCTCTCTCGGGCGAGGCGTCGGACATCGCCGCCATCGACGCTCGCCTCAAGGAGTTGTTCCCGGGTGACGGGATCCTGCAGCGGTGGCTCGAGCTAGCCCCGTCCCGAGTCGCGTTCCAGGGTCTACCCGCGCGGATCTGCTGGCTCGGCCTCGGCGATCGCGCGCGCGCTGGCCTTGCCATCAACGAGCTGGTTCACTCGGGCGAGGTACAGGCTCCCGTGGTCATCGGGCGCGACCACCTGGACAGCGGGTCCGTGGCCTCGCCGTACCGCGAGACCGAGGCGATGCGCGACGGTTCGGACGCCATCGCCGACTGGCCGATCCTCAACGCGCTCGTCAACGTGGCGGCGGGCGCGACGTGGGTCAGCGTCCATCACGGCGGCGGTGTCGGGATCGGCAACTCGATCCACGCCGGCATGGTCGTGGTCGCCGACGGGACCGACGAGGCGGCAGAGCGTCTCACGCGCGTGCTGACCACCGACCCGGCGACCGGTGTCCTGCGGCATCTCGACGCGGGCTACGACGAGGCTGCCGAGGCCGCGTCCGAGCACGGACTGACGCTTCCCTGAGCCGGCTCCTGATCCGCGACCTCGCCCAGGTGGCGACTCCTGCCGGGCGGGCCGCGCCGCTCCGCGGGCCCGCTCTCGGCGACGTCGAGGTGCTCACGAAGGCGTACGTGCTCTGTGCGGATGGGCGCATCGAGGCGGTGGGGCAAATGACCGACCTCGGGCCGCTTCCCGGCGACGTCGAGGAGGTGGACGGCAGCGGGCGCTGCGCGATTCCTGGCCTCGTCGACTGCCACACGCACCCCTGCTTCGCGGGCGACCGCGTGGACGAGTTCGAGCTGCGGGCGCGCGGCGGGTCCTACGAGGAGATCCACGCCTCGGGTGGAGGCATCCTCTCCACCGTCCGGGCGACGCGCGCCGCGGGCGAAGAGGGCCTCGTCGAGGCCGTCCGCAGGCACTCGGGGTGGATGCGGATCGCGGGGACGACCACGTTCGAGGCCAAATCCGGCTACGGCCTCGACCGCGACACCGAGCTCGCGTCGCTCGAGGCTGCCGCCGTGGAGCCTCGGGCCGTCCCGACCTGGCTCGGCGCCCATGCGGTGCCGCCCGAGTTCGCCGATGCCGACGCCTACCTCGACTTCGCGCTCGACGAGGTGCTCCCCGAGGCCGCGGAGCTGGCTGAGGCCGCGGACGTCTTCCTCGAGCGCGGCGCCTTCGATGCGGCTCAGGCGCGCCGGTACCTCGAGGCGTGCCGGGATCGCGGTCTTGCCCTCCGGCTCCATGGCGACCAGTTCACGGAGTCGGGCGCCGTCCCACTCGCGGTCGAGCTGCGGGCACGCTCGGTCGACCATCTCGAGGCGACCGGCCCCGACGGGGTGCGCATGCTCGCGGCCGGCGACGTCACGGGGGTCTTGCTCCCGGTCAGCGCGCTCTTCCTCGGCCGGCCGATGCCACCCGCGCGGGCGCTCGTCGACGCCGGCGCAGGGGTCGCTCTCGCGACGGACTTCAATCCGGGAAGCGCATTCTGCGAGAGCCTTCCGCTCGCGTGTTCGCTCGCGTGCACGCAGCTCCGCCTCTCACCGGGAGAAGCCCTCGCGGCTTGCACGGTCAATGCGGCGCACGTCCTCGGGCGCGCGGACCGGATCGGACGCCTCGCACCGGGATACGACGCCGATGTCGTCCTGCTCGATGCGGACGACTGGCGGTATCTCGCCTACCACCTGGGTTCCAGGATCGTCTCAGAGACGATCCTGGACGGCCGCACAGAGCTAGGCTAGGCCTGTGCCCTCCAAGAAGCAGCGCCGCCGGCGCCAGAAGGACCGCCGGCACGAGTACGAGTACGTCTACGTCGACGACGAAGGCCAGGAGGTCGAGGTCGAGGGCGCCGAGACGGACCGTCAGTCCAAGGGGGCCGACAGGAGCACGAAGACCTCGGCTCGCACGCAGACCCGCGGGGGCAAGCCCGTCCGCAAGATCGAGCCGCCGTCGTGGCGGCGTGTCGGCCGCCGGGCGCTCGTTCTGGGGCCCGTGCTCGTGCTCCTCATGTTCGTGCTTCCGCACAAGAACGTCAGCAACGCGCAGGTGGTGATCCAGGCCCTCTTCTTCCTGCTGATCTTCCTGCCGTTCAGCTACATGATGGACACGATGATGTACCGCTCCTATCTCAAGCGGACCGGGCAGGCCCCGCCCCCGCGCGGGCGGCGCGGGACGAAGGAGCCGAAGGCGAAGACCTGAGGCGGCGGCGGGCGGCCGGCGAGCTAGCCGGCGAGGTCCCGTTCCTCGACCGCGTAGTGTCCGACCGCCGGCCATGGCGCGAGCACGAGCAGGATGCGCGAATTGCCGGCGCTCGCGACTCTCCGGCGCTCGTTCGGCTCGAACGCGACGAGGGTTCCCGGCCCGGCCACGACGTTGCTTCCGTCGTCGCCTCCCACCTCGACCGACCCGTCGAGCACGACCAGGAAGGCGGTCTCCTTGACCTGATGGTCGCCGAGCTCCTGGCCGGGGTCGAGCCCGATGAGGACGGCCCGCGCCTCGTCCCGGGAGAACACGACGACGGGCGAGCGGGTGCCGCCGGAGACCTCGATTTCGCTCAGGTTCCAGCTCTGCACCGCGCGCACTCTACCCGGCTTTCCGACCACTAGACTCAGCCGCCATGAGCCTCGCCGTCGAACGCTACGAGCTCGGCCCGATCGGGACGAACTGCTACGTCGTGCGCCGCGATCGCACGACGCCCGAGGCCGTCGTGATCGACCCCAGCGGCGACGTTGCGACGCTCCGCCTGGAAATCGCCCGGAGCGCCGCCAATTGCGCTGCGATCCTGATCACGCACGCGCACTGGGATCACCTGCTGGGCGTCGCGGAGCTCGCCGAGGGCACCGGCGCGCCCGTCTACATGGCGGAGGCCGAGCGCGCCGCGCTGGAGCGGCCCGACCAGCTTCCACAGGGCGTGTCCCTCCGGGCCCGCGCGGTCGACCATCCACTCCAGGGCGACGAGACGATCGAGGTGGCCGGGATCTCGTTCGAGGTGCTGAGCGTGCCGGGCCATTCTCCGGGCCACATCGCCTTCCACGCGGACGGCTCGCTCTTCTCCGGCGACGTGCTCTTCGCGGGCTCCGTCGGCCGAGTCGATCTGCCCTTCGGCGACTGGGACACGCTGCTCGCCTCGATCCGCCGACTGCTCGACCGATTTCCGCCGGAGACCGTCGTCTATGCGGGCCACGGCCCGCCGACCACGCTCGGGGCCGAGCTCGAGCGGAACCCCTTCCTCGCCGAGCTCCGGGCGGAGCGACAGCAAGCGTGAAGTTTCAGGCGCCGCCCGGCACGCACGACATCCTCCCGTCCGACTTTCCGCTCTGGAACCGGGTCACGCGGACGGCCGAGGCCGTCTGCGCCCTCTACGCCTACCGGCCGATCCGAACGCCCGCCTTCGAAGATACCGAGCTCTTCGCCCGGACGTCTGGCGGCGGCTCCGACGTCGTGCGGAAGGAGATGTACACCTTCGAGGACCGGGGGGGACGCTCGCTCACCCTCCGCGCCGAGGCGACAGCTCCGATCTGCCGCGCCTACGTCGAGCACGGAATGCACCGCGAGCCGCAGCCGCAGAAGCTCTACACGATCGCGCCCGTCTGGCGGTACGACCGGCCGCAGAAGGGGCGCTACCGCGAACACAATCAGCTCTCGGTCGAGGCGATCGGCTCCGACGACCCCGCGGTCGACGCCGAGCTGATCCAGCTGTACACCGAGCTTCTTCGCCGTCTCGGCATCGAGGGCTACCGGATCAAGCTGAACTCGATCGGCGACCGCTCCTGCCGCCCGGCCTATGTCGAGCGGCTCCGCGCCTGGCTCGGCGAGCACGATGGCGAGCTCGACGACGACACGCGGGCCAAGGCCGCGGTCAGCCCGCTGCGCGTGTTCGACACCAAGAACCCGCAGGTCGAGAAGGCGCTCGCAGCCGCGCCCAAGGTCGGCGAATCCTTGTGCGAGGAGTGCGCCGCCCATTTCGCAGCCGTCCGGCGCTACCTCGACGCGTACGGCGTCGCCTACGAGCTCGCTCCGACGCTCGTGCGCGGTCTGGACTACTACACGCGGACGACCTTCGAGTTCATCGGCTCCGAGCTCGGGGCACAGGACGCCCTGGTGGGAGGCGGACGGTACGACTACCTCGTCGAAGAGATCGGCGGGCCGCCGACACCGGCGATTGGCTTCGGTGCCGGAATCGAACGGATCGTGATTTCACTCGAGGCGATCGGAGCCCCGGGCGAGCCCGAGAGGATCGGCGTCTTCTTCGTTTGCGACGAAGGCGCCGAGCGCGAGCGCGTAGCTGCCCTGATGGCCGAGCTCCGCCGTCGCGGAGTTGCCTGTGACACCGACTACGCCGGTCGCTCGTTGAAGGGGCAGCTGACGCAGGCGGCGAGGCTCGGAGCCGAGGTGACGGTGATCGCCGGACGGGAGGGTGCGACCATCCGCCGGTCCGGTGCCGACGATGTCGAGGTTGCACTCGAGGAGGTCCTCGATGCAGTGGCGTGATCTGCGCTGCGGCGAGGTCGGATCGGAGCACGTCGGCAAGACGCTGACGCTCGCCGGCTGGGTCGCGCGGCGGCGCGATCACGGTGGGCTCGTCTTCATCGACCTCCGCGACGAAGCCGGCATCTGCCAGCTCGTGATCAATCCCGAGCGCTCGCCGGAGGCGGCGGCCCTGGCTCACGGCGTCCGCAACGAGTTCGTGCTTCAGGCCGAGGGCCAGGTGGTCAGGCGCGCACCCGAGGCGGTCAACCCGAACCTCGCCACCGGCGAGGTCGAGGTTCAGGTCGATCGGCTCGAGGTGCTTTCGACCTGCCCGCCGCTCCCGTTCCAGCTCGACGAGGAGGGCGTCGACGAGACGCTGCGGCTCCGCTACCGCTGGCTCGACCTCCGCCGTGAGCGTATGCAGCGCAACATCCGGACGCGGGGTCGCATGGTGTCGATCATCCGTCAGGAGATGGAGCGCGACGGCTTCGTCGACATCGAGACGCCGATCATGGGCAAGCCGACGCCCGAGGGCGCCCGCGACTTCCTCGTTCCGACGCGGCTCCAGCCAGGGCGGTTCTTCGCTCTCCCGCAGTCGCCTCAGATCTACAAGCAGCTGCTCGCCATCTCGGGGTTCGAGCGCTACTACCAGATCGCCCGCTGCTTCCGGGACGAGGATCTCCGCGCCGACCGGCTCCAGGAGCTGACTCAGCTCGACGTCGAGACGGCGTTCCCCGACCGCGAATACCTGTTCGCCCTGGTGGAGCGGATCATCGCGCGGATCTGGCGCGAGCTCCGGGAGATCGAGCTCGAGGTCCCGTTCCCGCGGATGACCCACGCCGACGCGCAGGCTCGCTACGGCACGGACAAGCCCGACCTGCGCTTCGGGCTCGAGATCCAGGATGTGACCGAGCTGACCCGGAGCTCGGAGTTCGGGGTGTTCGCAAATGCGCCTGCGGTCCGGTTCCTGACTGTCCCGCAGGAGTTCTCGCGGAGCGAGCTCGAGGCCCTGGAGCGGGTGGCGAAGGAGTGGGGGGCGAAGGGCCTGGCCTACCTCGTCTACGACGAGGAGGGCGAGGTCCGCTCGCCGATCGCGAAGTTCCTCTCCGAGGGCGAGCTCGACGCCTTCCATGCCGAGCCCGGATCGACGGTGCTGTTCGGCGCCGGCGAGCCCGCGCTCGTTGCGCGTGTGCTCGGTGCGCTTCGGCTCCACCTCGGCCGGGAGCTCGGGCTGATCGACGCCGACGCGTGGCAATTCCTCTGGGTGACGGACTTCCCGCTGCTCGAGTGGGACGACGAGGAGAAGCGCTGGACGGCCGTGCACCACCCCTTCACACGCCCGACACCTGAAGGGGAGGCACTGCTCGACAGCGACCCGGGCGCGGCGACGGCCATGGCCTACGACCTGGTGGCGAACGGGCTCGAGCTGGCCGGGGGCTCGTTCCGGATCCACGAGCAGGCGCTCCAGCAAAAGATCTTCGGACTGCTAAACATCTCGCCCGAGGAGCAGCGCCTTCGCTTCGGGCACCTGCTCGACGCGCTGTCGATGGGCGCCCCGCCCCACGGTGGGATCGCCTCGGGAATCGACCGGTTGTCGATGGCGCTCCTCGACGAGCCCTTCATCCGGGATACGCTCGCGTTCCCCAAGAACCAGGCAGGGGTCGACCCGATGAGTGGCGCCCCGACCGATGTCCCGCAGGAACAGCTCGACGAGCTCGGAATCAAGGTCGTCGAGGAAGAAACGGCCTCTAGGCCGTAGCCGATGAAGTCGGCATACTCTCCTGCCACCCGCTAGAAGCGAAAGGCGACGCTCGGATGGCCACAAGAGAACCTGAACGCGCGGCACCCGCCGGGGCTCTGACCTCGCTGCCTCGGATCGAGGACCTGGCGGTCGTCGAGCAGGGCTTCGACCAGGATCGGGTCCGCGAAGCGTTCGACGCGTTCCGCCGCCACACGCTGCAGCTCCAGGCTCAGCTTCGCGTCTTACAGGCCGCCGGCACGACCGCTCAGGTCGACCCGACAGGCCATGCGGTCCAAATGCACGCGCTCCATCTGATCCGCGCAGCCGCCGAGTTCGCCGACCAGCTCGAGCGCGACGCGCAGACGGCCTCGGCCTCGCAGATGCGTCGCACGCAGGAGGAGGTCCGGAAGCGGCAGCGCGAGGTCCAGGCGCTCGAGGCGGAGGTCGAGAAGTTCCGCAAAGACAGCGAGAACCAGCGGGCCGAGATGCTGGCGAGTGCGCGCACCGAGGCACGCGAGCTGCTCGCCAAGGCCAACCAGGACGCCACGCGCGAGCTGCAGGAAGCGGAGGCTCGCGGTGCGCGTCTCCTCGAGCAGTCGCGCCACCAGGCCACAGAGCTGACGAACTCGGCCCGTGCCGAGGTCGAGCAGACGCTCGAGTGGGCGCGCTCGCAGGCGACGTCGATCATGGGCCGCACCCAAGAGGCCGCCGAGCAGCTCCTCGCGGCCGCCGGACTGGGCAGCAAGCAGATGCCGATCGTGGTCGAGGCGATCCTCCACTCGCTCGAACGGGACGAGGAGCAGGCGAAGGAGCAGGCCAAGGTTCCGGCTCAGGCACCGGCTCCCGTGGCCGCGGCGCCGCAGCCCGTTGCCGAGCCCGCAGACGAGACCTCCGGGGAAGCGGCGGCCGAGAGCGAGGAGGAAACGGCCGCCGAGGCCGACGAGGAGCCCGAGGCCCAGGCCTCGCCCGAGCCCGAGGACACGGCGGGCGAGGACGAGGGCGGCTCACCGGACCGCCCCGGGAGCTAACCTCGCGTCCGCATGCCCGAAGGACTCGTCCCGAGGATGGCGATCGAGTGGGGTTTCCTGATCCTGCTCGCCGTGGGCGCGGCCGTAGCCGATCTTCGTCCGGGCTACATCATCCTCGTGATGACCATCGGCTGGATCCTGGTCGTCCTGGTGGAGTTACTGGCCTGGCGCGCAAGGCCGGGGTACGCGGTCACCGAGACGGCCGGTGAGGTCGGACCTCCAGTCGAGCTCGCTCCGGCAGTAGCGCTTCCGCCGGCCCAGGCCGCTCCCGCCGGGCCTCCTGCCGAACCGCTTCCGCCGGTCGCACCGCCGCCGGCTGAAGCCGCTCCCGGCGAGCCCGTCCTGCCGCCTGCGCCCTCGTACGACTTCGAGTTCCAGCGGTCAGCCGCGCCGTCTGCCCCCGAAGAGGAGACCGGAGTCGTCGGGGCTCCGTTCACGGCCGGCCCGGAGCCGGCTGCCGCTCTCGATCCGGACGACCCGTATGCGCCCGCGCCGGAGAGAGACCGACTGCGCGAGAACGAGCAGCGGGTGGTGTACCGGCTCGAGCCGCTGAAGCCGCGCCCCCAGCGCAAGTACCGGTTCTTCGGACCCCGCGAGCGAGAGCTCGGGGAGCCGGAGAAAGCACCGAGCGAAGAGGGCCGGTAGCCGATGCGGAACACGTTCGCGCGACTGCTCGTCGAGGCAGCATTCATCGTCCTCGTCCTCGTCATCGCGCGGCTGGCGGATCTCAGCGCTGGGTGGATCATCCTGTGCGGCGCGGTCGCCTGGCTCTTGACCGCTATCGCCGAGGGCTACGTCTCGCGCGGCTGGCAGGGTGCCGCGACGTTCGTGCCGCCGGTCCGGCCGTTTGCGGCGCCACGGGCCGCGCGGGAGCCGGCGCAGGCGGCGCCGGTCTGGGAGCCGGCCGTGACGCCGCCGGAGCGGGTGGCTCCCGGTTGGCTCGAGACGGCCGAAATGCTCGGCGTGCACGTCGCGGGCTTCGAGGCGCCGGAGGTCGAGCCGGAACCCGTCGAGTCGGAGGCGGTCGAGCCACTGGAGCCGGAGCCTGTTGGAGAGGAGCTCCCAGCTGTGCCGGCCGAGACCGCTGCCGAAGAGGAAAGCGTGGTTCTTGCGGAGGCCGAAGTCGCGCCGCGCGAGGAGCCAGCCGTGGCCGGCGAGGACGCAGAAGAGGAAGCCGCCCTGCCCGGCGAGGGTGCTCCCGACGAGGAGCGAATCAGTCCGGCCGCGCCGGCCCGGAAGCCGATCCGGTCACGGATGCCCCGTCGGTTCGTGACACAGTCCGGCCGGCCGGGGGCGGCTCGGCCGAACGTGGCGTCCCACTCGGTCGACGAGCCGCCTTCGGGGCAAGACGCCCCCGAGGTGGCCGCGCCCGCGCCGCCCGAGGCGAAGCCGTGGCCGCCGCCCGACCGCCGCTGGCCCTGGCGCCGCTCCCGGGGCGAGCAGGAGCCGGATCGCGGCCCCGCTCCGCAGCGTCGCGGGGAGGCCCAGCCCGAGCTGCCGCTCTTCGAGCTTCCCGAACGCCTCTGCCGCTCGTGTGGCCGGCCGATCTCGAACGAGCGTCTGCGCGCCATTCCGAATGCAACTCAGTGCGTCGATTGCAAGCGCGAGGGACGCCGCGAGCTCGCCGACAGCCCAGACTTCGAGCTGGCCTCCGACACGGAGGCCGAGCTCGTCGCCCCGGAGATGATCGAGGAAGTCGTGGTCGAGGTCGAGGTCGAGCCGGTTACGATCGCGCCCGAGGCCGAGCTCGCGCCCGGGCCCGCCGCGGTCTCCGCCGAGGTGGCGCCCGAGCCGCCGCCGGTCGAACCGGAGGCGGCGGTTCCGCCGGGTCCGCCTTCGGCCTTCCCGGATTCGGCGCGGGAGTGGAACGTCTGGGAGCTCGAGCGACTCGCCCGCCGACTCGGCGGCCGTGACGCTGCCCGCGACGAGGAGTGGGGCTTCCTGCTCGTCTACCTGCGCGAGTTCGCCAATCCCGAAGGCTCGTTGCCCGCCGACTTCGACGCGCTGGTGCGCGAATCGTTTCCCGAGTTGATCGCGGTCGCCGAGACACCGTGAACCCCGTTCTGGCGCAGCGCGAGATCGCCCTCGCCGGGGTGGCGCTTCTGGCCGTGCTCGTCTCGCTGGCCGTCGGTGCGCCGGGCGCGGGCAAGAGCAACTCGACGTTCCCGCAGCCGGTCGGTGGGAAAGGGAGCTGGAACCGGGCGCTCGCTGCCCCTGGAAGTGGGCCGTTCGGTCGCCGCTCGGCGTGCGGCATCGTGATCCGGCGCTCCACGCTCGGCGTCGCCCACCCCGTGCTCCCGTGTGGAGCGAAAATCTTCATCGCCTTCGGCGGCCATGAAGTCCTGACGCAGATCATCGATCACGCCCCGCACACGCCCGGCCTCGAGTTCGAGGTGGCGCCGGCGCTAGCCAAGACGCTCGGCCTGCGGGGCACCCAGCAGATCCGCTGGACGTTCGCTCAGCCGTAAGGCGCTAGAGTGGCTGTGCTCGACCCCGTGCGTGGCTCCACGCAACATGTAGAACCAACATCCATGCATAGGGAGTCCGGGTCGGGTCGAAGCGCGGAAGCGCGGAGGCTCGCAGGACACCCACCTGGCTTGCCAGGTTCGCAGAGTCGTGGAGTCATCGGCGGGGTGGAGCATATTCTCAGCGTTGTCCAAGTAGACAACTGAGGCTCCGCTAGTCTGGGCCTGTGCTCGAGGTCACGGGTGATTCGTCTCGAAACGGCGATTGGGCGGTCGTCCGGCTGCGCATCGACGGCGATCGGATCGTCAAGGCCGATGCCGAGGGGCTGAGCGAGCCGCTCGCGGGTCTCTCGCTGCTCGAAGCCGCGGCCGTCTCCGGTGAGACCCTGCCCGCCGACGCGCTTGCCAATGCGCTCGGTCCGGTCTTCCGGGCGGCGCCGGATGCCGGGCGGACCGCCGTGGCGATGAGCGGCGGCGTGGACAGCGCGGTCGCGCTTCTGCGCGCTGTCGACGCGGGTGCCGCAGTCGGTGTGACTCTCCGTCTCTGGCTCGATCCCGAGGGGCCGGCGTCGGAACGCGCGTGCTGCTCGCCGGAGGCCGTGATCGCTGCCCGCGAGACCTGCCACGGGCTGGGTGTACCGCACGTGACCCTCGATCTCCGCGAAGAGTTCCGCCGTGCCGTCGTGCAGCGCTTCGTCGAGGGGTACGGACGCGGCGACACCCCGAATCCCTGCACGCGCTGCAACGGCGGCTTTCGCTTTGCGCAGCTCCTTGCGTTTGCCGCGCGCGCAGGTGCCGCGCGGCTTTCCACGGGCCACTACGCCCGGATCGTGGAGCACCAGGGCGGCCTGCTCCTCGCGCGCGCCGCCGACCCCGAGAAGGATCAGTCCTACATGCTCGCCACGATCGATCCCGCGAGGCTCGACAGGATCTGGTTCCCGCTCGGGGAGGCGACGAAGCAGGAGACGCGGGCGGAGGCTGCGGCTGCAGGCCTGGCCGTGGCGACCCGCGCAGAGAGCCAGGAGGCGTGCTTCCTCGCCGGCGCGGATTACCGCGACTTTCTCGAGCGTCACGGGTTCGTGCCCGCCGAGGGTGCGATCCTCGACGAGGACGGCCACGAGCTCGGCCGCCACGCCGGCCACTGGCGCTTCACGCCCGGCCAGCGGCGCGGGCTCGGCATCGCTGCCGGTTCACCGGTCTACGCGCTCTCGGCAGACGCGAGCACGAACACGGTTGTCGTCGGCCCGCGCGAATCGCTTGCACGCCGCATCGTCGGGGTGGACGGGGCCATGTATCGACCGGTCGACCACGGAGACGCGAAGCTCCGCTACCGCTCTCCCGCCGTCGGCGCCAGCATCCTCCAGGACGGTTCCCGCCGCTTCTCCCTTCACCTCGACGAACCTGCGCACGCGGTCGCGAATGGCCAGACCGCCGTCGTGTACGACGACGGCGTCGTCGTGGGGGCGGGCACGATCGTGTCCTCCTCAGCCGAATAGGATGCGACGGTGGGCCAGGCACCGACAGCCGCGGGTAACGGCGACACGATCACACTCAGGCTGCCGGCGAGCGAGGATCTCGTCGGGGTGGCCATGCTCGTCGTCGGCGGCCTGGCAGTCCGCCTCGACCTGACCCTGGAGAGCCTGGAGGATCTAGAGCTCGCAGTCGAGAGCCTGCTCGGGCGCGTCCCCCACGGCGAGGAAGCAACGCTCGTCGTCCAGGTGGGCGAGGGAGTGCTCACGGCAGCGGTCGGGCCGGTCGACGAACGGGCCGTGAAGGTGGAGCTCGCCGACGACTCCGAGGCAGTTGGCCTTCGCCGGGTGCTGGAAACCGTCGCGGATCGCTACGAGCTGGTCGATCGTGAAGGGGCGTCGTGGATCTCGATCGAGAAGCACGTGAGTGGAGGGACGCAGGACGGTGAGCGCGAACAAGTCTGACCGCGCCCTGCTGCGCCGCTACCACGAGGAAGGGGACGTCGCCGCCCGCGAGCAGCTGATCGAGCAGTACATGTCGCTGGTGCGGTCGCTGGCCCGGCGTTACTCGTACCGCGGTGAGCAGCTCGAGGACCTGGTCCAGATCGGGGCGATCGGCCTGATCAAGGCAATCGACCGCTTTGACCTCGACCGGGGCGTCGAGCTGACCACCTACGCGACGCCGAACATCATCGGCGAGATCAAGCGGCACTTCCGCGACCGTGGCTGGTCGGTGCGGGTCCCGCGCGGGCTTCAGGAGCTGAACGTCCAGCTCTCGCGACTCGTCGAGCAGCTGACGGTGCAGCTCGCCCGCTCGCCGACCGTCTCGGAGCTGGCCGAGGCCGCGGGCGTGAACGAGGAAGAGGTGCTCGAAGCGCTCGAAAGCGGGCGCGCGTACACGTCGTTGTCCCTCTCGGGCGGGGGCGGGGGCGACGACGACGGCGAGCTGGACCCGCTCGAGTCGCTCGGCACGGAGGAGCACGAGTACGAGATCTCCGAGGATCGCGCCGTCCTCGCGCCCGGCTTCCGGGCGCTCGACCCGCGCGAGCGGATGATTCTCCACCTGCGCTTCTTCAAGGGCCTGACGCAGTCGCAGATCGCCCAGCAGGTCGGCATCTCGCAGATGCACGTCTCGCGCCTGATCCGCCGCTCGCTGGAGAAGATCCGGGCCGAGATCGCGGCGGAGTAGGCGCCTCTCGCGCAGCTTCCGTGACACTCTCGTAACGGGGTCTGACCCCGTTGCGAGAGTGTCAAATTTGGCGCCCCAAGGATCGCGGCGACCGGTCACCGGCCGTCCCTACACTGTTTGCCGTGCGCACCACGGCCGAGATTCGCGAGGGCTTTCTCTCCTTCTTCGAGTCGAAGGGTCATAAGCGCCACCCCTCCGGTTCGCTCGTCCCGCCGCCCGAGGACACCTCCACGCTCCTGACGAGCGCCGGGATGCAACCCTTGATGCCGTTCTTCCTCGGCCGGCAGAAGCCGCCCGCGCCGCGGCTGACCACTGTCCAGAAGTGCTTCCGCACACCGGACATCGACGAGGTCGGCCTCGACGGCCACCACCTGACCTTCTTCGAGATGCTCGGCAACTTCTCGTTCGGCGACTACTTCAAGGAAGGCGCGATCGACCTGGCCTGGGAGCTCGTGAACGAGCACCTCCACATCGACCTGGAGAACTTCTGGGTGACGGTCTTCGCGGGCGACCCCCAGCTCGGGCTGGGCGAGGACGAGGTCGCGGCCGCGCACTGGGAGCGCGTCGGGGTCCGGCCCGAGCGGATCCGGCGCCTCGGTCGGGCGCACAACTTCTGGTCGGTCGGCGGCCCGGGCCCGTGCGGCCCCGATACCGAGATGTACTACGACCGCGGCCCTGGCCTCGGCTGCGGCCGGCCGGAGTGCGGCCCCGGCTGCGAATGCGAGCGCTTCCTGGAGTTCTGGAACCTCGTCTTCATGGAGTTTGAGCTCCGCGAGGACGGCTCGCTGACGCCCTTGCCGCAGCAAAACGTCGACACCGGCATGGGGCTGGAGCGGACGGCGGCGGTCCAGCAGGGCGTGATCTCGGTCTACGAGACCGACGGCTACCAGGCGATCATGAACTGGATCGCGGCCGAGAGCGGCGTCGCCTACGGCGCCTCCGAGCACGCTACGAAGGCGCACCGGATCCTCGCCGACCACGGCCGTGGGATGACCTTCATCACCGCGGACGGCGTCACGCCTTCGAACGAGGGCCGCGGCTACGTCCTGCGCCGGATCATCCGGCGGGCGGTTCAGCAGGCGCGCTCGATCGGGCTGAACGAGCTCTGGCGGATCAGCGACGTCGTGATCGAGCAGATGGCGCCCTGGTACCCCGAGCTCGAGCAGAACCGGAAGGTCGTACAGGACCTGCTGAGAGCCGAGGAGGAACGCTTCTCCGAGACACTCGAGCGCGGGCTGAAGCTCTTCGAGGAGGTCGCGACCGGCGACGGGATCTCGGGCGAGGAGGCGTTCAAGCTGCACGACACGTACGGCTTCCCGCTCGAGCTCACGCGCGAGCTCGCCCTCGAGCGCGGGCTCGCCGTGGACGAGGACGATTTCGACCGCCTGATGGCGGAGCAGCGGGAACGGTCGCGGCGGGGAAGCTCGGTCGATGCCGGCCCGCGGCTCGCCGACGCTCCGAAGACCGAGTTCGTCGGCTACGAGAAGACGGATGTGCTGACGGCGATCTCCGCGCTCCAGCCCGAGGAGGACGGCCGGTTCCGCGCGAGGCTTCACGAGTCGCCCTTCTACCCGGAAGGCGGCGGCCAGGTCTCGGATGAGGGGTACATCGAGAACGAGGAGTCAGGCGCCCGTGCCGAGCTGGTCGAGGCGATCCGGGTGGGAGACGACCAGGAGCTCGTCTTCCACGGTGATGGGTTCGCGGTCGGGGATCGAGTGCGCGCCGTCGTGCCCTGGAGCGTGCGCTTCCCGACCATGGCCAACCATACGGCCACTCACCTCCTTCACCAGGCGCTCCGCGAGGTGCTGGGCGAGCACGTCCGGCAGGCGGGGTCGGCGGTGCGCCCGGACAAGCTTCGCTTCGACTTCACCCATGGCGCTGCGCTCACGCCCGAGCAGCGGGCGGAGGTGGAGCGCCGCGTGAACGAGAAGATCTTCGAGAACCTGCCCGTTCGCGCGCTGATCGTGCCGATCGACGAGGCGCGGAAGCTGGGCGCGATGATGCTCTTCGGCGAAAAGTACGGCGACATCGTCCGGCTGCTGGAGGTCGACGACTACTCGCGTGAGCTCTGCGGCGGGACGCACGTTCGCTCGACCGCGGAGATCGGGCCGTTCGTGATCGACAGCGAGGGCTCGGTCGGCTCGGGGGTGCGCCGGATCGAGGCGCTCAGCTCGGGCGAAGCCTTCGCCGCGCTCTCGGGGAAGGCGCACGAGCTGAACGAGCTGCGGGCCGAAATCGAGCGGCTGCGCAAAGAGGCTCGGGCAAAGCCGGCTGCCACCCGCGAGGAGGAATCCGTTGAGGCGGAGGTGAAGGTGGTGGGCGGCGTGAACGTGATCGCCCAGTCGGTCGAAGGCCTCGACGCCGAAGGGTTGCTCGATCTGTCCGATCGCTTCAAGCAGCGGAACGCGCCGGCCGCGGTGGTGCTCGGCTCCCGCGAGAACGGCACCGTCCACCTGGTCGCGAATTTCGACCCGGCCGTGGCCGAGCGGGTGAGCGCCGTCGACGTCGTCAAGGCCGCCGCTGCTCTCGTCGGCGGTGGCGGAGGTGGTCGGCCGACGATGGCCCGCGCCGGGGGCAAGGACCCCGAACGGCTCCCCGATGCTCTTGCGGCTGCGGAATCGCTGCTGCGGGAGAAACTGGCGTGAAGGTCGTTGCCCTGGACTTCGGTCGTGCCCGCACGGGCGTGGCCGTCTCCGATCCGACCGGGACCCTGGCGCGTCCGCTCGGCGTGGTCGAGCGGGCGGCCGAGCCTCGCGGGCTCGAACGTCTGGTGAGCCTGATCGAGAACGAGCGCGCCGATGTCGTCGTGGTCGGCCTTCCGCTGACGCTGCGCGGCAAACGGGGTGAGCAGGCACGCGAGACGGAGTTCTTCGTCGACGCGCTTCGTGCGTGCGTGCAGGTTCCGGTCGAGAGCTTCGACGAGCGGTTCACGACGAGGCTTGCGGCCGGGGGTGGGGACGCGCCGGAGGATGCACGCGCGGCGGCCCATTTGCTGGAGAGCTACCTGGCGTGGTCGAGCGCCCGGGCCGGCTGAGCGCTCCGCGCGCACCTGTGCGGGGTCGGCCGCGGGCGTCGCGGACGACGATCATGGTGCGGCGGATGCTCGCGCTCGCGCTGCTCGCGGGCGGGATCGTCGGCGGCGTCTGGCTCGTTCTGGTCGGCATCCACCACGTCAACGGATCGGCGAAGAAGAAGGTCGCTCCGACCGGACTCGTCGTGCTCAAGATCGTCTTCCCGGAGGGCTTCACGCGTAAGCAGATGGGTGAGCGGATCACCGCGGTGAACGCGATCGCGGCGCGCAAGAAGCACGTGCGCCCGCGGCTGTCCGCTGACGGGTACCTGAATGCGACCGAGTCGTCACTTCTGCCCGCGAAGTACAACGGCGATCACAAGCGGCGCCAGCTGGAGGGCTTTCTCTTCCCGGCGACGTACGAGTTCCTGCCGACGACGACGTCGAAGAAGCTCGTCGCCGACCAGATCAAGGCGTTCAAGCGCAACTGGCGGAAGGTGAACCTCAAGTACTCGCGCTCCAAGAACCTGACGCCGTACGACGTGATCAACATCGCGTCGATGGTCGAGGCCGAGGTCCTCGCGCCCGAGGAGCGCGAGAAGGTGGCCGCCGTCATCTACAACCGGCTCCGGGCCCGCATGCCGCTGGGCATCGACGCAACGATCCGGTACGCCCTCGGCGTGCCCCCGACGAAGTCGCTGACGAAGTCGCAGCTTCGGAATCCGACGCCGTACAACACCCGCATCCACCAGGGGCTTCCGCCGACACCGATCAGCAACCCGGGGCTGGCGTCCCTGCAGGCGGCGGCGCACCCGGCCAAGGTCGACTACCTCTACTTCGTGCGCAAGCCGGACAAGGTGCATCACTTCTTCACGGCGAGCTACGACCAGTTCATCGCCTATCTGAAGGCGCACGGCTACCCCACATCGTGATCGGTGGGACGACCCGGCTGGTGGGCCTGGTCGGCGACCCGGTGGCAGGCTCGCTCTCGCCTCGGATGCAGAACGCGGCCTTTGCCGCACGCGGCCTCGACTGGGCCTACGTGCCGCTCCGGGTTGCGGCCGAAGATCTCGAGACCGCGGTGCGCGGACTCGTCGCGCTCGGCTTCGTCGGCGCGAACGTGACCATTCCCCACAAGCTGGCGGTCGCGAGGCTCTGCGACGAGGCCGATTCGCATTCCGTCAACACGCTCGTCTTCGACGGCGGACGCATTCTCGGCTTCAACACCGATCGCGAGATCGTCGCCGGGATCGGAAACGAGCGCGTCTGCCTGATCGGGGCCGGGGGAGCCGCCGAGGCTCTGCGGCCCGCCTTCGACGGGGACGTGCGGATGTTCTCGCGCCGGGGCGCCTGGCCGCCCGACGCGTCCGAGGCGGACGTGATCGTGAATGCGACGCCGGTCACGGAAGAGCTGCTCGTCGAACCGCACACGCAGCAGTGGGTGGTCGATCTGGCCTATCGGGCCGACGGGAAGCCGACGGCGCTCGTCGCGGCGGCGCGTGCCGCCGGCTGCCGGGTCGTCGTCGACGGGTACGAGGCGCTCGTGCGACAGGGAGCCGCGTCTTTCGAGCGCTGGACGGGCATTCCCGCGCCGGTCGAGGTCATGCGGCGCGCGATCCGTCCGGTCCTCTAGGTTCGGCGCGGTTCGGCGTTTCGCGACCTCCTCGGCGTTTCGGGGCGGGTCTGCGGCCGGAGTTACGCTTGCCCGATGGCACTCACGTTGACGACGGCAGGCGAGTCGCACGGGCCGGCGCTGGTCGGGATCCTGACCGGGCTGCCCGCCGGCCTGGTCGTGGACCGAGAGGCCGTCGACGCCGATCTCCGCCGGCGGCAGCAGGGGTACGGCCGGAGCCCGAGGCAACAGCTCGAGCACGACCGGGTCGAGGTGCTCGCCGGCCTCCGGCACGGGCGGACGCTGGGCACGCCGCTCGCCCTGGTCGTTCGCAATCGCGACCACGCGAACTGGGCCTGGGGGATGAGCCCCTGGCCACCGGAGGGCGAGGCGGAGGGCAAGGGCACGAAGCCGGTCACGCTGCCGCGGCCGGGCCACGCCGACCTGGCCGGGGCGCTCAAGTTCGGGCACTCCGACGTGCGGGATGCGCTCGAGCGCGCGAGCGCGCGGCAGACCGCGGTCGCCGTGGCAGCGGGAGCCGTCTGCAAGGCGCTGCTCGCGGCGATCGAGGTAGCGGTCGAGGGTACGGTGCTCGGCCTGGACGAGCTGCCGGCGCGCGTCGACGCCGCGCGGGCAGACCGGGACACGATCGGCGGCCTGGTCGAGGTTCGGGCGCGCGGTGTCGCTCCAGGGCTCGGCTCCTACGCGACAAAGGACGAGCGGCTCGACGCACGTCTCGCCGCGGCCCTGATGGGGATCCAGGCGGTCAAGGGCGTCGAGATCGGCGACGGCTTCGCGCTCGCGTCAAGGCGCGGGTCGGAGGCGCACGACGAGATCCTCCCGGGGCTCAAAAGGGAGACGAACCATGCCGGCGGGATCGAGGCCGGGGTCTCGAACGGCGAGGAGATCGTCGTCCGAGCGGCGATGAAGCCGCTACCCACGCTGATGCGTCCGCTGCGGTCGGTCGACCTGCAGACGGGCGAGGCGGGCGAGGCGCTCGTGGAGCGAAGCGACACCGCGGCGGTCGAGGCGCTTTCCGTCGTCGCCGAGGCGGCGGTCGCGTTCGAGCTCGCGCGCGCCGCGCGCGAGAAGTTCGGCGGAGACGCGCTCGGCGACTTCGTCGGGGCATGGCGCGCCTATCTCGAGCGGATCGGTTGGCTCACGCGCTAGACAGACACCTCGTCCTGGCGGGGTTCATGGGCGCCGGGAAGACGACGGTCGGACGGCAGGTCGCCCGCCGCCTGGGTCGCGAATTCGTCGACCTCGATTCCGAGCTCGATATCGGTCCTCTCAGCGACTTCTTCGAGCAGGCCGGCGAGGAGAGATTCCGCGAGCTCGAAGCTGCGGCGCTCTGGCCGCAGCTCGCTCGGCGCGAGCCGATCGTCCTGGCGGTCGGCGGTGGAGCCGTGGAAACGGCTGAGGTTCGCGAGGCGCTCCGGTCGACCATGACCGTGTTGCTGGAGGTCGACCTGGAGACCGCCTGGGAGCGCGCCCGAGATACGGGCCGGCCGCTTGCGAAGGACGAGGCCGAGTTTCGCGCTCGCTTCGAGCTGCGCCAGCCGTTCTACCGCGAAGTGGCCCAGCGGGTCGCCCGCGACGCCGACGATGTGGTGCTCGCCGCCGGCGGCGTGCACGTCGAGGCAGGCGTGCTCGAGCGGCTCGGCGAGCTCGTGCCCGGCGCCGGCCCCGTCGCGCTCGTCTCAGACTCGCATGTCGCGGGCATCCACGGCCCCGCCGCACAGCTTGCGCTCGGCGATCGGCTCGTTTCGACCCACGAGGTTCCGCGAGGGGAGGGCGCCAAGACACTCCCTGTCGCCGAGCGGCTCTGGCGCGAGCTGCGCCTCGATCGCAAGGGGACGATCGTCGCTCTCGGCGGCGGCTGTACGACGGACGTGGCCGGCTTCGTCGCGGCGACGTTCATGCGCGGGATCGACTGGGTCGCGGTGCCGACGACGCTGGTCGGCCAGGTCGACGCGGCAATCGGCGGCAAGACCGCGCTTGACCTGCCGGAGGCCAAGAACCTCGTCGGCGCGTTCCACTGGCCGGCGGCGGCCATCGTCGACCCGGCACTCCTGGAAACCCTTCCCGAGCGGGAGCGGCGCGCCGGGCTCGCCGAGGTCGTCAAGACGGGGTTGATCGCCGGTGAGCCCTTTTGGGAGCTGCCCGAGCCGGAGCAGGTCCGGCGATGCGCGGTCTACAAGACGGAGATCTGCCTTCGCGATCCACACGATCGCGGGCTGCGAAAGGCGCTCAATCTCGGCCACACGTTCGCGCATGCGCTCGAGGCCGCGGCCGACTACGAGCTCGGTCACGGGGAAGCGGTCGGTCTCGGGCTGCTTGCCGCGCTCCGGCTGTCCGGGCTCCCGACCGACGAGGTCGAGCGCGTGCTGGCGCCGGCGCCCGTACGCGTCGATCGAGAGCGGGCCTGGGCGGCGCTGGCCCGCGACAAGAAGAGCGATGGCGGCCGGCCGCAGCTCATCCTGCTAGAGGCGCCCGGGAAGCCGCGCATCGGCGTGGAGCTGCCCGATGACGAGGTGCGCGGCGCTTTGAACCATTTGATCGCGAGCTAGAGTCGCCCGATGCGGATCGAGGTGCTGAACGGCGTCAATCTGAACGTGCTCGGGCGTCGCGATCCAGCCGTCTACGGAGGCCTCTCGATCTCGGAGCTGGAGACCCAGATCTACGCGTGGGCCTCCGAGCTCGGTTGCACGGTGCGCTGCCGGCAGACCAACGCCGAGGGCGAGTACGTCGACTGGTGCCACGACGCGCTCGACTGGGCTGAGGGCCTCGTCGTCAATCCGGCGGCGTGGACCCACTACAGCTACGCGATCCGCGATGCGCTCGAGCTCCTGAGCGTTCCGATCGTCGAGGTGCACCTCTCCAAGGTGGACGAACGCGAAGAGTGGAGGCGGACCTCGGTAATCTCCGACCTCGTGGCCGCGCGCTTCGTCGGCAAGGGGGCGGACGGGTATCGCGAAGCCCTCGAGTTCCTGGTCAAGGGCGTATGAACGCTCGGGTCGAAGCGCTTCGCCGGTCGCTCGAGGAGCCGCTCCTCATCCTCGACCGGACGAACGTCCGCTACCTGACCGGCTTCGACAGCTCGAACGCAGCGATGCTCGTCGACGAAGACGACGTGAAGCTCTACGCCGATTTCCGCTATGCAGCCGCCGGACGGGCAGTCGACGGTGCCCAGTTCGTCGAGACCAAGCGCGCGCTGTTGACGGCTCTGGCGGAGCAGCTCTCCGGGCGGATCGCTTTCGAGCCGGACGCGCTCACCTACTCCGGCTACGAGACGCTGAAGAAAGGCGGGCTCGAGCTGGTGCCGCGGCCCGGGCTCGTCGAGCGCCTCCGCGCCGTCAAGGACGAGCAGGAGCTCGCCGCGATCAAGCGCGCCTCGGAGATCACGTCCGCGGCAATCGCCCGGCTCGCGGAGGAGCCCTTCATCGGGCGCAGCGAGCGCGATCTGGCCTGGCAGCTGCAGTCGTTCCTGCACGAGCTCGGCAGCGACGGCGTCGCCTTCGACATCGGTCTCGGCACGGGAGCCGGTGGAGCCTTGCCGCACGCCCATCCGTCGGAGCGGGTCGTGGCCGAGGGCGATCTCGTCGTCGTGGACGTCGGTGCGGTTGCCGGCGGGTACTGCTCCGACTGCACGCGCACGTTCGCCGCTGGCCTGCCTGCGCGACACCTCGTGCACGCCTACACGGTCTGCCACGACGCGCAGCTGGCGGCCCTGGCCGCGATCCGGCCCGGCCTGACCGGTGTCGAGGCCGACCTGGCCGCGCGCGGGCCGATCGAGGCCGCCGGCTTCGGCGAGAACTTCGGCCACGGGCTGGGCCACGGAGTCGGGCTCCTCGTACACGAGGCGCCGCGTCTCTCGACCGAGTCGTCCGACACCCTCGAGGCCGGGAACGTCTTCTCCGTCGAGCCCGGCATCTATCTCGAAGGCGTCGGGGGAATCCGGATCGAGGATCTCGTTGTCCTTCGCGACGACGGCGTCGAGGTGCTCACGGGCTTCACGAAGGAGCTCGTAACCGTTCGCTAGGCTGGCGACCCCCGTATGGCCGACGTCGTCAACACCAACCAGTTCAAGAACGGGATGCACATCGAGCTCGACGGCTCGGTCTGGCGGATCATCGAGTTCCAGCACGTCAAGCCGGGCAAGGGCGGAGCGTTCGTCCGCACGAAGCTGAGGGCCCTGGAAAGCGGCGCCGTCGTCGACAAAACCTTCCGGGCAGGGGAGAAGTTCCCCCGTGTCCACACGGAGGTCAAGAACGTGCAGTTCCTCTACGAGGACGGCACCGAGGCGCACTTCATGGACGAGAAGACCTACGAGCAGTTCGCCGTTCCGAGGGCGGAGCTCGCCGAGGAGCTCACCTACATGCAGCCGTCGTCGACCGTCCAGGTGCTCGCGGTCAACGGCAAGCCCTCCGGGGTGCAGCTGCCTGCATCGGTCGAGCTGACGATCACGGAGACGGAGTCGGGCGTGAAGGGCGACACGGTCTCGAACGTGACCAAGCCGGCGACCCTGGAGACGGGCGCCGTCGTGCAGGTCCCCCTCTTCGTCAACTCCGGCGATCGAATCAAGGTCGACCCCCGCGAGGGGCGCTACATCTCTCGCGCCTGAGCCATCGGCCGGCTGTTCGTAACGTTCGAGGAGGCCTGGGCGGTCTTTCTCGCTCGGGACGAACCGATGGAGAGCTTCTACGAGCGTCTGCCCGAGGACGAGGCGGCGACGCTCGACGTGTGGCTGATCGAGCCGTCCGCCCAGGTAAAGGCTGCGGCGGTCGCGGCCCAGCGGGCGTTCGCGCACCTGGACTGGATCGTCCCTACGCCGAGCCACTTCATGCACGTCACGCTCGGGCTCGGCGACGCCGGTGGCGATGCTGCGGGCGTTCCGCAGTTCGAGATGGGCTATGGCGGGATCAACTGCTTCCACGAGGCGGTCATTGCCGAGGTGGCCGGGGAGGGTCCACGTGAGCTGGCGGAGGCGCTCGGGCACGACGGCCCGCTGGCACATCTGACGCTCGGCTACGTGCGGGAGCCGACGCCGCCTAACGCTCTCCGCGAGGCGCTCTCTGAAATCCGGGCCGCCGAGCTCGGAACCCAGCGCGTCGAGGAGGTACTCCTCTGCCGCGTCCCAGCGTCCAGAACGACCGTGCTTCAGCCGTGGACGGTCCTCGAACGCGTCCCGCTGACGCCTCGTCTCTAAGACTGTCTTTGAGGCCAAGCGGGTGCCTGGCACCGAGCCTGGCACCGAGCCAGACTGAGACTGTCTCCGAGACCGGGCGGCGCTAAGGTCCCTGCGTGACCGCGCTCGTCGACACGACGATCCGTTTGCTGAGCCAGGAACCGCTGGCCGGACGGCTGCCGACCGCTGCGGTGCTCGACCTGGCCGAGATCCTCGACACCGCCGGCTTCGCCTACCTCGAGGTCTCGGGCGGCGGGGTTTTCGACTCGGCGGTGCGCCGCGGCGTCGAGAGCCCGTGGGAGCGTGTCCGCGCGCTCAAGGGCCGGACGAGGACCCCGCTCGGTATGGCGCTCCGCGGCCGTTTCCTCGTCGGCTCGCATCCCGTCGGCGGTGATTTCGCGCGCCGTTTCGTCGCCTCGGCCGCCGAGAGCGGGATCGACGTTTTCCGCCTGCACGATCCGCTCAACGACGTCTCGAACCTGCGCGAGGCGAGCGAGGCGATCCAGGCCTCGGAGCGCGAGTTCGAGGCCGGTCTGGTCTTCAGCCCGGGCCGCACCGGTGAGACCGACGTGCTCGCCGAGGCGGCTCGCCGCCTACCCGAGTTGGGGGCGGCGCGGGTTCTCCTGCACGACCCGTCCGGATCGCTCGAGCCTCACCGGGCCCGCGAGCTCGTCGAGGCCCTGACCGAAGCCAGCGGATTGCCCGTCGGCCTCTACTGCCAGGGGTCGGCCGGGAACGCCCTCGCGTCGTCGCTCGAGGCAGCCCGCGCCGGCGCGGACCTGATTGCCTGCACGATCTACCCGGTCGCGCTGATCCTGCACCGCGTCTCGGGGGAGGGGCTCGCCCAGGCGCTCGAAGGGCTCGGCCATTCGCCGTCGATCGACGTCGACACGCTCTGGCGCGCGGCCGACCTCGTCGACGAATACATCGGTGACGACCCCCCGCAGCCGCTTGCCCCGCGGATCGCAGTGCGCGCAGCCCAATTCGAGCTGCCCGTCGGCCTGGTCGCCGCGCTGGACACGCACCTGCGCGCGCACACGGCGGGCGACCGCATCGACGAGGTGCTCGACGAGCTCCTCCGCATTCGCGCCGAGGCCGGCTGGCCCCCACTGGCCGCGCCGATCGGGCAGGTGCTCGCGCAGCAGGCGCTGTTGAACGTGCTCTCCGCGAACCGCTACCAGACCGTGATCGACGAGTTTCGAGCCCTGATCGAAGGACGTTGGGGCACGCCGCCGGCGCCCGTCGACCCGACCGCCAAGCGCGCGGTCGAGCTGATCATGCAGGGCATTCCGCCCGAGGAGCCGGTCCGCGACCTCGAGGAGGTGCGCGAAGACGCCGAAGGCCTCGCGGCGAGTGAGGAGGAGCTGCTCCTGCTCGCGCTCTTCGGCGCCGAGGCCGAGCCGCTGCTCCAGGCGATTCGCCGCCGCGCGAGCGGCGACGAGGACTCCTTCGTGGCCGACGGCGTCGACCAGCGCCGCGCGAGCCAGATTCGGGACATCGTCGAGATCGTCCAGCAGTCCGGGGTCGCGGAGATGACCGTCGAGGATCCGGCGTCGGGGCTGCGTGTCACCGTGCGGCGGACCGAGGAAACCCCCGAGCTTCCGGCCGCGTCCGCTGTCCCGGGTTCGTACGAGCCGAGGAGCCTCCCCGTCGCGCCGGCGGCGACCGACGGGGTCGTTCGGGTCGAGGCGCCGATGGTCGGCACGTTCTACCGCGCGCCCTACCCGGGGGCGCCGCCGTTCGTGGAGGTCGGCGACCCGGTCGCAACCGGCCAGACGCTCTGCATCCTCGAGGCGATGAAGCTGATGAACGAGGTCAAGGCGGATGCCGAGGCGATCGTGCGTGCGGTGCACGTCGACAACGCGAGCCCGGTCGAGTTCGGCCAACTCCTCTTCGAGCTCGAGCCGGTCAACGGGCGACCACTCGACACCGTCTAAGCCGGTGTTCAATCGAGTTCTAGTGGCGAATCGCGGTGAGGTCGCCGTTCGCGTGATCCGGGCGCTGCACGAGCTGGGCGTCGAAGCCGTCGCGATCTACTCGACCGCCGACGCCGGCTCGCTGCACACCAGGCTCGCCGACCGCTCCGTCTGCATCGGCCCGCCGCCGGCTGCCGCGAGCTATCTGAACATCCCGTCGGTGATCGCGGCCGCCGAGATCACGGAGTGCGACGCGATCCATCCCGGGTGGGGCTTTCTCGCCGAGAACTTCGAGTTCGTGCGGGCCTGCTCCGCCAACGACCGGGTCTTCATCGGTCCGAGTGCGGAAACGATGGAGCGCGCGGGTGACAAGGTTCGCGCCAAGGCCGAGCTCCTCGCGGCCGGCGTGCCGATCGTCCCGGGAACGGAGGCGCTCTCCGGCGTCGACGAAGCCCGCCGGATCGCGGAGGACCTCGGCTATCCGGTGCTGCTCAAGGCCTCGGCGGGCGGCGGCGGGCGCGGGATGCGGCTCGTCGACGGGCCGGACGAGCTCGACGGCGCCTTTTCCTCGGCCACGGCCGAGGCGGATG
Organism: Gaiellales bacterium; assembly: GCA_038237665.1. Lineage (GTDB taxonomy): Bacteria > Actinomycetota > Thermoleophilia > Gaiellales > Gaiellaceae > JBBRYK01. Next base: position 36,532 of record JBBRYK010000002.1, on the reverse strand, counting down.
CTGCGTTCGGTGACGGCACGCTCTACCTCGAGAAGGCGATCTCGCCCGCCCGGCACGTGGAGATCCAGGTGCTGGCCGACGGTCAGGGGGGCGTGCTCACGCTCGGCGAGCGGGAGTGTTCGATCCAGCGCCGTCACCAGAAGCTGATCGAGGAGTCGCCCTCCCCGGCGCTCACACCGGAGACGCGAGAGGAGATGGAGGCCGCAGCGGAGCGGGCCTCGCGGGCGCTCGACTATCGCAACGCCGGCACCTTCGAGTTCCTGCTCGCGGCCGACGGCGCCTTCTACTTCATCGAGCTCAATGCCCGCCTGCAGGTGGAGCACCCGGTCAGCGAGCTCGTCACCGGAATCGACCTGGTCCGGGAGCAGCTGCGCATCGCGTCGGGCGAGCTGCTCCGGCAGACCGGCCGGGCACGGCGCGCCGGCCACGCGATCGAGATTCGAGTCAATGCCGAGGACCCGGAGCGCGACTTCCTGCCGGTGCCGGGTGTGATCGAGCGTTTCCGGCCGGCGCTCGGCCCGGGCGTTCGAACCGATACGCACATCGTCGAGGGGGCGGTCGTCCCGCCGCACTACGACTCGCTGCTGGCGAAGCTGATCGTCTGGGACGAGTCTCGACCGGAGGCGATCAGCCGCGCGCTGCGCGCGCTCGCCGAGTTCGAGGTGGCGGGTGTGCCGACAACGATTCCGACCGCCGTCGACGTCCTCTCGAGCAGAGGATTCAGGAGCGGCGAGTACTCGACCGAGTACCTCGCGGAGATCGGGCTGGTGGCGGCATGAGCACGCTCGTCAAGACACCCGAGGGCGAGATCGCAATCACCCCTTCGGCGCTCCAGCAGCTGATCGGACACGCGGCCGAGGCCGTCGAGGGCGTCCGGCTGCGCCGGCCCCGTCGTGGGCTCGACGTGCAGATCGCAGACGGGCGCTGCCGTGTATCGCTCGAGGTGACGGCGCCTTACGGCGCCCAGCTCGCCGAGCTGGGCGAGGCTGTTCAGGAGCACGTGGCCGAGGCGCTCCGGCAGATGCTCGAGGTCGAGGTGGACGCCGTGGACGTGTCCGTCGAGGAGCTCGAGGGGTAATGGCGATCAGCCGCCGCGCAGCACGCCGGACCGCGCTCTTCGTCCTCTACCAGTGGGACCTCACGGGGCAGCCGCTCGCTTCGCTCTACGAGGGTGAGGTCGACGAGTATGCGCGCAGCGTTGCCGAGGCCGTCGCAGAAAGCGCCGAGGAACTCGACCGCCGCATCACGGAGGTGTCGACGGGCTGGCCCTCAGGCCGGCTGGGCGCGCTCGAGCGGAACGTCCTCCGGGTCGCCCTGCACGAGCTCGATGCCGGAGAGGTTCCGGCGGAGGTGGTCGTCAACGAGGCGGTGCAGCTGGCCAAGCGCTACGCGTCGGAGGACGCCGGGCGGCTCGTGAACGGGATTCTCGGGCGGATCCTCCGGGAGCGAGTGGCGTGAGCGAAGAGCTCGGACACGCCGAGGGCTCGCTCCGGCGGGCGGAAGAGCTGCTCCAGCGGCTCGAGCAGACCCGTGCCAGACTCGAGGCGACGCAGGATCCCGAGCAGGCGATCGAGATCATGCAGGAGCTGGCGGAGATCGCACGTGAGATCGAGGGCGCGATCGAACAGGCGCGAAGGGAGGCCGGAACCTAGTTGCACACCCCGGAGGAGCTGCTGCAGGTCGTCGAGGAGTACCTCGACGACCTGGCGCTGACGCCCGAGCTCTTAGGGCTGGAGGAGGCGGTGCGGTATGCCCTCGCCGGGGGCGGGAAGCGAATCAGGCCCGTCATCTGCCTCGCGACCGGGGAGGCGGCCGGCGGTGAGCCCGAGCACGTGCTGCCGGCTGCGGCAGCCCTCGAGCTGGTCCACAACTTCTCGCTCGTCCACGACGACCTGCCGGCGCTCGACAACGACGAGATCCGCCGGGGCGTGCCGAGCACCTGGGCGCGCTTCGGGGAGGCAAACGGCGTCCTGGCAGGCGACGCGCTGCTGGGAGAGGCCTTCCGGCTCGCGTGCTCGTACGAGACGCCCGCGGTCGCACGCGAGCTCGCCAGGGCCACGCTCGGAATGATCGGCGGCCAGTACCTCGATCTCGCGGGCGGCGCGGCCGACCTCGCCGCACTCCATCGGCTGAAGACCGGCTGCCTCTTCTCGGCGTCGGTCGGGCTCGCGCTCGGCGCGGTCGGCGTTCCCGACGGGGAGCAGGGGCCCTGGCGTGCCTTCGGCGACGAGCTCGGGCTCCTCTTCCAGATCGTCGATGACATCCTCGACGGCGACGGCTACGTGCTCGAGCACGGGCCTGACGGCGCCCGGGAGCTCTCCGGCCAGGCCGCCGAGCGTGCCCACGAGCGCCTCGGCGCCATCGACGCGGACACGTCTGTGCTGGCCGGGATCGTTTCCGGCCTCGCGGTGCGCACCTCTTAGCGCCTACGCTCTGCCGCATGGTGAAGAAGCGCCTCGACGTGCTGCTCGTGGAGCGCGGGCTGGCGGAAACGCGCTCGCAGGCCCAGGCCCTCGTCCTCGCGGGGAAAGTGCGCGGGCACTCCAAGGCCGGCGAGCAGGTCGACGACACCGCCGACCTCGAGGTCGCCCACCCGCCACGCTTCGTCTCGCGCGGTGGGGAAAAGCTCGCCAACGCGCTGGCGGGTCTCGCGATCGATCCTGCCGGGCTCGACTGCCTCGACGTCGGCGCCTCCACCGGCGGCTTCACCGACGTGCTGCTGCAGGCCGGCGCTCGGCGCGTGGTTGCGCTCGACGTCGGCTACGGGCAGCTCCACGAGCGCCTCCGGCGCGACCCGCGGGTGACGGCGCTCGAGCGGATGAACGTCCGCCACCTGGCTGAACTGCCGTTCGCCCCGGCGCTCGTCGTGTGCGACGTCTCGTTCATCTCGGTGCGGACGGCGCTGCCACCGGCGCTCGCGCTGGCCGCACCGGGGTGGCAGGCGCTCGTTCTCGTCAAGCCCCAGTTCGAGGCCGGACGGGCCGACGTCGGGCGCGGCGGCGTCGTTCGCGACGCGGGCGTGCACCGGCGCGTGCTCCGCGAGGTCGCCGAGGCCGCGCTCCGGTGGGAGGGCGAGGTCGCGGGGGTCGTAGACTCGGGGCTCCCGGGCCCTAAGGGCAATCGTGAGTTCTTCCTCCATCTCGTCCAGCGCCTGCAGCCGCACCTTCCGCCAGATCTCGAGGACTGGATCGACAATGCCGTCGCCTGAGCGCATCAGCCGTCTGACGCTGGTCACGAACGGGAGCGACAAGGTCCTCGGCCCTGCCCTGGACTCGGTGCGCGCCGTGGCAAGCGCGGCAGGCGTGGAGATCGTCGACGAGGAGGGGAGTCCCGACCTCGCGCTCGTCCTCGGCGGCGACGGCACGATGCTGGGGGCCCTGCACCGCTTCGGCCGCGCCGGCGTTCCGGTGCTCGGAGTGAACTTCGGCCGCGTCGGCTTCCTGACCTCGTTTGGGCCCGACGAACTGGAGGCCGGGCTGAAACGGGTCCTGGTGGGCGACTACGTCGTGCACGAACTGCCCAGCCTCGTCGTCGAAATCGGCTCCGAGCGCCGAACCGCGCTGAACGACGTCGTCGGCACGAGCTCGTCACTCGGTCGGATGATCGAGGTGGGCTGGGCTGTGGGCGGCGAGGACCTCGGCGTCCAACCGTGCGACGGGATCATCTGCGCGACGCCGTCGGGCTCGACGGCGTACAACCTGTCGGGCGGCGGGCCGGTGCTCGTTTGGGGCCTCGATGCGATGGTCGTGACGTTCGTCGCGCCGCACTCGCTGCACGCTCGGCCCCTCGTCGTTCCGCGCGGCCAGGGCTTGATGGTCAGCAACGCGACCCGAGACGCCCGGATGACCGTGGTCGCCGACGGTCAGGCCTTCGCCGAGCTGAAGCCGGGAGAACGCTTCACGGTCGCACTCGACGAGGAGCATGCGCTACTCGCGACCCCGCCGGAAAGCACGTTCTTCAAGCGTTTCAAGCACCATTTTGCCCACTAGTCGAGACTCTTGGCAGCTCCGGCGGCGCCGGTGTCGGCGTCGAGTTCCAGCCCTGCCGGCGAAACCGAACGCGTAGCGTGCTCATTAGGCTCAGGATCGAGAACCTCGTCCTGATTCGCGAGGCCGAGCTCGAGCTCGGGCCCGGCCTGAACGCGATTACCGGCGAGACGGGCGCGGGGAAGACCATCCTGGCCCAGGCGATCGGCCTTCTGCTGGGCGCCCGGGGCGATGCGGGCTTCGTCGGTCCGGGCGCCTCCGAGGCCTATGTCGAGGCCGAGTTCGATGCGCCCGGCGGTCTGTTCGACGAGGAAGAGTTCGCCCCGCTGGCGGACCTCCGGCCCGACGACGAGGAGGGCCTGGTTCTCGCCCGGCGTGTCTTCGCCGACGGGCGGACGCGCGCGTACGCCTGGGGCCGGAGCGCCGCGCGGGAGGACGTTGCCGCCGCCGCCGAGCGGCTGCTCGCCATGTCCGGCCAGTTCGAGCAGCGGCGCCTCGCGCGGCCGGCATATCAGCTGGACGTGCTCGACGCCTACGCCGGCGAGGACCAGCTCCGCCGTCGCGGCGCGCTCCGCGCGGCCTGGCGAGAGCTGACCGGTGCGCGGCGCCGCCACGAGGAGCTCGAGCGCGGCGCAGCGGACGAGCAGAGCCGACTCGACGAGCTGGGCGCTCTCGTCGAGGCAACGGCTGGGCTCGAGCCGGGGCGGGAGGACGAGCTCCGCAGCGAACGCGAGCGCCTGCGGCACCTCACCGATCTCGCCGGGGGAGCCGCCGCGGCCGCGAGCGCGCTCAGCCCCGAGGACGGCGAGGGGGCAGCCGGTCTGGCCGGCGCCGCCGAGCAGGCACTCGCCGCCGTCGCCGGGATCGCCCCGGAGCTGGACGAGGTCGCGAGCGAGCTTCGCGATGCCGAGGTCCGGCTCCGAGAGGCTGCCGTCGCGCTCCGTTCCTTCCTCGCGTCGCTGGACGCGGACCCGGCCCGCGTCGAGGACGTGGAGGAGGAGCTCGAGCGGATCTCCGACGCCAAGCGGCGCTTCCGCTGCCAGACCTACGAGGAACTACTGGCCCGGGCGGAGGCAGCGCGCGCCGAGCTGGGTGGTGCCGAAGGTGGCACCGATCCGCGGCAGGTCGCAGCGGCGGCCCTGGCAGAAGCGGAACGACGCGTCCAGGCACTGGCCGGCGAGCTCCACGCCGTACGTGAGCAGTCGGCCGATCCCTTTGCGGAGGCCGTGGCCGCCGAGCTCCACGGCGTCGGCATGGGCGAAGGCGAGTTCAGGGCCGAGCTCCACGGCGCGGCGGCCGGGCCTACCGGCGCCGACCAGGTCGCGTTCCTGATCCGCCCGAACGCAGGCCTGCCGTTTGCGCCCGTCGCGGAGACGGCCTCCGGCGGCGAGCTCTCCCGCATCGCACTCGCGATCGCGGCGGTGGGCGGCGGCGCGACCATGGTCTTCGACGAGATCGACGCCGGCATCGGCGGGCAGACTGCCCACGCGGTGGCGGAGACCCTGGGTCGCCTCGCCCAGCGAGCACAGGTCGTGACCATCACGCACCTTCCGCAGATCGCCAGCGTCGCCGCGCGCCATTTCCGGGTCGAGAAAGTCCCCGGCGATCCCACCCATACCCAGATCGAGGAGCTCGACGAGACGGCGCGCCGCGAGGAAATCGAGCGTATGCTCGGCGGTAGGGCGTTTCTGTCGCTCTTGGCCGAGGGGGGCCAAAAGCGCTGAGGGAGAGCGAAGAGCAATGAGCACGCGAACAAACGGCTTCGTCGAGCTAACGGGGGCGGCGCGCCTCGACCGGCTGACCAAGCACCTCGTCCGGCGGCTGGGCCCGGACGACATCGCGATCATCGACCACGCCGATCTCGACCGGGTCTCGGCCGAGGAGCTGCTGGAGTCGGGCGTGCGCGTGGTCGTCAACGTCGCGCAGTCCCAGACGGGACGCTTTCCGAACCCCGGCCCGTTGACGCTCGTCCGCGGCGGCGTCCGCCTGATCGATGCCACCGGCGCCGACCTCTTCGACTCGGTCCACGACGGCGAGTCGCTCACCGTGCGCGGCGGAGCGCTGTGGCGAAACGGCACCTGCCTGGTCAACGGGCGCGTTCTGGACGAGCAAGCGCTCGGAGCGGCTCTCAGTGAGCAGCGCGGGCGCGTCACCGAAGCGCTGGAGGCTTTCGCTGACAACACGATGCGCTACCTGCGTGACGAGGGCCGGCTGCTCGTCGAAGGCGTCGATTTCCCTGCTCTCCAGACGCGCTTTCGCGACCGCCACGCGCTCGTGGTAGTCCGCGGGCCGCGCTACAAGGAAGACCTTCGGATCGTTCGGCCGTACATCCGTGCCTTCAAGCCGGTCCTGGTCGGGGTCGACGGAGGCGCGGACGCGCTGATCGAGGCCGGGTATCGGCCAGACGTGATCGTCGGCGACATGGATTCGGTCTCGGACCGGGCATTGCGGTCGGGCGCCGAGATCCTCGTCCACGGCTACTCGAACGGACGGTCGCCGAACGGTCAGCGTGCGCCCGGAGCCGCCCGCGCAGAGCGGCTGGGTGTGCCCTACCAAATCGTCTCGGCAACGGGCATCTCCGAAGACATTGCCCTGCTCCTCGCCTCGGAGAAGGGGGCCGAGCTGATCGTGGCGGTCGGCGCGCACTTCAACCTGACGGAGTTCCTCGAGCGGAACCGCGAAGGCATGTCGTCGACGTTCGTCACCCGGCTGAAGGTGGGAGAGATCCTCGTCGACGCGAAGGGTCTGTCCCGCCTCGCCCCGCAGCGGATCGGCCTCTGGCCCGTGCTGACGATCGCGCTGACCGGTCTTGCCGCGGGCGCAGTCGCGATCGCCGCCTCGCCCGGGCTACGGCACGCGATTCAGCTGCTCCACCAGCAGCTCCGCGACCTAATCGGTCTCTGATGCTCTCGGCCCGCGCCGAGCGGGAGCTGCTCGCATCGCGTGATGACGTCTGGGCCTTCCTCGCGGAGCCGCGCCACCTGGCCGACTGGTGGCCAGGTGTGGCCGCCGTCGAGCCCGACCGGCGTGGGCTCGCTCCGGGCGCGCGCTGGCAGCTCCGCCGCGGTGCCGAGCCGGGTCTGTTCCAGAAGGCCAACGCGCCCTCCATCCTGGCCGTGCGAGAAGTCGAGAAACCGAGGCGCGTCTCCTGGCACATCACGGCCGAACGGCTGGACGTCGAGTTGGAGCTGGAGGCGCTACCGGAAGATCGGACGCTCGCGCGGCTGCGTGTTTCGGGGCCGTTCGTGTTGGCCTTCCGCCGTTCACTGCCCAGGATCGCGCTCGATCGACTCCACTCCCTGGTGCAGACAGCGGTTACGCTCTGAGGCGAGGCCGTGTTCGACCTGCGCTACCACGTCGTCTCGCTCGCGGCCGTCTTCATCGCGCTGGTGATCGGGATCCTCGTCGGGGTCGGGGTCACCACTCAGGGTGTGATCTCGACCTCGGAGCGCAAGGTGCTGAACGTTCGGATCGCCGAGCTCACGCGTCAGCGCGACGCCGCTCGGAACCAGGCCCGGGACGTCACTCGCTCCCAGCGGCTCGCCCAGGCGTTCGTGAAGCGCACCTATCCCGCTCTGATGGCTCGGCGGCTCGCGACCACGCGTATCGGGCTGCTCTTCGTCGGCTCGGTCGACGGGGGCCTCAAAGCCGAGATCAACGCGACGCTCGCCGATGCAGACGCCGCGGGCCCCGTCCGGCTCCGCGCCCTGAAGGTCCCGGTTGACGCACGGGCGATCGATCGGATCCTCCTCTCCCGTCCGGTCCTCGCCCGCTACGCCGGCCCCGCGAAGCTCGGCGACCTCGGCCGAGCGCTGGCCGACGAGTTCGTCCTGGGAGGGAGGACGCCGCTCTGGAACGCCCTCACGCAGCAGCTCGTCGAGGAGCGGTCGGGCAGCGACGCCGGTCCGCTCGACGCCGTGGTCATCGTGCGGTCGGCGGCGCCGCAACCCGGTGCGACCGCGAAGCTCCTCGCCGGCGTCTACTCGGGCCTCGCGGCACAGGGCGATCCGGCGGTCGGCGTCGAGAACGCCGATGCGGCCGTGTCCGCGGTCGGCACCTACCGGAAACATTCGCTCTCGAGCGTCGACGACCTGAATACGGCCGCCGGCCGCCTTGCGCTCGCGGTGCTGCTGGCCAACGGGCAGCCCGGCAACTACGGCGTCAAGCAGTCGGCAGACGACCTGCTGCCGCCCATCGATCCCGTACAGACGGGTGGATGATGCGTCGCTGACCGTCCTCGTTCCCGCCCGGGACGAGGAGGGTCGGGTCGGACAGGCCGTCGAGGCTCTCCGGGCGGCTTTTCCGGACGCCGACATCGTGGTCGCGGACGACGGCTCACGCGACGCGACGGCCGCTGAGGCCGAACGGGCCGGCGCCCGGGTCGTGTCGCTTCCGCGGCGCGGCAAGGGCCAGGCGCTGTCGCTCGCCGAGCGGGAGGCACTGCCCGGGCCGCTGCTCCTCTGCGACGCCGACCTCGAAGGTGACGTCCGAGCACTCACGGATGTGGACGCGGACGTAGCCGTCGCGGCCTTCGCCCGGCGTCGCGGCGGCGGATTCGGGCTCGCGAAGCGTACGGGCCGCGCGCTCGTCTCGCTCTTCGGCGGCGCGGACGTGCGCGAGCCGCTCTCGGGCCAGCGCTTCCTTTCCCGGAGGGCCAGGGAGGCGTGCTTCCCGCTGGCGGCCGGGTTCGGCTGCGAGGTGAGGATGACCGTCGACGCTCTCAGAGCCGGCCTGACCGTTCGTGAGGTCGAGCTCGACCTTGGCCATCGCGTCACGCGCCGGGACGCTGCCGGCTTCGCGCACCGAGCGCGCCAGCTGCGCGACATGCTGCTGGCCGTCGGGCCGCAGGCGGTGAACCATCGGGGCCTCCGGCTTCCGCTCGTGGGCTGGATGCTCGGCTTCCACGAGCCCACCGTCGCGGCGCTCGGCCTCGCGGACGATCTCTGGTCGGGGCCGGAGCGCGGGTTCCGGGCCCACGTCCTCGCCGGGCGCACCACGGGCGTGCTGAAGCTGGTCGGGATCCCCGCCTATGCCCTGCTGCGCACGCGCTCCCTCTCGGGCGCGCTGCTCGTGGGCCTCTCCGCCAACGCGCTGAACCAGCTGGACACCCGGCCCGGACGGGCCCTGAAGGCCTACATCGCGGCCGCGATCCCGCTCCGCGCCCCGCTTGGAATGGCCGTCCTGCTGGCTCCGTACGATCTTCGCGAGATGGCGATGCTGGGGGACGGGGGCGCGAATGCGCTGGGCGCACTGCTAGGCTTGAATTCCGTGAAGCGATTCACGGGATCGGGCCGGTGGGTAGCGATCGGCGCCCTTGCGGGCCTCACGCTCCTCGGCGAACGGCGCTCACTCGGCAAGCTGATCGAGTTGACGCCCGGGCTCCGCGCCGTCGACCGCCTGGGGCGCAGCGCATGAGCACTCCCGTCAAGTACGTCTTCGTCACCGGCGGCGTCGTCTCGTCTCTCGGCAAAGGGATCACCGCCGCCTCGCTCGGCCGGCTGCTGAAGGCGCGCGGGCTGAAGGTCCAGGTGCAGAAGTTCGACCCGTACCTGAACGTCGATCCCGGGACGATGAGCCCGTTCCAGCACGGTGAGGTGTTCGTCACGGAGGACCGGGCGGAGACCGACCTCGACATCGGCCACTACGAGCGCTTCCTCGATCAGAACCTGTCGGGCAACTCGAACCACACGGCCGGGGCGATCTGGGACCGCGTCCTGCGCAAGGAGCGCAAGGGCGAGTACCTGGGCTCGACGGTGCAGGTGATCCCCCACATCACGAACGAGATCAAGGAGCGCATCCGCCGCGCCGCGGAGGCGTCCGACACGGACGTGGTGGTGACCGAGATCGGCGGCACCGTCGGCGACATCGAGTCGCTTCCATTCCTCGAGGCGATCCGGCAGTTCCGGCGGGAGGTCGGCCCCGAGAACGTGCTCTACATCCACGTCACGCTCGTGCCGTTCGTCGACTCGGCCGGCGAGCTGAAGACGAAGCCCACACAGCATTCCGTCAACGAGCTCCGCCGCATCGGTATCCACCCGGACATCGTCGTCTGCCGCTCGAAGGAGCCGCTCTCGACAGACATTCGCGACAAGATCGCGCTCTTCGCCGACGTCGACGTCGAGGCCGTGATCTCGAACGAGGACGTCCCCGACGTCTACCTCGTCCCGGCGGCCCTCCAGGCGCAGGGCCTGGACACGCTGGCGTGCCAGAAGCTGGGTTTGCCCGAAGGCGAGGCCGAGCTCGGTGAGTGGCTCGATCTGATCGAGCGCATCAACGAGCGGAACGGCGTCGTCGAGATCGCCCTGGTCGGGAAGTACGTGAAGCTGCACGACGCGTACCTGTCGGTGCACGAGGCCCTGAAGCACGCGGGGATCCATCATGGCGTCCACGTCCACGTCCGCTGGGTCGACGCCGAGGGCATGTCCTACGAAGAGGCGCGGCGGGAGCTCGAGCAGGTCGACGGCATCCTCGTGCCGGGCGGGTTCGGCTCGCGCGGTTGGGAGGGCAAGATCATGGCCTGCCGCGTCGCGCGCGAGCAGCGCATCCCCTACCTGGGGATCTGCCTCGGGATGCACGTGGCCGTCTCGGAGTTCGCTCGGCACGTCGTCGGGTTCGACGGCGCCAACTCGACGGAGATGGATCCCGAGACGCCGTTCCCGGTCATCGACCTGCTGCCGGAGCAGAAGGAGGTCGAGGATCTCGGCGGGACGATGCGCCTGGGCGCGCAGGCGGTCGAGCTGGCCGAGGGAACCCGGGCGCGAGAGACGTACAGCGAGCCCATCGTGCACGAGCGCCACCGGCACCGCTACGAGGTGAACAACCACTTCCGGCCCCGGCTGGTCGAGGCCGGCCTGGTGGTCTCAGGGACGGTCTACGAGGGCCGCCTGGTCGAGATCATCGAGCTGCCCGATCACCCCTGGTTCGTGGCCAGCCAGTTCCATCCGGAGTTCAAGTCGCGGCCCACCCGGACGGCGCCGCTCTTCCGCGAGTTCGTCGGCGCCGCTCGCGCGCGGGCCGGGGAGCGCGCCGGGTTTCCCGTCGGCGTAGCTGCCGGCGACTGACCGACGTCGAGGCCGCGGCGAAGTAGATTGCGGGGTCGTGGCCGCGCCGGAGCTCCTCGACCTCTTCCTCGAACTCGCTGCCATCCCGAGCCCGTCGGGGCGGGAGCGGCCGGTTGCCGACCGCGTCACGTCGTACCTACGCGACCTGGGGCTGGACGTTCTCGAGGACGATGCCGGAGCTCGCATCGATTCGGATTCCGGCAACCTCTATTGCCGCCTCGAGCCGAGCGCAGAGGGCACGCCGCTCTTCTTCTGCGCCCACCTCGACACGGTCGTCCCCACGGGGCCGATCGAGCCGGTCGTGGAGGATGGGGTCGTCAGGAACTCCGCCGGCACGATCCTCGGCGCGGACAACAAGTCGGCGGTCGCCTCGATGCTCGATGCGGTGCGCCGCGTCGTCCAGGAGGACCGTCCACACGGCGGGCTCGAGCTCGTCTTCACGACGAAGGAGGAGGTCGGGCTCCAGGGCGCCGGCGCCTTCGACCAGACGCGCCTTGCGGCCGAGGTCGGCTACGTCTTCGATCAGGCCGGTCCGATCGGCGAGGTGATCCTCGGTGCTCCGTATGCGGCCACGCTCGATCTCCGCTTTCACGGCCGCGCGGCCCACTCTGGCATCGCTCCCGAGGAGGGGCGTTCGGCGATCGCCGCTGCCGCCCGCGCGATCGCCGACCTTCGTCTCGGCAGGATCGACGAGGAGTCGAGCACGAACGTCGGGCTGATCGACGGCGGGACGGCGAGGAACATCGTTCCCGAGTGGTGCCACGTCACCGCCGAGGCCCGCTCGCACGACGAGCGCAAGGTCGCCGACCTCGTGCAGGAGATCATCGACGCGGCCGCCTTCGCTGCCAACGTTCAGGAGTGCGAGCTGGAGACCGAGGTCAACCGGAGCTACCGCGGCTACCGCTTTCGTGCCGCCGATCTCCCGGTGCAGCTCGCCTGCACCGCGCTCGAGCGCTGTGGGTACCCGCCGCGGCTCGGCGTCACGGGCGGTGGTGCGGACGCAAACGTCTTCAATGAGCGGGGCCTCAGCTGCGTCAACCTGGCCAACGGCATGGCCGCCATCCACACGCCCGACGAGCACGTCGCGGTCGAAGACCTATACGGGATGGTCGAGGTGACGCTGGGGCTCGTGGACGCTGCCCGGCAGGATGCGGGATGAGCTGGAACGCATAGCGTGGTCGGCCTTCGCCGAGGAACGGTGTCCGCGATCGCGGAACGGCTCGAGGGACTCGTCCGGCTCGAGGTCGACGACGAGTCGTGCATCGCCTACCCGCGCCTGACCGGCCCGGTCGCACTCGGTGACGACGTGGTCGTCAACGTCCAGAGCCGCGAGCTCGGCCTCGGCTCGGGCGGGTTCGACATCCTCTACGTCAACCTGACGCGCGGTCTCGGACTCGCACCCGAGCCGACCGCCCACGTGATGAAGCTGCCGTATACGCCCGTCCAGTCGGCCTGGCGGCACGCCGAGGAGGACGGGCCGGCGGCGGACTCGCTCGACGGGATGCCCGTCGTCTGCTGCTCGCTGCACAGCCAGCTCGCCCCGGTGTGCGCCGGGCTGGGGGAGGGCATTCGAATCGCGTACGTGCAGCTGCCCGGCGGAGCGCTCCCGGTGTCCCTTTCGGACACGGTGCGTGCGCTCAAGGAGCGCGGGCTCGTCGAGGTGGCGATTGCGGCCGGAGCCTGCCTCGACGGCGACGTCGCGTGTGTCGGAGTGGCCTCCGCGCTCGCGTGGGCTGCCGCACGGGACTTCGAGGCCGTGGTCTGCTCGATCGGGCCAGGGATCGTCGGGACCGGCTCGCCGCTCGGCCACGGCGGTGTCGCGGCCGCCGACGCCGCCAACGCGGCCAGTGCGCTGTCCGGCGCTCCGGTCCTCGCCGTCCGCGCATCCCAGGCGGACGCGCGCGAGCGCCATCGGCGCGTCTCGCATCACACGCGCGCGACGCTCGGGCTCTGCCTCGGAGGAGTCGCCGTCGCCTGGCCGCTGGGGTACGAGCCGCCGCCGTGGCTCGCCGACCGTCGCGACGTTGACGTGTCCGGATGGGAGGATGCCTGCGTGGAACTACCGCTCGATCACATGGGTCGCGGCCCCTCCGATGACCCGCTTTTCTTTGCCGCCGCATTCGCCGCCGGCCGGCTGGCGCGCGGCCTGACCAGCTGATGGAGGAGCGGCGACTCGGTTCCGTAGTGGGCCTCGGCACCTGGTCGACGTTCGACGACGACGTCGAGCTCGCCGATGAGGTCGTCGGCGCCGCGCTCGACGCGGGCTGCCGCGTGATCGACACCTCGCCGATGTACGGCGGTGCGGAGGCCTCGCTGGCGCTCGCTCTCGAGGGACGCCGCGAGGAGGCAATCGTGGCGACGAAGATCTGGGCGGGCTCGGTGGAGGAAGGGAGGGAGCAGTTCGCCCGGCAGATGGCGTGGTTTGGCCATGTCGAGGTGGAGCAGATACACAACATGGCCGCCTGGGAGGCACACGTCGACTGGGTCGACGCGGAGCGGGAGGCCGGGCGCATCGGCAGCCTCGGTGTGACGCATTACGCCGAGGGTGCGTTCGACGAGCTCGTCCGCGCGCTTCGCACCGGCCGCTTCCAGACGGTTCAGCTTCCGTACAACCCCCGGCAGCGCGCGTGCGAGCGGCAGCTTCTGCCCGAGGCGGCCGACCTGGGCGTCGCCGTGATCGTGATGCGCCCACTCGGCGGCTCTGGCAGCGACCTGCTCGGACGGGCTCCTTCGGCGGCCGAGCTTGCCCCACTGGCCGAGTTCGGGGTCGAGACGTGGCCGCAGGCGCTGCTCAAGTGGGTCCTCTCCGACGCGCGCGTCGACGTGGCCATCCCGGCCACGTCGCACGCCGAGCGGGTCCGCGAGAACGCCGCGGCGGGCAACCCGCCCTGGTTCGGTCCCGATGAGCGACGGCTCGTCGAGAGGCTGGCGGGAGCCTGATGGGGCCTGAATCGTCGGAGACCGTGTACGAAGGGAAGCTGATTCGGGTCGTCGTCGAGCGCTGGGACGACCGCCTGCGCGAAGTCGTCGAGCCTCCGAACTCCGTCGCGATCGTCGCCGTCGACGAGGAGGGCTTCGTCACGCTCGTGCGCCAGTTGCGCGAAGCGGCGCGGCGGGAGCTCCTGGAGCTGCCGGCAGGCGGCGTCGAGCCGGGTGAGTCCGCTCTAGAGAGCGCCAAGCGCGAACTGGCCGAGGAGACCGGGCTGACCGGCGGCAGCTGGAGGCACTGGGGCGGGTTCTTCACGACGCCCGGCTTCTGCCGGGAGTGGATGGATCTCTTCTTCGCCGAGGATGTTCGGCGCGGAGAGGCGTCGCCGACGGCGGACGAGGCGTTCGAGCCCGTGCGGGTTCCCGTCGCGGAACTGGCCGATCTGCTGCCGCAGCTGGAAGATGCCAAGACCCTCGCCGGCCTCTCTCTCTTCCTTCAGCACGTCGCGCGCTGAACACTGGAGGCCCGGCTCGCTCGTCTCTAAAGGCTTGGCACCCCGCCTCCTCCCGACGACAATCCTATCAGATCCCGTTGTCGATAATGGCAACAGAAGTGTGCCATTTGCGTGCCGATTCTGACCGCGCGAGACACGGGCGCGCTCCGCGGTTGTCAGCGACGAGCTAGAGTCCGCCCGCCTCGATGAAGATCGGTGTTGCCAAGGAGATCAAGCCGGACGAGTACCGGGTGGCGCTGACGCCCGCGGGCGCGCTCGAGCTCGTGCGGCGGGGCCACGACGTTGCCGTCGAGACGGGCGCCGGGGAAGGGAGTGCCTTCACCGACGACGCCTACCGGGCGATCGGCGTGCGGATCGTCTCGGTCGACGAGGTCTGGGAGACGGCCGAGCTCCTGCTCAAGGTCAAGGAGCCGATCGAGCCCGAGTACCGCCGCTTGCGCGAAGGGCTCGTCCTCTTCACCTATCTGCACATCGCCGCCGACGAGGCGCTCACGCGCGCACTGATGGAGTCCGGAGTTGCGGCGGTCGCATACGAGACGGTCGAGACCGACAACCGCGGCCTGCCGCTGCTCGCGCCGATGTCCGAGATTGCCGGACGGCTTGCGGCCCAGGCCGGCGCCTACTTCCTCGAGAAGCCGCTCGGCGGCAGGGGGCTCCTCCTCGGCGGCGTTGCGGGCGTCGCGCCCGGTAAGGTGGTGATCATCGGCGGCGGGATCGTCGGGTACAACGCCACGATCATCGCGCTCGGCCTGGGCGCGCAAGTGACGGTCCTCGAGCGGTCGGTCGACCGCATGCGGCACCTCGAAGAGATCCTCTCCGGTCGTGTCTCGCTGCTGATGAGCTCCAGCCTCCAGATCGCCGAATCGGTCTCCGAGGCCGACGTCGTCATCGGCGCCGTGCTGATTCCCGGCGCGCTGGCGCCGAAGCTCGTCACCCGCGAGATGATCGCCGGGATGAAAGACGGCGCCGTGATCGCCGACGTCGCGATCGACCAGGGCGGCTGCTTCGAGACCTCACGCCCGACGACGCACAGCGAGCCGGTCTACGTGGTCGACGGCGTGACGCACTACTGCGTCGCGAACATGCCCGGTGCCGTTCCGATCACGTCGACGAAGGCGCTCACGAACGTCACGCTGCCCTACGTCGAGGAGATCGCCGACTACGGGCTGACCGAGGCGGTAGCGCGCGACCGCGCGCTTGCCCGGGGAGTCAACGTCCTCGACGGAAAGATCACGTACGAGGCCGTCGCCGAAGCGCACGGGCTCGGCTACAGCCCGCTCGAAGACGTACTGCCGCTCGCCGCCGTCTAGGTTTTCTACGCCTTCGCGGCCGACTCTTCGGCCGGCTCAGGCGGCTTCGGCTGCTTCGCAGGACTGATCTTGACGACCAGCCACGTGACGGCGGCGGCGAGTGCGATCACGCCGGCGATGTAAACGATCAAACCGAGGAGCCCGAGGACGGTGTTCACGGCTTCCTAGAATAGATGCATGGGCCGGGCGTGCGTCATTGTTCTGGACGCCGTCGGCGCCGGGGAGTTGCCGGATGCGGCCGAGTTCGGAGACGAGGGCTCGGACACGCTGGGGAACGTCGCCCGCGCCGTCGGTGGCCTCGACCTCCCCAACCTGGAGGCCCTCGGGCTCGGGAACGTCGAACCCCTGGAGGGCTGTCCGCCTCAGCCCGGTGCGCCGGCGGTAGCGGGCCGCCTGATCGAGCGCTCCAAGGGCAAGGACACGACCATCGGCCACTGGGAGCTGATGGGGATCGTCACCCCGCAGGCGCTGCCGACGTACCCGCACGGGTTCCCGCACGACGTGATCGACCCCTTCATGCACCGGACCGGCCGGGGTGTCCTCGGGAACCGCCCGTCGTCAGGAACCGAGATCATCCAGGAGCTCGGCGAGGAGCATCAGGAGACCGGCAAGTGGATCGTCTACACCTCGGGCGACTCCGTCTTCCAGATCGCCGCACACGAGGACACGATCCCGCTCGAGGAGCTGTACGACGCCTCACGGACCGCCCGCGAGATCCTGACGGGCAAGCACGCGGTCGGCCGCGTCATCGCCCGCCCGTTCACCGGTGAGCCCGGCAACTACGAACGAACCCCCAACCGCCACGATTTCTCGCTCGAGCCGCGCCGGCCGAACTATCTGACGCTGATCCGGGAAGCCGGCCTACCCGTGCACGGGGTCGGGAAGATCCACGACATCTTCGCGGGCTGCGACATCGACGAGTCGCATCCGACCAAGTCGAACGTGGAAGGGATCAACCAGACGATCAACCTCCTCAGGGAGCTCGAGAGCGGCCTGATCTTCACGAACCTGGTCGAGACCGACATGCTCTGGGGACACCGGAACGACCCGGTCAACTTCCATCGCTGCCTGCAGGACTTCGACTACCGGCTCCCCGATCTCCTCGACGCGCTTCGTGCCGGTGACGTCCTGATTCTCACATCCGACCACGGCTGCGACCCGACGACGCCGTCGACCGACCACTCGCGCGAGCACGCCCTCCTGCTGACGTACGTCGAGGGCAAGAACGCTGCGGGCCGCATCCACGAAGGCGAGTTCGCGGACGTCGGCGCGACGGTCAACGGCTGGCTGGGCGGCAAGGCGCCGGGCCGGGGCCTGCCCGGCGCTGCCATCGTCGAGCCGTGACCCTCAACGATCCGGCTCGGGTCAGCGCTGAGTATTCGACCGAAGCGGGGCTCGAAGGTCGCCGCGCCGCTTACCGCTATGCGGACGGGCCGGACGCCAGGGAGGTCGCCTTCCAGGCGGTCGCCGAGGCAGCTCCGCGGCGAGTGCTCGAGGTCGGTGCCGGCCCGGGTGAGCTGGCCGAGCTCGTCCAGCGTGAGTTGAACGCCGAAGTCGTCGCCGTCGACATCTCCGAGAGGTTGGTCGAGCTCGCTCGCTCGCGGGGTGTGGACGCACGGGTCGGCGACGTGCAGGAGCTGCCCTTTGCCGACGGCGAGTTCGACTGCGCAATCGCAGCCTGGATGCTCTACCACGTGCCCGACGTCGACCGCGGGCTCGCCGAGCTGGCGCGTGTCCTCCGGCCCGGCGGGCGGCTCGTCGCCGTCACGAACAGTCACGAGCACCTGCGCGAGCTGTACGAGCTCCTTGGCTCGGCGAGAGTCCCGTATTCCTTCAGCGCCGAGGACGGCGAAGAGCACCTCCGCCGGCATTTCGCGCACGTCGAGCGGCGGGACTCCTACGGCTGGATCAACTTCCCGAGACGCGACGAGGCCCAGGCGTACGTCGACGCTAGTGTCACGCTCGGTCTGTCGGGGCAGCTGCCTGCCCAGGCCGGCCCGATCCGGGTTCGCCGGGCACCGACCATCTTCGTCGCCGAAAAAGCGTGATCCGGCCGGCCGAGTTGATCCAGCGCAAGCGCGACGGCGGAGAGCTGGACGCGGAGGAGATCCGCGAGTTCATCCTCCGCTACGTTCGCGGCGACATCCCGGACTACCAGGTCTCGGCCTGGTTGATGGCCGTCTTCTTTCGCGGCCTCTCCGAGGCCGAGACGTTCGCGTTGACCGACGCGATGATCGCGAGCGGCGAGACGATCGAGCTCGGCGCCCTGCTCGGCCGCAAGGCCGTCGACAAGCATTCGACGGGAGGCGTCGGCGACAAGGCCTCGATCGCGATCGGCCCGATCGTCGCCGCCTGCGGCGTGCCCTTCGGCAAGATGAGCGGCCGCGGGTTGGGACACACCGGCGGGACGCTCGACAAGCTCGAGTCGATCCCGGGCTTCCGGGTGGAGCTCACCACCGAGGAGTTCGTCGCCCAGGTGCGGGAGATCGGTCTGGCGATCGTAGGGCAGACCGGCAACCTCGTGCCTGCCGACAAGCTGCTCTACGCGCTGCGAGACGTGACGGCGACGGTCGACAACGTCTCGCTGATCGCCGCAAGCATCATGTCCAAGAAGATCGCTGCCGGAGCGGACGCGATCGTCCTCGACGTGAAGGTCGGCGACGGGGCGTTCATGAAGACCCAGGAGGACGCGCGTGGGCTCGCCCGGGCCATGCTGGATCTGGGCCGTCGGGCCGGGCGGGAGGTCGTCTGTGTGCTCACCGACATGGACCAGCCGCTGGGGCGCGCGGTCGGCAATGCGCTCGAGATCCGAGAGGCGGTCGAGACGATTCGCGGTGAGGGCCCGCCGGATTTGACGGAGATCGTCACCGACGGCTGCGTCCATCTGCTCGAACTGTCGGACCTCGGCGTGGGGGAGGAGGAGGCGCGGGCCTTGGTGGAACAGGCCGTGGCGAGCGGGGAGGCCCTCGCGATGTACGAGCGCTGGGTGCGGGCCCAGGGCGGCGACCCTGCCGAGGAGGCGCTGCCTCAGGCACCGATCGTGCACCTTGTCGAGGCCGAGAAGGCCGGCTGGGTCACCCGGCTGGGCGCGATGGAGATCGGCCTCGCCGCGCTGCATCTCGGGGCCGGCCGCCGCACGAAGGAGGACTCGATCGACCACGCCGTGGGCGTCGTCTGCCTCGCGAAGCGAGGAGACCGAGTCGAGGCCGGGTCCCCACTGGCCGAGGTGCACGCGCGCACGGACCCGGACGCCGACGAGGTCGTCAGCGCGGTCGCAGCGGCCTACTCGCTGGGCGTGAAGCCGCCCCGGGCGCGGGGGATTGTGCTCGAGGTCGTCCACTGAGTTAGGTTCCTCTTCGACGGCCTCGTCTGGGAGGTGTTCGAGCCTCTCCTCTCGCCGCCGGTAGAAACGCACACGTAGCCTGACGGTGTGCCCGAGTTGCCGGAGGTCGAGACCGTCCGGACGCAGATCGCGCCTGTCCTCGAGGGGCGACGACTCGAGCGCGTCGAGATCTTTGACCCGCGCCTGACCCGGCCGGACGATCGACTCGAGGTCGCAGCGCAGCTCGAGGGTGAGCGGGTGGCCTCTGTTGGACGACGCGGCAAGTATGTGGTTGTCCGTTTCGAGAGTGGTCGCGTTCTCTTGATTCACCTCCGGATGACGGGGAGCCTGCTCTTCGTGTCGGGCGGGAGCGAAGGAGAGGATCCGCACAGGCGGGCTGTAGTCACCCTGGACAACGGGTCGGCCGTGGTCTATCGCGACGTCCGGAGGTTCGGCACCTGGCTCGTCCTCGAGCCGGGCGAAGCCGAGCCGTACCTGGCGGCGAGACTCGGGTCCGAGCCACTCGAGGCTCCCTTCACGGCTCGCGCGCTCGGATCGCGACTCGCCGGCCGGCGAGCCCCGATCAAGGCCGCAATCCTCGATCAGCGCATTGTCGCCGGATTGGGCAACATCTATGCGGACGAGGCTCTGTGGCGTGCCCGTATTCATCCGCTCCGACCATCCGGCGGGCTCTCTGAACACGAAACGCGGAATCTCCATCGAGGCATCCGCCGTGCGCTCGAGGCCGGAATTGCCAGGCAGGGAGCGACCCTCCGCGATTACCGAACGCCGGCCGGAGGGCAAGGCTCGATGCAGGACGAATTCAACGCGTACGGCCGCGAGGGCGAGCCGTGCCGCCGCTGCGGCACGCCGATCGTCAAGACGCGCGCCGGTGGCCGCGGGACCTGGTTCTGCCCCGGCTGCCAGCGCTAGGTCCTGATCCGAGCTGTGCCCTGTCAGCTTCCTCGTCGATCGACGAGCGGAGAGAAGACCTGTTCCGGGGACACCGCCGTCGACGCCCGCGACGGTCCGTAGCG
This sequence comes from Gaiellales bacterium, assembly GCA_038237665.1. Taxonomy (GTDB): domain Bacteria; phylum Actinomycetota; class Thermoleophilia; order Gaiellales; family Gaiellaceae; genus JBBRYK01. Next base: position 16,373 of record JBBRYK010000002.1, on the reverse strand, counting down.
AGGACAGGTATGCGCCCCACTCCTCGAGAGCGTCCGCCCGCTGCGTGAGAGCTGCTTCCCGAGCCGCGAGGTCCCCCTCGGCCTCGCGGTGGGCGCGCGCGGCCTCGTCGAGCGTCGCCTCCCGCCTATCCAGGCTCAGCTTTGCTTCCTGAAGCCGCCCAAGTGAAGCAGCGAGTGCTGACGGCGGCTAGGCCGCGAGCTTGTCGAGCTCGCCGCGCTTGTCCAGCGCCCAGAGCTCGGTGTAGCCGCCGATCGCCTCGTCGTCGATGACGATCTGGGGCACGGTCCACCCGCCGGTCAGTTCGTGCAGGCTGCGCCGGAAATTCGGATCGTCATCGACCATGATCTCCTCGTAGGGGAGGCCGCGCGACTCCAGGAGCGCCTTCGCACGAACGCAGTAGCCGCACCAGCGCGTCGTGTACATGCGAATGCGCGGACCCATTTCTCCTTTTAAACTCATAAACCGCTAGGTCTATTCCCTGCAGGCGCGGCTCTACACTGGAATCGTGGCGGGGCGGACCTACAAGACGGAAGCGGTCGTGCTTCGGTCGATCCGGTTCGGCGAGGCCGACTGCGTGCTGCACCTCTACACGCTTGCGCGCGGGCGGGTCGGGGCGGTGGCGAAGGGCGTCCGAAAGACGCGGTCGCGCTTCGGAGGACGGCTCGAGCCGTTCAGCCATGTCGAGCTGGGCCTGCACCAGGGGGGCGGCGAGCTGCACACGATCACGGGTGCGGACCTCGTGCGGTCGCACCGTGTCGCGCGCGAGGACCCCTACCGGCTGAACGTGGGGCTGATCGGTCTCGAGGCGATGCTCCGCCTCTTCAGCGAGCAAGAGGCGAACCCACGCGCGTTCGAGGCGTTGACTCGTTTTCTGGACGTGCTGGACGAGGGCGGAAGGACTGGAGCCTCACGGCCGGCGCTCGACGCCCTGGCCCTGTCCTTCCAGCTCAAACTGCTCTGGCTCTCCGGGTACCTCCCGCACCTCGGCAGCTGCGCGGAGTGTGGGGGCGAAGGTCCGCTCGCCGGGTACTCGCCCAAGGCGGGCGGCGCCGTGTGCGGCGCCTGCGAGACCGGCGCGCTCGCGCTGTCTCCGGAAGGGCTGGCGGGAATGGACACCCTTCTGCGCACGCCCCTCGCGGACGCGGCCGAGGCGGGGCTCTCGGAGCGTGCGGCCCGAGACTGCCTGGCCGTGATCTCGTCCTCGTACGAGTACCACGGCGGCTTCCGGCTCCGGACGCTCGCCGCGAGCTGATCGGCGTGAGGCGGGAGCTCGGCAACGGCTTCGAGCTGGACGACGATGCGGCGCGGATCGACGTCGATGCCGTCCACGACTACCTCGCGAACACGTCCTACTGGGCTCGCGACCGGCCGCGGGAGACGGTCGAGCGGCTCGTGCGCGAGGCCTCGCGCGTCGTCGGTCTCTATGCGGCAGGCAGGCAGGTTGGCTACTGCCGCGCGGTCACCGACGGCGTCGCGTTCGTCTATCTGGCGGACGTCTACGTGCTCGACGAGTGTCGGGGACGGGGGCTCGGCGTCGAGCTCGTCCGAGAGATGATCGAGGGCGGCCCCTTCTCGGACCGGAAGTGGTTGCTCCACACCGAGGACGCCCACGGGCTCTACGAGAGGTTCGGCTTTGCCGCGCCCGGCTACAAGGTGATGGAGCGCGTGCCGGGCGGTGTCACAGGTCGAGGATAAGGGCGAGCGCCTCATCGACCGCGCGGAGCTCACTTGCATCCAGGCGTCCGGCAGAGCGACCGAGACGCTGCGGGTCGACGACTGTCGTCTGCTCGACGAGGACGCGGGTCTCCTGCTCCTTGACCGTGATCGCGGGCCGGAAGCTCGCCGGCCTGGCCCTCGTCGAGGTCGGCGCCACGAGAGTCGTGCTCAGGTCGAGAAACTCATCCGCCTGTACGACGACCGCATAGCGCGCGCCGCGCTGCTCGTGCCCCCGCGCGCCACGTCGTGGTGGTAGGAGGAAGATCTCCCCGCGGACCATCTCAGTCCGAGCGCGGCGCAAGCTCGGCGAGCTGCTCCCGGATAAGGCGCATCTCCGCGCGGTCGTCGGTGTCGGCAGCCAGACGGCGCACCTCCTCGCGGATCGCCGAGCGGACGCGCCGTCGGGCGGCTGCTTCGCGCAGGGCTGTTCGCACCGCTTCAGAGTCCGTCATCCCGGCACCGCGAACCACCTTCAGAGCGGCAGCCGATGCGGCATCGAGTCGGACGTGGAGCGATCGAGACATTCCTAAACTGTAGTACAAATCATGCTACGGGCACGAAAAGCAGCAGTCCTAGACCGCCGCGCGACAGAGAGGAGAAGCCCGCATGCGCAGGTGCGCGACGAGGTCGGGCGTCTCGGCGACTTCTCGCAGATTCCGCGCTAGTAGGCTCCTTGTGTTACCTAGGCTCCTTCTGCTACCTTCATGTACATGAAGAATACGGTCGGAGTTGCGGAGCTTCGCCAGAACCTCAGCCGGTACCTGCGCCGCGTCGAACGCGGCGAGCGTTTGCTCGTCACCGACCGGAACCGCCCGGTAGCCGAGCTGGGACCTCCGCCTTCGACGGGAATCCACCTCGACCGCTTGATCGCGGAAGGGCGCGTCTCGAAGCCGCCTCGCCGCGGGTTGCCCGAGCCGCTCCACCTCGACGGCGACCCGCAAGCGCTCAGCCGAGCGCTGGACGAGATCCGCGGCGAAAGCTGATTCTTGCCGCTCTTCTACGTGGACGCTTCGGCGCTCGTGAAGCTCGTCCGCGATGAATCCGAAAGCGGTGCTCTACGGGATTTCCTCGCCGACTCCGAGCTCGTTTCCTGCGAGCTTGTCCTGACCGAGGTGCCCCGCGCGATCCGGCGTGCGGGGGCCCGCGATGCCCGGCTTCCCGTCGACCTCCTGATCGATCGTGCCGGCGGGCTGATCGACGCGATCGCGCTCCGTCCGCTCGACCGGCCTTTGCTGCTCGCCGCAGGGGCGCTCGCAGAGCCTGCGCTCCGGGCGCTGGACGCGATCCACGTCGCAGCGGCCGCCGATCTCTCCCCGCTCGACGCGCTCGTCACGTACGACGAGCGTCAGGCGGCAGCCGCGCGACTGGCCGGCCTCCGGACGGTCGCTCCAGGAGACCAAGCGCGATGACCCCTCTGTTTCTCCGACGACGGTGCCCGGTGCTCGACCGGCGGCCTCGTAGCATTGAGCCCCCGTGAACTTCCAGGACATGATCCGTGCGCTCGAGGGCTTCTGGGCCGAGCGCGACTGCGTGCTGATGCAGCCGTACCACACCGAGGTCGGCGCGGGCACCTTCAATCCGGCGACGTTCCTGCGCTGCCTCGGCCCGGAGCCCTGGCGTACCGGCTACGTCGAGCCCTCGATCAGGCCGCTCGACGGGCGCTACGGCGAGAACCCCTTCCGTTTCCAGCAGTTCTGGCAGTACCAGGTCGTGCTCAAGCCCGCTCCAGACGACGTGCTCGACGTCTATTTCGAGTCGCTGGCCCACCTCGGCATCGACCTCGTCCGCCACGACGTCCGCCTGGTCGAGGACGACTGGGAAGCGCCGACGCTGGGCGGTTGGGGGCTCGGGTGGGAGGTCTGGGTCGACGGAATGGAAGTCACCCAGTGGACCTACTTCCAGCAGATGGGCGGGCTCGAGCTCGACCTGTTTCCGGCCGAGATCACGTACGGCCTCGAGCGGCTCGCTCTGGTCATCCAGGAGAAGCGAACGGCCTTCGAGCTCGAGTGGGCGCCCGGAGTGACGTGGGGCGACATCTTCCGGGAGAACGAGCGCGAGTGGTCGGCCTACAACTTCGAGGCCGCGCCCGTCGAGATCCTGACCCGGCGCTTCGGTGAGCACGACGCCGAGTGCCGCGAGCTGGTGGAACGCCGGCTGCCGCTGCCGGCCTACGACCAGGTGCTGAAGGCCTCGCACGCCTTCAACCTGCTGGATGCGCGCGGGGCGATCTCGGTCACCGAGCGCGCTGCCTACATCGGCCGGGTGCGCAATCTCGCCCGCGCGGTCGCGAAGCTCTATCTCGAGGAGACGCATGCCGACGCTGCTGCTTGAGATCGGCTGCGAGGAGCTGCCGGCCGGCGCGTGCCGAGAGGCCGGCGATCAACTGCCGGAGCTGGTGCAGCGCGAACTGGGCGCCCAGCCGAGCCGCGTCTTCGTCAGCCCGAGGCGGCTCGCGTTCCTGATCGACGAGCTGCCCGATCTGTCCGAGCCTGAATGGCTCAGGGGCCCGCCCTTGAGCGCGCCGCCGCAGGCACGGGAGGGTTTCGCCCGGCGGCACGGCGTCTCGCCGGACGAGCTCGTCGAGCGTGACGGGTTTCTCGGCACCCTCGTTGCAGCAAAGCCGCTCGAGGAGCGGCTCGCGGCGATCGTCCGCGGGCTCGGCTTCTCGAAGACGATGGTGTGGAAGCCCGGGGGCCTTCGCTTCCCCCGGCCGGTCCGTTGGCTGTGCGCGAAGCTCGACAGCGAAACGCTCCTCGTCTCCCTCGATGAGGTTCCTTCCGGTGGAGTGACCTTCGGCCACCGGTTCACGCACCACGAGCTCGAGGTGCCTGACCCGGGCGCGTACGCAGGGCTGCTTCGGAACGCCGACGTCGAGCCGGACGCGGCCGAGCGGCGCCGGGCCATCGTCGAAGGTCTCGACGCGATCGGCGGCTGGAGCGACCCGATGGGGAAGCTCGAGGAGGTCGTCTACATGGTCGAGAGCGTCACGGTGCTCGAGGAGCAGTTCGACGAGCGGTTCCTGCAGCTGCCGCGGCGCGTCGTCGAGACGGCGATGCAGTCGCATCAGCGCTACTTCCCTCTCGGGGCGAATCGCTTTGCCTTCGTAGCCAACGGCGGTGAGCCGGAGGTTGTCAAAAAAGGCAATAGACAGGTGCTCGAGAACCGCCTCGACGACGCCGACTTCACCTTCCGGCGGGACCGCGAGCAGGGGATCGAGGCGCTGGCGGGGGCGCTCGGGTCGATCACCTTCTTCCAGGGTGCCGGCTCATTCGCGGACAAGACCGAGCGACTGGTCGATCTCGTCCGAAGGCTCGGCGGCGGTGAGGCGTCGGTCGAGGCGGCGAAGCTGGCCAAGGCGGATCAGGCCTCGGAGCTGGTACGTGAGTACCCCGACCTCGAAGGGCACATCGGCGCAGAGTACGCCCGCCTCGCCGGCTATCCGGAGGCGGTGGCAGCAGCGATCGAAGAGCACTACCTACCGGACGGACAGGATGCCCCGCTGCCCGCCACCGAGGCCGGCAAGGTGCTCTCCGCCGCCGACAGGATCGACACGCTCGCGGCCTCCTTCGGCCTCGGGCACAAGCCGACCGGCTCACGCGATCCGTACGGTCTGCGCCGCGCGGCGATCGGGCTCTGCCGCCTCGCCGACGAGGGCGGGCTGACCGTGCCGCGCGAGCTGCTTCCGCCGGAGGTTCGCGACTTCGTCGAGGAGCGGCTGGAGGGCCTGCTGGAGGTTCCGGTCGAGTTCGCGCGCGCGGCTCGAGCCTCGGCCATGCCCGACGTCGGCGGAGTGGCCTGGCTGGCCAGGGCGCTCGCGGCCATGCCGGACGAGCGGATCGGGTCGATTCACACCGTCTACACGCGGTCGGCGCGGATCGTCGGCGACGCGGACGGCGAGGTGAACCCATCGCTGCTCGCGGAAGAGGCCGAGCTCGCCCTGGCCAGGGCGCTACAAGCGACGGATCTCGGGGTCGTGGCCGACCGGAACGAGGCCGCCTTCGACGCGGCGGCGGAGCTCGCCCCGGTCGTCGAGCGCTTCTTCGAGGAGGTGCTCGTGATGGCGGAGGACAACGCGATCCGCACCAACCGGCTGGCTCTGCTGGCGCAGGTGCGCGACGAGGTCGGGCGGTTGGGCGACTTCTCGCAGATTCCGCGGTAGGACTAGGTCGCGCGACCCCGGGCGGGCGAGCCCTTCTGGGTCGTCAACGCGGTCGTACTCGCGCCGGTACCCCGACGACCACCTCGCGGGGCTCGACGTCGTGCGTCACGACTGCGCCGGCACCGACCACGGCACCCGCTCCGATGTGGATCCCGCCGAGGAGAACGGCCCCCGAACCGAGCGAGGCGCGCGGGTCGACGATCGTTCGTTGAAGCTCCCAGTCTGCTTCGGTTTGCAGTTCGCCGGAGCCGGTCGTCGCCTGCGGGTACTTGTCGTTGATGAACATCACGCCGTGCCCGACGAAGACTTCGTCTCCGATCTCCACTCCCTCGCAAATGAAGGTGTGACTCTGGATCTTGCAGTTCTTGCCGACGGTGGCACCGCGCTGGATCTCCACGAACGGCCCGACGCGTGTCGAGTCGCCGATTCGGCACCCGTAAAGATTGGAAAACGCGTGTACGACGACGTTCTCGCCGAACTCGACGTCGTGAATGAGCCGGTACGGCGCGTCGTTCGCCGGCTCACTACCCATCGAAGTAGGAACGGACGGCCGTGACCACCGCCTGGAGTTGTTCCAGGCTGACGCCCGGATAGATCGGCAGCGAGAGGCATTCCGCGGCGAGCGTCTCGGTGACCGGAAAGGAGCCGGGGCCGTAGCCGAGGGACGAGTACGCACGCGAGAGGTGAACCGGCTGAGGGTAGTGCCGTCCGGAGGCGATCGACCGATCGGCGAGATGCGCGGCCAGACCGTCGGGATCGGCTGTGCGGACGACGAACAGGTGCCAGACGTGGCGGCTTCCCGGCACGGGCTCCGGCAGCTTCAGGTCACCGATGCCCTCGAGTTCCTGCAGGTAGTACGCGGCTGCCTTCGCGCGCAGCTCGTTCCAGCCGTCGAGGAGCGGCAGCTTTTCCAGCAAGACGATCGCCTGAATCGTGTCGAGTCGCCCCGTATAGCCCGGAAGCTCGTGCTCGTACTTCCGACGTTGCCCGTGCTCGCGAAGCGCGCGCACTGTTTCGGCGAGAGCTTCGTCGTCTGTGACGAGCGCCCCGGCGTCGCCCATGGCCCCGAGGTTCTTCGCGGCATAGAAGCTGAATGCAGCCGCTACACCGGCGGTTCCTGCGCGGATGCCGTCGCGCTCGGCTCCGTGGGCCTGGCAGGCATCTTCGATCACGGTCAGGCCGAGAGCCGAGAGCTTCTCCATGTCGGCCATCTGGCCATAGAGGTGGACGGGAATGACGAAGCTTGCATCGCTCGAAACCTCGGCGGCTGCCTCTGCGTCGAGATTCCAGTCGTCTTCGCGGACGTCGACGAGCACAGGCCGGCCACCCGCCTGCGTCACAGCCTCGACCGTCGCGATGAAGGTGTTGGCGGGCACGATCACACCTTCGCCCGGCTCTAGCCCGCCGGCGAGTAGGCCGAGACGGAGAGCGTCGAGCCCACTTGCGAGCCCGACGCAATGGCCTGTTGCGCAATAGCCGGCGAACGCCTTCTCGAACTCGGCGACCGGTGGTCCGTTCAAGAACGCGTTCGAGTCGATCAGCGCGGCAAATCGCTCGAGCAGGCGTCCCTTGATCGGCTCGTGAACTATGGCGAGGTCGACGAACGGCACATCGACGACCGTTGCGCCCAGGAGAGACTGCCGCATGATCTGAGATTAGTCTCAGATTGCCCGGTTGTCAGACGGCTCATCGACCAGCAGCGGCCCACGGACGGTCAAGAGCACTCTGAGAGGCCGCCGAGAGACGGCGCTACGCTCCGCACGATGCCTGCCGCCGCCACGGTCGAGCTGCACATGATCTCCGACTCCACCGGGGCTACTGCAGCCCGTCTCGTCCAGGCGCTCGAGGCGCAGTTTCCCGACCAGGAGTTCGAGGAGATCCCGCATCCGCGCGTCGAGACGGTCGACGACCTCCGGCTCGCAGTCAACCGTGCGAAGGGTAGGCCTGCGGTCGTCTTCTACACGCTCGTGGACGAAGAGCTCCGGTCGACGATGCGGGTGCTCTGCCGGAACGCCAAGCTGCATTACGTCGACATCCTCGGCCACGGGATCGAGGCCGTCGCGAAGGTCTCGGGCCGCGCCGCGAAGATGAAACCGGGCGCACGGCCCGCGCTCGACTCGGCCTACTTCAAGCGTGTGGCGGCGATCGAGTTCGCCGTCAAGTTCGACGACGGGCTCGGCGGCGGGCTCGAGGAAGCCGACATCGTCCTCGTCGGCGTGTCTCGAACGTCGAAGACGCCGCTGTCCATGTACCTCGGGTACCTCGGCTACAAGACCGCGAACATCCCGGTCGTACGCGGAATCGACCCGCCGCCGGGACTCTTCCGCGTCGAGCCGGCGAAGATCGTCGGACTCTCGATCGAGGCGAGCCGGCTCGCGGAGATCCGCCAGGCGCGGGCCCGCAACCTCGGCGGCGCCAAGAAGTACGCGCAGCTCCTCGAGGTCTACGACGAGCTCGAGCACGCGGAGACGATCCACCGCCGGCTGGGCTGCCCCGTGATCGAGATCACCGAGCTCTCGATCGAGGAGACGGCGCACCGGGTCCTCCGCCTCGTCGAGCAGCGCCGCGGCGAGGCGGCGGCACAGAGGGCGTCGTGAAGCCCAAGCCGCAGGTTCCGTGGTGGCGCTGGGGCATCTGGTGGGTCGCCCTCGCCCTCGGCGTGTTCGTCTTCTACGTTGCCCTGACGCCGCTCTGGCTCGGGCTCCGCGCGGCGGCCTGGATCGCGGAGTTTCGCGCGCGCAGACGGCCTGATACGGTCGCGCCACCATCTCCCGAACGCTCGTAATCGCCGTCGCCGCCGCGCTCATCCTGGCCGGTGCGGCGGGCGCTGCCGGACCACCGAACGACGACCGTGCCGCCGCGCAGGAGCTGGGCGCGCTGCCCGCGCGCGTCACCGGAACGACTGCCGGCTCGACCCGTCAGGACGACGACCCCACGAACTTCTGCGGGAAGGAGAAGGGCAACGTCTGGTACCGGTTCACCGCCGCTTCGGCGGACCGCGTCGTCCTTCGGCTGAAGGCGGGCGGCGACCTCGACGGCGTCGTCGCCGTCTACCGGCGCGTGCGCTCGCAGCTCCGCAGCGTGACCTGCGACGCGACCGACGACAAAGGTATCGCGCGCCTGGCCTTCGAGACCGCGAAGGGTGGGACCTACCTGATCGAGGTCGGTCAGCGCGTTGGCTCCGCATCCGGCAGCTTCCGGCTCGATCTGTTCGCGCCCGAGCCGCCGGCCTCGCCTCCCGGCGAGCCGCTGCCCGCCCAAGGGATCCGCGACTCTGTCGACTCGCTGGTCGATCCGGACGACGCCTGGTCGACAACGCTTCGCGCCGGCACGACCTACCGGATCAAGGTGACGACTGCGCCGGGGTCGTGTCTCCACGTGACGCTCTATCCGCCGAAGACGCAGTCATTCGGGTTCGACCCCCTGCGCGACCTTCCATGCAACGGCTACGGCACGTTCACGCCGGGCCCCGACGGCGGCGGCCTCTACACGATCCTGGTGGCCGCGACCGCCGACGTTCTCGGGCGCGATTTCTACCGGCTCAAGGTCGCGCCGGCCTCGGTGGACGACGCCGCACCGGGCCTCCCGATCGAGAACGGGCAGACGCGACGCGGATCGGTGTCCGCCCGGACGATCGACGTCGTCGATCTCTACCGCTTCGCGGTGGGCAGCCGGAGCGATCTGACATTGACCCTCAAGGCCGGGGCCAAGGCCCGGATCGACCTGCTGCTGGTCACGGACAGCGGCCGTCGCTTGCGCTGCGAGTGTGCCGACGTGGGCGGCGAGCGGCTCCGTATCCGGCTGAATCCGGGGCGCTACTTCGCCGTTGTCCGCGCGCGCGAGTCGAGCGGGGGCAGGTACCGGCTCGCCATGCTCCTGCGGGAGATCACGTCGACCGACATGCTGATCTCGGGGACTCACGACGCAGTGTCCGGGCCGGGGCAAGCCGTCTCGCTCGCTGCGCGCGTCTCCACCGGCGCCGCTGCCGGCGGCCTGATCAGGATCCAGGTCGATCGCTTCGATCCACTCGACGGCTGGCAGTTCTTCCGGCTCTTCCCGGTCCATGCCGCCGGCGACGGCTCGGCGACCGTGAGCTGGCTGCCGCCGACGGTCGGCCGGTGGCGGGCGCACGCGGTCTTCTTCGGCACCAGGACGGCGAGCCCGTCTTCGAGCGTCTACGCCCGGCTGCTCGTCGCGAGCGCGCTCCCGCCCCGCTAATCAGGGCTTCAGCGCTCGGAAGTGGAGGAAGAGCGGGACGCGCAGCCACCGCCTGGTCCGGCCGGCCGGCTCTCCGGCGAGTGTGGCAGTACGAGTCGTGGCCGGGGGCGCGAGCCCAGCGGACCCAGTCGGCGGCAATGCCCTCCCAGGCTTCGTCGAGCCTCATCGGCGCATTGTCGGCGCTCCTCGCCCGCGCTGCAGTCCCCCGGGCGTGAGAAAATCCCCCGCTCATGGCAGGGGTCCGCTTCGTCTACGACTTCGACGAGCCATCCGAGGGCGGTAAGGAGCTCCTCGGCGGCAAGGGTGCCGGGCTGGCCGAGATGACGATTCTCGGTGTTCCCGTGCCGGCCGGGTTCACGATCACGACGGACGCGTGCCGCGCGTACATGGCCGCGGGCAAGCGGTTACCCGACGGGCTCGAGGCCGAGGTCGAGCAGCACCTGGAGGCGCTCGAGGAGAGGTCGGGGAAACGGTTCGGCGACCCGGAGGATCCGCTGCTCGTCTCCGTCCGCTCCGGGGCGGCGGTCTCGATGCCGGGGATGATGGACACGATCCTCAACCTGGGCCTGAACGACGAGGCGGTCCAGGGCCTGGCCCGGCGGACCGACAATCCTCGCTTTGCCTGGGACTCGTACCGGCGGCTCGTGCAGATGTACGGCGAGGTCGTCGACGGAATCGACCCGCACCGGTTCGAGGACGAGCTCCGGCGGCTGAAGGAAGCGCGCGGCGTGAGCCAGGACGTCGACCTGACGGCGGACGACCTCGGCGAGCTGGCCGCGAGCTTCAAGCGGATCTACGAGGACGAGACCGGCCGTCCGTTCGCCCAGGACGCCCGCGAGCAGCTCGGCCGCGCGGTTCGTGCGGTCTTCGATTCCTGGGAGACGCCGCGCGCCCAGGTCTACCGGCGGGCGCACGAGATCGCCGACGACCTCGGCACCGCCGTCAACGTGGTCCAGATGGTCTTCGGCAACAAGGGCGACCGCTCGGGCACCGGGGTCTGCTTCACGCGTGATCCATCGACCGGCGAATCCGGTCTCTACGGCGAGTTCCTGGCCAATGCGCAGGGCGAAGACGTGGTGGCCGGAATCCGGACACCGGAGCCGGTCGAGCGGATGCGCGAGCGGATGCCCCAGGCCTTCGAGCAGCTCCTCGAGACGATGCGCCGGCTGGAGGAGCACTACCGCGACATGCAGGACATCGAGTTCACGGTCGAGGACGAGCGGCTCTTCCTCCTGCAAACGCGGAGCGCGAAGCGAACGGCCGCCGCGGCCCTCAAGACCGCGGTGGACATGGTCGACGAGGCCCTGATCTCCCGGGAGGAGGCGGTCGCGCGAATCGATCCGGCGCAGCTCGACCAGTTGCTGCATCCGATGATCGATCCCGCCGCGAAGTTCGAGGTCGCCGCGCGCGGGCTGAACGCCTCACCGGGCGCCGCGAGCGGCACGATCGTGTTCGACGCGGACACGGCCGAGGAGCGGGGCAGGGCGGGGGAGAGCGTCATCCTTGTGCGCTGGGAGACGACCCCGGACGACATCCACGGGCTGATCCAGGCGGCGGGGGTGCTGACTGCACACGGCGGGATGACGTCGCATGCGGCCGTGGTCGCGCGCGGGATGGGAAAGCCGTGCGTCGCGGGGTGCGACGGCCTGACGATCGACGTCGAAGGGAAGACGGCGAAGCTCGGCGGGCGTGAGCTGCGCGAGGGTGACCTCCTCACGATCGACGGTGGCACGGGCCGCGTGATCATCGGCCCGGTCGACCTCGTCCCGCCGAACATCAACGAGGACTTTCAGACCATTCTCGAGTGGGCCGACGAGATGCGGCGGCTCAGGGTGCGGACGAACGCCGACACGCCCGAGGACTCCGCCAAGGCGCGGGAGTTCGGCGCCGAGGGCATCGGGTTGTGCCGGACGGAGCACATGTTCATGGCCGATGAGCGGCTGCCCGTCGTACGCGAGATGATCATGGCTCACAGCGAGGCGGAGCGGCGGGCGGCGCTCGACCAGCTGCTCCCGATGCAGCAGGCCGACTTCGAGGGGATCTTCGAGGCGATGGCGGGCTTCCCTGTCACGATCCGGCTGCTCGACCCGCCGCTCCACGAGTTCCTGCCCCCGCTCGAGGAGGCGGTGGACGACCGCATGCGGGAGCGGATCAAGGCGCTCCAGGAGTCGAACCCGATGCTCGGCACGCGCGGCTGTCGGCTGGGCCTGCAGTGGCCCGAGATCTACGAGATGCAGGTGCGCGCGATCATCCGAGCCGCGCTGGCGGTCGAGGAGCGGACGGGCGAGGCCCCGCTCGTCGAGATCATGCATCCGCTGGTCGCGTTCGGCGAGGAGCTCAGCCGGCTCCGCGAGCTGACGATCGAGATCGCCACCGAGGAAAACGCGTCGCCGTACCTGATCGGGACGATGATCGAGCTTCCGCGGGCCTGCGTCCGCGCCGACGAGATTGCCGAGTTCGCCGACTTCTTCTCCTTCGGGACGAACGACCTGACGCAGACGGCTTTGGGCTTTTCTCGCGACGACGCCGAGGGCAAGTTCCTGACGCACTACCTCGAAGACGGCATCCTCCAGCGGAACCCGTTCGAGATCCTCGACGAGGAGGGCGTCGGCGAGCTGATGCGGATCGCGGTCGAGCGCGGCCGCGCCGCGAAGCCGGAGATCAAGCTCGGGATCTGCGGCGAGCACGGCGGCGAGCCGAGCTCGGTGCGCTTCTGCCACGGCCTGGGCCTGGATTACGTCTCGTGCTCGCCGTACCGCGTGCCGCTGGCGCGGCTCGCGGCAGCGCAGGCCGCGCTGGCGGAACGCGGCGTCGCGCAGTACGTAGCCGCCGGGGGCTAGTGACACTGTGTCACTTGGCTCCGGTGTAGACGCTTGGGCCGCGCAGAGGATCGGCCGGAGCCGGCTTCGGTCGGGACCCCAGTGCTTGTGACACTGTGTTGCTTGGGAAGTCGGCGCGGAGTTGTTGCAGACGCGTGACTGTTCGACGGCGATAGTGCGGCGATGGCTTCCCGCAAGGTTCGGATTTCGCCGCCGCTCTTCTTTGCGCCTCCGATCTCGGACCGAGTGGCGATTGCGCCACGGATTTCGTTCCGGCTGCTGAAGGCGCTCGTCCGGCTCGACGACCGTACGCTCCCGATCGCCGAGATCTGCCGCCGGCTCGGAGCGGAGGCGGATCGCCTGCGCCTGCCGCGGCCGAGCTACCAGCGGATCCGGGTGCTCCTCCACCAGGCGCGGCGGATTCGCCGCCGCGAACCGACTACGGCCCAGATCCTCGTCGACGTCTGTTTCCGCGCCCGTCCGCCGATCGCCCTCCTCGACCACCTCTCCGGCGTCGGCGTGCCGCGGCGTCCGCCCTAACGGTAGGCCGGCGCAACCGGCCGACCAAAGCCGCATAGTCCGCCGATCATGGCCCTCCGGGACGTAGCCGGTACGACCGGCGTCCAGCCAGGCGGATCGGTCGGCGTCGCGCCCCCGGTCAACCCCAACCTCGTTCGCCGCCCTGAGCTCGCGGCCGCCAAGAGCGTCGGCCGCAACACGCTCGAGACGATTCTGTTTCGCGGCCTGTCGACGCCGACGGCGCTGGCATTCGTCGTCGTCCAGAGCCGATTGCTCGAGCCGGTCGGGCGCGGCGAGTTCGTCGTGGTCGTGCTCGGGGCGACGATCGTCTCGCGCCTGCTCGGGCAGCTCGGGGTCGCCGTCACGAGCCGCATGCGGGACCCGCGCATCTCGGTCGTCGGCCTGACGCGGCGCGCGCTCCTCCTCGGCGTTGGGCTCGGCGCAATCGGCGCGCCGGCGATGTCCGCGATCACAGCGGCGTCCGGGCAGGTCCCGACGAAGCTCGCCATCCTCGGCGCTCTCGGAATCATCCCGAACATCGTCTGGCAGACGATCTCGGGCGTGCTCCTCGGGGAGGGCCGGATCCGGCTGTGGAACATCATCCAGCTGTTTTCGCCCGTCCTCTCGCTGGTCGCACTGCTTGTGCTGGTTGCCGGCTTGGACACGGGCGTAACCGGAGCGCTCGTGGGCTGGGCGCTCGCCCAGACCGTGACCGCCGTCTTTGCCCTCGTTGCTGCGCACGACACGTGGTGGCCGCCGGAGGTCCCGCGCTTCCTCGACGAGACCGGCCTCACGCTTCTTCGGCTGGCGCTCGTGATGGGTGCCGTCCAGGTCGTCGCTCTGATCAGCTACCGGGCCGAACTCTTCGTCCTGGGGCGGGAGACCGGCAACGCCGCCGTCGGCGTCTATTCGATCGCCCTCCAGGCGGTGGAGTCGATGTGGCTGATCCCGGCAGCGATCGCGACAGCCGTCACCGCGCCCGTGGTCTCCGCGTCGACCGACCGGGAGGCAGCCGGCCTGATCGCGCGTTCGGCGGTGCGTGGGCTCCTGTTCGCCGCTCTCGTGGCCGGCGCGGTCGGGGCGGTTGCTCCGTTCGTGATCCCGGCCGTGTTCGGCAAGGAGTTCGAGGGCGCGGTCGGCCCGCTCGAGCTGCTGCTGCCCGGCGTGGTCGCATATGCGCCGGTGACCGTGCTCGTGGTCTACCTCTCGGTTCGGCGGGGCGAGCCCTGGTGGAGCCTCGCCGTCTCGATCGTCTCGATGCTCGTCACCGTCGGCGCGGCCGTCATTCTCATCCCGCACCACGGCGCGCGTGGTGCGGCCGCGGCGAGCTCGATCGGCTACGGCGCCGGAGGTCTCCTCGCGTGGGCATTCTTCCTCGGTCTTTCTCGCGGGCGCGGAGCCGACCGGTCTCCGGCTGCGGCTGCGACCGCCGCGTAGCTCCATCACGGGGCTCGACGGGGCTACACTCGACGCGCCCCTTCAGATTCGGAGGTTGACCCGATGGTCCCGCTGATCGTTGCCCTTGTCATTGCCGCTCTCGTGCTGGTCGTCGTCGCGCGAGCGGTGCGGATCATCCCGCAGGCGCGCGCCGGCATCGTCGAGCGCCTCGGCCGCTACAGCCGGACGCTCGACCCGGGCTTGCACGTCCTCATCCCGTTCCTCGACCGGCTGCGGCGCCCGCTGGTCGACCTGCGCGAGCAGGTGGTCACCTTCGAGCCGCAACCGGTGATCACCCAGGACAACGTCACGATCTCGGTGGACACCGTTTTCTACTTCACGATCACCGACCCGTTTCGCGCCACCTACGAGGTCGCGAACCTGATCGTCGCCGTCGAGCAGCTGACGGTGACCACGCTGCGGAACGTGATCGGCTCGCTCTCGCTCGAGGAGACGCTCACCTCGCGCGACCGGATCAACAGCGAGTTGCGCAGCGTCCTCGACGAGGCGACGAACCCCTGGGGCATCCGCGTGAACCGGGTCGAGCTGAAGTCGATCGACCCACCGGGCTCGATCCAGGAGGCGATGGAGAAGCAGATGCGCGCCGAACGCGACAAGCGCGCCGCGATCCTGAACGCCGAGGGCGACAAGGAGGCCAAGATCCTCCGCGCCCAGGGCGATGCCGAGGCCACGCGCCAGGTCTTCGCGGCCATCCACGACGGGAAGCCCACTCCGGACCTGCTTGCGTACCAGTACCTGCAGACGCTGCCGAACGTGGAGGGCCTGAAGCTGATGCTCATCCCGGCGGAGGGACTGAGCGCGATGGGAGCGGTGTCGGCGCTCGGAGCGGCCTTCCAGACCGGCGCGGATGCTGCAAAGACGGACGGTGCGGCCCCGGCCGCTGCTCCGCCCGCCGAGAGCTAGGGCGCCGTGGCCTGGCTCGTCTGGCTCCTGGTCGGAGTCGGCCTGCTCGTTCTCGAGGCGGTCACGCTTGCGTTCGTGGCCATCTACTTCGGCGTGGCCGGGCTCGTGGCCGCGCTGATCGCCGGCCTCGGCGCGCCTCTGTGGCTCCAGGTGGTCGTCTTCTGCGTCGTGTCGCTGGTCGGCCTCGGCCTGACGCGGCGGATCGCGACCCAGGCCCTGCGCGGCCCCGTGGTCAAGACGAATGTCCACGGCCTCGCCGGCCGCCGCGGTGTCGTCACGAAGCCCATTTCACGAGACGGGGGAGGGCAGGTTCGAATCGGGGGTGACTACTGGACGGCGCAGGCCTACTTCGACGACGCGGACGTGATCCCCGAGGGCGCTCGCGTCGAGGTGATGAAGGTGGAGGGCGTGACCGCGGTGGTCATGCCGATCGAGACGCCTTAGCCTCGATCCACCGAGCGATTGGGTCTGATCCGTCCGAGCTGATCAAGAGAATGACCTCCTGAGCAGGCAAATAGCGGCTGATTGGAGCAGCCGCGGCCTGACGTCAGGAGGTCACTCATATGGTGAATGGTTCGGT
>JBBRYK010000001.1:0-89522 GCA_038237665.1 Gaiellales bacterium | reverse complement strand
GGCTCCTCGTCGATGGGTTCCGTCTGCGGTTCCACGCTCGCCCTGATGGACGCGGGCGTACCGATCTCGTCGCCGGTCAGCGGCATCGCGATGGGCCTCGTCAAGGAGGGCGACGACTACGTCGTGCTGACCGACATCCAGGGCGCCGAGGACCACCTCGGTGACATGGACTTCAAGGTGGCCGGCTCGAGCCAGGGCATCACAGCCCTGCAGATGGACATCAAGATCACCGGCGTCACCCAGGAGATCATGAAGTCCGCCCTCGAGCAGGCGAAGCGGGCCCGTGAGTTCATCCTCGAGAAGATGGCCGAGGCCATCCCGGAGACACGCCACGAGCTCGCGGCCCATGCCCCGCGCATCTCGAGCGTCAAGATCAACCCGGAGTACATCGGGAAGGTCATCGGCAAGGGCGGCGAGACGATCCGCTCGCTCGAGTCGGAGTACGACGTCCAGATCGACATCGAAGAGGACGGCACGATCCTGATCTACGCCACCGAAGGCACGAAGGCCGACGCCGCGATCGCGGCGATCACGACCCTGACGAAGGAGCCCGAGGTGGGAGACACATATACGGGCAAGGTCGTCAAGACGACCCAGTTCGGCGCTTTCGTCGAGCTGACGAAGGGCACGGACGGGTTGCTGCACGTGTCCAACGTCGGCCCGGGCCGCGTCGGCCACATCGAGGACGTGATCGAGCGCGGCGACGTGCTCGACGTTCTCGTCCAGGAGGTCGACAAGGAGCGGGGCCGGATCGGCCTCAAGCTCGTCGCGAAGCACGAGAACGGCTCGCTCGTCCAGCCCGAGGAGCTGATCGAGCGCGCGAAGAACGCTCCGCCCCGGCCGCCCGAAGAGGAGCGGCCCCGCCGTGACGGCGGCCGCGGGCGAGGCGGCCGCGACCGGGACCGCGACCGCGGCCCGCGCCGGGACCGCTAGGAAAAGGGAGGGGCGCCGTGGAGGACGCGGCGCCCCTGGGGATCGCAACGGCGGCGTCGCTCCTCTCGATCGGGGTAGCCGAACAGCGGAACGGCTCGCGCCTCTACGTCGAGCGCGGACGGGGACGGGTCTTCGTCGACGCTCGACCCTGAGCGAACGCCTTACGATTCGAACCGTGCAGAAGTACGTCGTCACCGAACTGGACTCCGGCGAGCGCGTCATTTCCGAGCGCCTGACGAGCGTTCGCTCGGTCTCGCTCGGCTTCTGGATCGGCGCCGGCTCGCGCGACGAGCCCGCGGCCAAGGCGGGGGTCACCCACTTCATCGAGCACCTGCTCTTCAAGGGCACCCAGGCGTACTCGGCTCTTCAGATCGCCGAGATCTTCGACACGCTCGGCGGAGAGCTGAACGCGGCCACCTCCCGCGAGCACACGGTCGTCTACTCGCGTGTCCCGGACCACCACCTGGAGACCGCGCTCGACGTGATGGCGGACATGGTCTTCATGCCGCAGTTCGCCGAGCTCGACTCCGAGCGCGAGGTCGTCCTCGAAGAGATCGCCATGGTCGAGGACTCGCCGCAGGAGCTCGTCCACGATCTGCTCGCCGAGGCGATCTTCGCCGGGCATCCCCTCGGCAGGCCGGTGATCGGGACGGCCGAGGTGATCTCCTCGATCTCGCGCCGCTCCGTTGCCGCGTACCACCGCTCGGCCTACGTGGCGGGGAACATCGTGCTGGCCGCCGCCGGCAACGTCGAGCACGAGCAGGTGCAGGCGCTCCTGCAGCGCGCCGCGTTGAAGCGGCCCGACCGGCCGCCCGCGAAGGTGCGTGTCCGTCCTCCGCTCGTCAAGGAGCCTCCGCCGAGCCTCCGCTTTCAGGCCAAGGACACCGAGCAGTACCACGTGTGCCTCGGTGCGCCCGGCATCGCGCGCACCGACCGCCGCCGCTTCGCGGCCTCCATTCTCGACGCGATCCTGGGCGGCTCCGCCTCGTCGCGCCTCTTCCAGGAGATCCGCGAGAAGCGCGGGATGGCGTATTCGGTCTACTCGTTCGCCTCGCAGTACACCGACACCGGTCAGGTCGGGATCTACGTCGGCACGCGGGAAGAGAACCTCGCCGCCTGCCTGGAGATCGCCGCCGAGCAGATTGCGGAAATCGCGGCCGCCAAGTTCCGTGGGCGCGAGCTCGAGCGCGCGAAGGAGAACCTCAAGGGCAGGATCGTGCTCTCGATGGAGTCGACGTCCAACCGGATGAGCCGCCTGGGGAAGGCAGTGATCACGGACACCGAGCTGCTCTCGCTCGAGCGGATCATGGCCGCGATCGACGCCGTCGAGCCTGACGCCGTGGCGGAGCTCGCCGGTGTCCTGCTCGCCGCGGAGCGCCTGTCCGCGGCCGGCATCGGGCCGGACGAGGACCGCTTCCGGGAGGCGGTCGAACTCGTACACCCCGGCCTCCCTGCGCGCGCAGCGGCGTGAAGCGGATCCTGCTGAACGGCCGAGGCGGCAAGGTCGGATCGGTACTGGGGCCCGCCCTCGAGGCAGCCGGCTACGAGCTGGTCGGCTCGCTCGGCGAAGCGGAGGCGATGGTCGACTTCACCGCGCCGGCCACCGTGGTCGACAACGTGAGGGCGGCGGTCGAGGCCGGGGTACCCTCTGTCGTCGGCACGACGGGCGCCGACCTGGCCGGCGTCGGGGAGGAGGCGCATGCGCGCGGGGTACCGGTCTTCTTCGCCCCGAACTTTGCGATCGGCGCCGTCCTGATGATGTGTTTCGCCGAGGAGGCCGGACGCCACCTTCCGGACGCCGAGATCGTCGAGCTCCACCACGAGACGAAGCTGGACGCCCCCTCCGGGACGGCGAAGGCAACCGCCGAGCGCCTCCCGGGCGACACGCAGATTCACTCCGTGCGCCTGCCCGGCCTCGTGGCGCACCAGGAGGTGCTCTTCGGCGGCCCCGGGCAGCTGCTGACGATCCGCCACGACACGACCTCCCGCGAGGCGTTCGTTCCGGGCGTGCTCCTTGCTCTCAAGCGCCTTCCCGGCCTGGCGCCGGGGTTGACGGTCGGGCTCGAAGCTTTGCTCTGACCGGGCCATCCGTCAGAATCGGAGCCGCGCCGCGCCTCCGCGGCGAGGCCACTACGGAAGGAGTCAGATGGAGTTCGGAATCCGGATCCTGCTGCTACTCGCAGCTGCGATCCTTTTCTTGATCGGCATCTTCGCTTCAGCGCTGCGACAGCTGGATCTGATTTCGGCTGGGCTTCTGCTCGTTGCCCTGGCCATGATCGTCGAGGCGACGCCGCTCGGAAAGATGCAGTGGAACACCGACGCGATGGGCGGAGGACGCAGGCCGCCGCAGCAGTAGAATCGGAAGCCGTGCTCGGCGAGGTCCTGACCGCGATCGTCACCCCCTTCGGGGACGACGGCGCGGTCGACTACGACGCCTTCCGGGCGCTCGCCGAGCACCTCGTCGAGCACGGCTCCGACGGTCTCGTCGTCACGGGCACGACGGGCGAGTCGCCGACCCTTTCGGACGACGAGCGGCTCGAGCTCTACCGCGTTGCGATCGACGCGGTGGGCGACCGGGCAACGGTCGTTGCGGGCACGGGGACGTACTCGACTGCCCACTCGATCCACCTGACGCAAACGGCCCACGAGGCCGGAGCGGATGCGTTCCTGATCGTCACGCCCTACTACAACAAGCCGCCCCCGCGCGGGATCGTCGAGCACTTCAAGGCGATCGCGGCCGAGACCGACCGGCCGCTGATCGTCTACAACATCCCGGCCCGCGTCGTGCTCAACATCGAGCCGGAGACGATGGCGCTCCTGGCCGGGATCCCCAACGTCAAAGCGGTCAAGCAGGCGAACGACGACCTCGATCAGGGCCGCAGGATCGTCGAGCTCGGGCTCGACCTGTATGCGGGAGACGACGACCTGATCCTGCCGTTCCTCCAGCTCGGGGGAGTTGGTGGAGTCTGCGTCCACACCCACGTCGCCGGGCCGCAGGTGAAGCAGATGATCCGCCGTTTCCGGGCAGGGGACGTCGAGGAGGCGCAGCGGATCGACCGCGAGCTCCAGCCTGCGCTCGACCTGCTCAAGGTCGCAGGCAACCCGATCGCGATCAAGGCTGCCCTCCGGCTGCTCGGTCACCAGGTCGGCGGCCACCGGCTGCCGATGGTCGAGGCGACCGAGGCGGAGTACGCGCAGGTTCGCGATTGCCTCGAGCGGCTCGGAGCGCTTCAGCCCTCCGCTGCCTGAAGCTAGGCGGCGTCCTCCTGGAGCTCGACCGCGGCGAGGCGGCCTGCACCGAGGACGTGCGGCTCCTCGCGGTACAGCTGCTCCATCGCGGCGACGACCTGCGGGCAGAACTGCGTGCCGGCGTGGGTCCGGATCTCCTCCATCGCCGCCGGTAGCGGCCGCGCGCGCCGGTAAGGCCGGTCGCTCGTCAGGGCGTCGAAAGCGTCGGCGACGAGCACGATCCGGGCAGGGAGCGGGATGGCCTGGCCCTCGAGGCCGTCCGGATAGCCCTTGCCGTCCATCCGCTCGTGGCTCGAGCGTGCGATCTCGAGCACCGTCGCCGGAAGGTCGACCCCGGAGAGGATGTACTCGGAGATGATCGGATGCTCCTTCATCACCTTCCACTCGTCGTCGTCGAGCGGCCCGGGCTTGTGGAGGATGCGCTCGGGGATCCCGATCTTGCCGATGTCGTGCAGAAGCGCGCCGATCTCGATCGCATCGAGCTCGGTCCCCGCATAGCCGAGGCGGCGGCCGAGGGCCAGGGCGACGCTGGAGACGCGCTCCGTGTGGCCGCCCGTGTAGTAGTCCTTGGCCTCCATCGAGCGCGAGAGTGCGGCGATCGTGGCCAGGTGGGTCTTGCGAACCTGCTCGACGAGCCCGGCGCTCTCGACCGCGGTTGCGAGCTGGGGGAGAATCGCGTCGCGGAGGCGCTCCCAGCGCTCGCCGTCGAAGTTCGGCCCCGGCCGAAGCTCGAGCGCTCCGACGCAGGCACCACCGGCGAAGAGAGGGACGTCGCCGCCCGCGTCTCCGACCAGCAGCACGATCTCGGCGCCGGTCAACGTCCCGAGCGACTCCTCTGCGTAGGTCCGAAGGGCTGAGCTGTCGTGAGCGTGGGCGGCAAGACCGCCGGCGAAGCGGAAGAGCTGGTCGAGATCCTCGTTTCGGGCGGCGAGCTTGGCGTTCGCGACCCGGAGCTCCTCGTTGGCCTCCCGAACCTCCTCGACCGCCCGGCGCGTTCGCTCGAGGTACTGCCGCACGGAGAAGACGAGCACGGCCGGCGGGAGCGCGAAGGCGAGGAGCCCGGGGACGCCGGTCTTCGCGTACGCGATCGAGAGGGCGACTGCGAGCGGCCCGAAGATAAGGAAGTGGTAGCGGGCCCAGTGGAAGCGCTCCTTCCAGACTTCGCGCATGGGGACGCCTTCGGAGAGGCTCATCGCGAGGCAGAGGAGGCCATGGTTGATCGCCCCGTAGACGATGCCGGCCAGCGTTCCGACCGCCAGCTTCATGAAGGTGTTGGACGGCGCGAACGCGGAGTAGACACCCGCCGCCGCTCCCATCGAGAGCGCATAGTTGGCCGCGTCGAAGATTGCCCGGTGGAACAGGCCTCGTTTTCTGATCCATTGCGAGATCGCGGCGATGAAGGCAATCGCGACCGCGGCACCGACCGGCAGCGAGAACGCGGCGGCGAGGAGGCCGATCGCGGAGACGCTGATGCTGCCGCGTCCGTACAGCTCGAAGGAGAAGAACTGGTAGACGAGCGCGAGAACGAGGAAGACGGCTACGGTTCCGGGGTCGGTGACCGCCGCGCTCACGGCGTCTCTGCTGACGGCCACGAGCAGGACACTCGCCGCCATCGCGACGAGCGTGATCATCAGCCCGACCGCGGATCCGAGGTCGGGTACTTGACGCCCAGGCCTGGCGCTCACAGACGGGCCTCCGCCGGACGCGGTTTCGGGGTTTTCGCCCACAAAACAAGTTGTCGCGCTGTGGCGGTTTCCGCCGCTCCCCCGATCGAGGGATTCATGGCTCCTGAACCGGCTCGTTTGCCGGGTTTTCGCCCGAGTCAGACCGAACGGGGTACGTAGACTTGGGCGATGCCTGAGCCTTCTCTCCGGATCATCCCCCTCGGCGGGCTCGGCGAGGTGGGCAAGAACATGCTCGTGCTCGAGCTTGGCGACGAGGCGCTGGTCGTCGATGCCGGCCTTGCTTTCCCCCGTGACGAGCACCTCGGCGTCGACCTGATCCTCCCCGACTTCTCGTATCTCGCCGATCGAGGCGGCATCCGTGCGGTCGTCCTCACGCACGCTCACGAGGACCACGTCGGCGCGCTCCCGTTCCTGCTGCGCCAGGTCCGCGTGGGCGAGGTGATCGGAACACGCCTCACGCTCGGCCTCGTCAAGTCGAAGCTCGACGAGCACGGGCTGCTCCGCACCACGGAGCTGCGCGAGATCCGGCCGGAGGACGGACCTTTCGACATCGGCCCGTTCCGCACGGAGTTCGTCCGCATGGCGCACTCCGTGCCCGACTGCGTCGCCGTGCTCTTCGAGACCCCGGCCGGACGCGTCCTCCACACGGGCGACTGGAAGCTCGACCACACGCCCGTGGACGGGTTGAAGACCGACGTCGGCTCACTGGCGGAGATCGGCAACCGCGGCGTCGACCTGCTCCTGGGCGACTCGACCAATGCCGAGCGCCCGGGCGTCACCGGGTCCGAGCGGCTCGTCGGCGAGGCGTTCCGGCAGATCATCCCCCAGCGCACCGGCCGTGTTCTCGTCGCCTCCTTCGCATCGAACGTGCACCGGATGCAGCAGGCGATCGATGTCGCCGTCCAGGTCGGGCGCAAGGTGGCTGTCGTCGGCCGCTCGATGCGCAAGAACCTCAACATCGCCTCGAACCTGGGCTACCTCGAGGTTCCGGACGGGACGCTGATCAAGCCCGCCGACCTCGACAACCACCGGCCGGAGGACGTGCTCATCCTCTGCACCGGGAGCCAGGGCGAGCCCATGTCGGCGCTGACGCGTATCGCCTACCACGACCACCCGGCCGTGACGGTCGAACGCGGCGACACGGTGATCATCTCGGCGAAGCCCGTGCCGGGGAACGAGCTTCGCGTCCACGACTCGATCAACCAGCTCGCCCGCGCAGGCGCCGAGGTGCTCCACCAGGAGATCGCGCCGGTGCACGTGTCCGGGCATGCGAACTCGGAGGAGATCCGAACACTCCTCTCGCTCGTCCGGCCCCGGGCCGTGATGCCCATCCACGGCGAGTTCCGCATGCTTTCCGCCCACGCACGCCTGGCGTCCGACGCGGGTGTTCCGGCCGGCTCGATCATCCTCGCCGAGTACGGCTCGGTCGTGGAGCTCTCGCCACGCGGAGTCGAGGTGATCGACCGGATCGAGGCCGGAATGACGTTCGTCGACGGCCTCGGGGTGGGTGACATCGGCGACGTCGCACTGCGGGACCGGCGCCACCTCTCCGAGGACGGGGTGCTGATCATCGTCGCCACGCTCGCCGGTTCGAACGGGCGCCCCTCGAGCCCTCCGGAGCTGATCGCCCGCGGGTTCGCCGAGAGCGGTCCCCTGATCGACGAGATGCGCGCGGAGGCGAATCGCGTGCTGGACGAGTGCCTGTCCCAGGAGATCCGCGAGATCAAGCTGCTCCAGGAGCACCTCCACGACGGGATCGGTCAGCTGATCTACGACCGCACCGGCCGCCGGCCGATGATCCTGCCCGTGGTCGTCGAGGTCTGATGAGGCTGCGCTCGATCGGCCCCGCCTGGCCCGATGTGCTGGAAGAGCACGCGGCCGTCGACACGACCGGGCGGCGGCTGATCTCTCAACTCGGCGCCTGCCAGGCGGCGGGGCTGGCGTTCTGCCGGCTCCTCGAGCGGTGGGGACGGGGCGAGGCCTGGCCTGCGACGCCGGGCGCACGGGAGGCAGCACTGCGTCACGCCGCCGACCGGGCGGAGACCGCCCTGGCCGGGCTGGACGACCCGCTCGGGCGCTACCTGCTCGAGCTCGAGCCCGAGCGCGCCGAGGGTCGCTCGTGGTACGGCGAGCCGGGCCGGGCCGAACTGGTGGAATGGGCGCCGATCCTCCTCCGCGCGGGAGTCGCCGCCTCGCCCGTGCGGGTGGCGCAGGCGTATCTCGAGCTGGCGGTTCTCGTTCGAGCGCTCGAAGGCCTGAGCGCTGCCGCACGGATCGGCTCGGAGCCCGACCGGTCGTCGCTGTGGGCCGGCCTCTTCGACCTGCGCGAGAACCTCCTCGGGCGGGCGGTCGAAGATCTCCGCGCCCTTGCAGCCTGAACCGCGCCTGGCCGTCGTCGGGTCGGTCAACCTCGACCTCGTCGCCAGGGTCGAGCGGCTGCCCAGGCCGGGTGAGACGGTCACCGGGGCGACCTTCGAGCGGATTCCCGGCGGAAAAGGAGCAAACCAGGCCGTGGCCGGCGCGCGGCTGGGTGCGGCGGTTCGGTTCGTCGGCTGCGTCGGCGGGGACTCGTTCGCCGACGAGGCCCTCGCCGGCCTACGCGAGGCCGGGGTCGACCTCGACGTGCGGTCCGTCGAACCGCCCACCGGGGTCGCGCTGATCCTGGTCGACGAGCGGGGCGACAATACGATCGCCGTCGCACCCGGAGCGAACGCCGAGGTCGGCGGGTTCGAGCTGCCGCCGAGCGACGGGGTCCTCTGTCAGCTCGAGATCCCGGACCGCGCCGTGGAGCAGGCTCGCGCGCAGGCAGACGGTCTCTTTTGCGTCAATGCCGCACCCGCGCGGCCGCTGACGGTCGAGCCCGATCTCCTGGTGGTCAACCGCTATGAGTACGACGTCGTCGGCGACGCTGCGCCACTCGTGGCGCTGACGCTCGGCGAGGAGGGCGCGGTGCTGCTCGAGCGCGGGCGAGAGATCGCTCGAGCTCGGCCGCCGAAGATCCAGGCAGTCGACGGCACCGCAGCCGGGGACGCCTTCACGGCCTGTCTGGTCGTTTCGCTGCTCGAGGGCCGCGACCGCGAGGAAGCGCTCCGTCGTGCCTGTGCCGCGGGAGCCGTCGCCGCCTCACGCTTCGGCGCGCAGCCCTCGCTGCCCACCGCGATCGAAATCGACGAGCTGCTCGGTCCGGCCTAGCTTCCCGTCCAGATCGGCGGCCGCTTTTCGAGGAAGGCGGAGATGCCCTCCTGGGCGTCGTCGATCCGCGCATTCGCAGCCATGACGGCCTTCGTATGCTCGTACGCGCCCGTCTCGCTGCGGTCGATCTGCTCGTAGAAGGCCTCCTTGCCGATTCCGACGACGAGGGGGCTCGAGCGGGCGATCGAGGCGACGAGCGCTTCAATCGCCCCATCGAGCTCGGCGGCCGGAACGACGCGGTTGACCAAACCCCACTGAGCTGCGGTCGGAGCATCAATCGGCTCGCCGGTGAGCAGAAGCTCGAGTGCGCGCTTCCGGCCGACCGCCCGCGAGATGGGAACCATCGGCGTCGAGCAGAACAGGCCGATCTTCACGCCCGGGGTCGCAAAGCGGGCGTCGTCCGCCGCCACCGCCAGGTCGCACGCGGCGACGAGCTGGCATCCGGCCGCGGTCGCGATCCCGTGGACCTTGGCGAGGACCGGCTGCGGCACACGGTGGATCGTCTCCATCAGAATCGTGCAGACGTCGAACAGGCGCTCGTAGAACGTCGCGTCGCGCCCGACCATCTCGCTCAGGTCGTGGCCGGCCGAGAACGCCGGACCTGCCCCCTCGATCACGATTGCGCGGATCTCCGGGTTCGAGCCGAGCCGTTCGAGAACGCCGATCAGCTCCTGCATCAACTCGAGGCTGAGCGCGTTTCGCTTGTCCGGCCGGTTCAGCGTGATCCGCGCGGCAGGCGGCTGGTCGGCAACGAGTAGGTTCCGATAGGTCGTGACTGTCGCTGCCACGTACGCAAGACTAGCTCTGTGAACTCCCCGCTCACACCGATTGCCTTTCTCGAGCGCACGGCGGCGGTCTTCCCCGACCGCACGGCCGTGATCGACGAGGACCGGCGCCTGACCTGGGCCGAGCTACGCGAGCGGGCACGGAGGCTGGCTACCGCGATCCAGGCCGCGGGCCTCGAGAAGGACGATCGCGTCGCCTTCCTGGCCCCAAACGTGACGGAGCTGCTCGAGGCGCACTTCGGTGTCCCGCGCGCTGGGTGCGTGCTGGTCACGATCAACACTCGGCTGCTGGGCGACGAGATCGCGTACATCCTCGACCATTCGGGCGCCCGCCTCCTGGTCGTCGACCCCTCGCTCGCAGACCTGGTCGAGGGCGCCGCGGTCGAACGCGTCCTCGTCACCGGCGAGGGCGGGTCCTACGAGGACTTCCTCGCGGCCGGGCCCGACGGCGAGCCGGAGTCGCGCCTGGAGGGCGAGGACGACGCGATCAGCATCAACTACACGTCCGGAACCACCGGGAGACCGAAGGGCGTCATCTACACGCATCGAGGCGCCTACCTGAACGCGCTCGCAGAGGTGCTTCACGCGCGCATCGACTCACGGTCGAACTACCTCTGGACGTTGCCGATGTTCCACTGCAACGGCTGGTGCTTGACCTGGGGCGTGACTGCCGCCGCTGCGACGCACGTCTGCCTGCGCAAGGTCGATCCGCCGATCGTCTGGCGGCTCCTCGAAGAGGAGAGGATCACCCATCTGAACGGCGCCCCGACGGTTCTCGTCATGCTCGGCTCCGATCCGGCCGCCCACGTGCTCGCGCAACCCGTCCAGGTGACCACGGGTGGGGCGCCCCCGCCACCGGCGGTGATCGAGCGGACCGAGCAGCTCGGCTTTCGGATCAACCACGTCTACGGGCTCACCGAAACCTACGGCCCGATCACCATCTGCGAATGGAACCCCGCCTGGGATGACCTCGGAACCGAGGCGCGGGCGCAGCTGAAGGCCCGGCAGGGGGTCTGCTTCGTGACCTCCGAGCCCGTCCGCGTTGTCGACGACGCCATGAACGACGTGCCCGCCGACGGCGAGACCATGGGCGAGGTTGTCATGAATGGCAACAACGTCATGAAGGGCTACTTCGCCGACGAGGCCGCGACCGCCGACGCCTTCCGCGGCGGCTGGTTCCACTCGGGCGACCTCGGGGTGATGCACCCGGACGGCTACATGGAGCTTCGCGACCGGTCCAAGGACATCATCATCTCGGGCGGCGAGAACATCTCGACGATCGAGGTCGAGCAGGCACTCGTTCGGCACCCCGACGTCCTCGAGGCGGCCGTTGTCGCCCTGCCCGACGAGAAGTGGGGGGAACGGCCGAAGGGCTTCGTCACGCTGCGGCCGGGGTCCGACCTGACCGCCGACGAGCTGATCGCCTTCAGCCGCGAGACGCTCCCGGGTTTCAAGGCGCCGAGTCAGATCGAGTTCGGCGAGCTGCCCAAGACGTCGACCGGCAAGGTGAAGAAGTACGAGCTGCGAGAGCGCGTGCGGCAGGCGGGAGCGGTCCGATAGCCACTCCGATCATTCTCGACTGCGACCCGGGGCACGACGACGCGATCGCCCTCATGCTCGCCCTCGCGAGCCCCGAGCTCGAGCTCCTCGGCGTCACCACCGTCTCCGGCAACCAGGCGCTCGAGAAGACGACCGCGAATGCGATCCGCCTGCTCGAGTTCGTCCACCGCACCGACATTGCGGTGGCCGCTGGCGCGGACCGGCCCCTCGTGCGGGACCGCTATGTGGCCGCCTACGTCCACGGCGAGAGCGGGCTGGACGGGCCGGAACTGCCGCCGGCACAACGCCCACCGATCGAGCAGCATGCCGTCGACTTCATCGCCGACCGGCTGCGCGAGACGCCCCTGACGCTCGTCCCGACAGGCCCTCTGACGAACATCGCGCTTCTGCTCGCCCGGTATCCCGAGCTCGCCCTGCAGATCCGGCGCATCGTGCTGATGGGCGGCGCGATCGCCGAGGGAAACGTCACCCCGGCGGCCGAGTTCAACATCTGGGCCGACCCCGAGGCCGCGCACCGCGTCTTCACGTCGGGAATCGACGTGACGATGGTCGGCCTCGACGTCACCCACCGGGCGCTGATGACGCCCGAGCACGCCGAGCGCCTGCGCGCGTCGGGCCGCGTCGGCGGCCTGGTCGCCGATCTCTTCGGCTTCTACCACCTCTTCCACGCCGAGACATACGGGTTCGCCGGGTCGCCCGTCCACGACGCCGTCGCGGTCGCACACGTGATCCGCGACGACTTCGTCCAGACGGCTGACCGCGGGGTCGTCGTCGATTGCGGGGGCGAGCTCTCCCGCGGCCGCACCTACGTCGATCTCTGGCGCCGCGCAGGCTGGGAGCCGAACGCCCACGTGGGCGTCGACATCGACGGCGACGGCTTCCTTGCGTTCCTGCTCGAGCGGCTCGAGAGCCTGGGCTAAGACCACCCTTCGAGATCCGCTGCCTCGCGGTTTTGGGGCAGGAAGGAGACCGGGATCCGTCGAACGAGCTCCCCATGGCGCGGAAGAAGCGTCGCCCGAAGCTACGCCCGAAGACGCCCTCGCGGGTCAAGAAGCGCAAGCCCGGAGCGAAAGGTCACCAGCATCCTGAGCTGATCGGGCTCGGGCTGGTCGTGCTCGGCCTGTTTGCCGGGTCGCTCCTCTACCTGGGCTGGGAGGGAGGCTTCGTCGGCGACCCCGTACGCAATGCCCTTCATGCCGTCATGGGCGGGGCCGCCTATCTGCTGCCCGTCGCCTTCGTCGCGATCGGCGCGCTGCTGCTGGCTCGCAGCGAACTGATCGACGTACGGCCGTTCCGTACCGGTTTGCTCGTCCTTGGTGCCGGCCTCGCGATCACGCTCGGAGCCGTGGACGACGGCGGCTTCGTCGGCCGGGTCCTCGGTGGAGGACTGGCCAAGCTCGTCGGCCACGGAGGCGCGCTCCTGGTGGGGATCGCAGGACTCGTCGCCGCGACCTTGCTGATCACCGGCGCGTCGGTCGGCTCCCTCGTGCGTCGCTCGGGTCACGCCGTTCGCCGGGCGGGCGGCGCCGCGCGCCGCGGCCTGGACCGGCTGGGCGAGGTGCCCTCGCGGCTCGAGCCCGTCTACGCGACGACAGCGCCGCCCCGCGATCTTCCGCACGCGCCGCCGGTCGACGCCGCCAACGATTTCCCGGACATCGTCGGGATCGACAACCCCGGCCCGCCGCCGCTGCTCATCCAGCCCGAGCGGGACTACGAGCCGGACACGCCCTCTCTCTTCGACGCAGCCCCGCCGCCGGGGGACTACACGCTGCCGGACCGGGCCATCCTCCATCGGTCGTCCCCGACCAGCGGCCCCTCCAAGGAAACCGGGGCGCGAATTGCCGAGGCGCTCGTGCAGACGCTCCATCACTTCGGAGTCGAGGCAACCGTGATCGGGGAGATCTCGGGCCCGCGCGTCACGAGGTACGAGCTGCAGCTCGCGCCGGGGACCAAGGTGTCCAAGGTCGCGGCGCTCAAGGACGACCTCTCGTACGCCCTGGCGACGACGGAGATCCGCATCCTTGCCCCGATCCCCGGCAAGCAGGCGGTCGGGGTGGAGATCCCGAATCTGAGCCCGAACATCGTCACGCTCGGCGACGTCTTCGACGACCTGCCGGCGACGTCGAGCCCGCTCTCGGTCTGGCTCGGCAAGGACATCTCCGGAAACGCCGTCTGGGCCGATCTCGCCCGGATGCCGCACCTCCTGATCGCCGGCACGACCGGCTCCGGCAAGTCGGGGTGCATCAACACGATCCTGACCTCGATCCTCCTGCGGGCGACGCCGGACGAAGTGCGGATGATCCTGATCGATCCGAAGCGGATCGAGCTCGGCTTCTACGAGTCGATCCCACACCTGCTCACGCCCGTCGTGTCGAGCCCGAAGACCGCGGCCGCCGCGCTCGCGAACGTCGTCGGCGAGATGGAGCGCCGCTACGAGCGCATGAGCCTGGTGCGCGCCCGCAGCCTGCCCGAGATGAACCGCGCGCTCCGTTCCCGGGGCGACCCGCCGCTCCCCTTCCTGCTCGTCGTCATCGACGAGCTGGCCGACCTGATGATGATCTCGCCCCAGGAGGTCGAGGACGCTGTCATCCGGCTGGCACAGAAGTCCCGCGCCGTCGGCATCCACCTCGTGCTCGCGACGCAGCGGCCCTCCGTCGACGTGATCACCGGGATGATCAAGGCGAACGTCCCTTCCCGGATCGCCTTCGCCGTCTCGTCCCAGACCGACAGCCGCGTGATCCTTGACCAGGCCGGAGCCGAGAGCCTTCTGGGCCAGGGCGACATGCTTTTCAAGCCGCTCGGCACCTCGCGGCTCCAGCGCCTCCAGGGGGCGTACGTGACCGAGGAGGAGATCGCGCTGGTCGTCGAGCAGTGCCGCGCCCAGCGCGAGCAGGAGCTCGACGAGTCGCTGCTGGAGGCCCCCGAGCGCGAGCCCGAGGGCGCCGACGGAGAAGACGACGAGTTCGATCCGGACGAGGACGCCCTGCTGGATCGCGCGATCGAGATCGTCGTGCAGACGCAGACCGCGTCGGTGTCGCTGATCCAGCGGCGCCTGCGCGTGGGCTACACGCGAGCCGGCCGCCTGATCGACATGCTCGAGCGCCGGGGGATCATCTCCGGCTACGAGGGCTCGAAGCCGAGGCGCGTCCTGGTGGGGGAGGGCGACCTCGAGCGCGTCCTGACCGCCGACCGCGCCTAGTCGTAAGCCCGAGAAGGCGTTAGCATCGTCCCGAGTAACCACGGCGTGGGTCAACTGGGCTACGAACAGGGAGGGCATTAGTGAGGGTTAAGCGCTGGTTGCCATGGCTGACGTTGGCCGTGGCCGCCGTTTCGCTCGCGCTCGTCGCAGGCAGCTACGCAACCGGTAGCCAGCATGCGAAGCAGGCCGCGAAGGCAAAGATGAAGGTCGGTCTCGTCACCGACATCGGCGGCCTCAACGACCGCGGGTTCAACCATCTGGCATTTCTCGGGCTCCAGCAGGCCGAGAAGAAGTACGGCGTCACCGGCCGCGTCCTGACGTCGAAGTCGGCTGCGGACTACATCCCGAACCTGACCAAGCTCGCTCAGGGGAAGTACGACCTGATCGTCGCCGTCGGGTTCCTGATGACCGACGCGGTGGACACGGTCGCGACGAAGTTCAAGACGAACAAGTTCGCGATCGTGGACGTCGACGTGACGTTCATGAAGCACAAGCCCAAGAACGTCCAGGGCATCCTGTTCAAGGAGCAGGAGGTCGGCTACATCGTCGGCGTCGTTGCGACGATGCTGAGCCGCGACGAGAAGCGTCCTGCGCGCGTTGGAGCGGCGAAGAAGGTGCCGTTCATCGCGTCGGTGGGCGGGATCAAGATCCCGCCGGTCGACCGGTTCATCGCCGGCTACGAGTTCGCGGCGAACAAGACCGAGGCGACTGCGACGGTGAAGCACGCCTACTCGCAGGACTTCGTCGACCAGGCGAAGTGCAAGGAGATCGCGAACAACTTCTTCGAACAGGGCGCCGATGTGGTGTTCCAGGTCGCAGGAGGCTGCGGGCTCGGCGTCATCGACGCATCGAAGGACCAGGGCCGGTGGTCGATCGGCGTCGACGCCGACCAGAACTCGGTCGCGCCGAAGAACGTCGCCACGAGCGCTCTGAAGAGGGTTGACTCAGGCGTGTACCAGACCATCGGCCGCGTCGTGTCGAAGACCTTCAAGGGCGGCGTAAATGCGACGTTCGGCGTCAAGGAGAACGGCGTCGGCGCGGGCAAGTTCGCCCCCGGCGTTCCGGCCAACATCCGGGCAGCCGCCGCCAAGGCTGCCGCGGACATCAAGTCCGGCAAGGTCAAGGGCATCCCGGTAACGGTCAAGTAGGGATCTCTCTCCGATGGGGGAGCGGCGCGACGCCGCTCCCCCACCGACGTATCGACTTAGAATCGCCCCGATGACGGAGACGCCGGTTCTCGAGCTGCGCGGCATCACCAAGCAGTTCCCCGGCGTGCTCGCGAACGACCACGTCGATTTCGACCTCCGCCGCGGCGAGGTCCATGCGCTCCTCGGGGAAAACGGCGCCGGCAAGTCGACGCTGATGAACATCCTCTACGGGCTCTACCACGCCGACGAGGGCGAGATCCTCCTCAACGGGAAGCCGGTGAAGTTCTCGTCGGCCCGGGACGCAATCCAGGCCGGCATCGGGATGGTCCACCAGCACTTCATGCTGATCCCGGTGATGACGGTCGCGGAGAACATCGTTCTCGCAACCGAGCCGACGAAGAGCGGGATCTTCCTCGACCACGCGGCGGCCGCAAAGCGCGTACGCGAGCTCTCCAGGACGTTCGGGCTCGCGCTCGAGCCCGACACGAAGATCCAGAATCTGACCGTCGGCCAGGAGCAGCGCGTCGAGATCCTGAAGGCGCTCTATCGCGGTGCCGACATCCTCATCCTCGACGAGCCGACGGCCGTGCTGACGCCGCAGGAGTCGGTCGAGCTCTTCGAGATCCTGCGCACCCTCCAGCGCGAGGGCACGTCGATCATCTTCATCAGCCACAAGCTGAACGAGGTGCTCGAGATCGCCGACCGGATCACCGTCCTCCGTCGCGGCAAGAAGGTCGACACCGTCGACCGCGAAGGGGCGACCGAAGAGGGGCTGGCGCGCATGATGGTCGGGCGAGAGGTGCTGCTGCGGATCGAGAAGCCTCCGGCGCAGCCGGGCGACGTCCTGCTCGAGCTCGAGGACGTCCACGTCCGCGACGATCGCGGCCTGGAGGCGGTGCGCGGAATCTCGCTCCAGGTTCGTGCCGGGGAGATCGTCGGGATCGCCGGCGTCGACAACAACGGCCAGAGCGAGCTGATCGACGGGATCACGGGACTCATGAAGCTCGCGGCAGGTCGCGTGCTGATCGGCGGCAAGGATTACACCGGCGGAAGCGCTCGGGTGATGCTCGACGAAGCGGGCGTGGGCCACATCCCCGAGGACCGGCAGCGCCGGGGTCTCGTTCTCGAGTTCACCTGTGCCGAGAATGTCGAGCTCGAGGACTACCGCCACGAGCCGAGCTCGCGCTTCGGCTGGCTCTTCCCGCACCGGTTCATCGCCCGCGCCCGCGCGCTGATGAAGGAGTTCGACGTCCGCGGCGGAGGCCCGAACACGCGCGCAGGCACCCTCTCCGGCGGCAACCAGCAGAAGCTGGTCGTAGGCCGGGAGGTCAGCCGCGACCCGCGCGTACTAATCGCCGCGCAGCCGACGCGCGGGCTCGACGTGGGGGCGATCGAATACCTGCACCAACGGCTCGTGACCGAGCGCGACGAGGGCCGCGCGATTCTGCTGATGTCGCTCGAGCTGGACGAGGTCCTCTCCCTCTCGGACCGGATCCTCGTCATCTACGAAGGCAGCATCGTCGGGGAGTTCCCGCCGACCGCGACCGAGGAGGAGCTCGGCTTCGCGATGACCGGCGGTAAGCGCGAGAAGGCCCCCGCGGCATGAACGAGCGGCCTCCGGTCGACGCCCTGATCCCGCCGGACGAGGTTCCACCCGGGAACGTCCCGAGCGTCGCCCGCCGGCTCGCCTTCTACCAGCGCGCAGGCGGGATCGTGGTTCCGTTCATGACCGCGGTCCTGGCCTTCGTCATGGGCGGAATCGTCGTCGCGGTCAGCGGCCACAACCCGTTCACGACCTACTGGGGCATCTTCAAGGGCACCGGCCTCGACTGGCTGATCCCGGGCCTCCACGCCAGCGATGCCGCGACGAACCTCCAGCAGACGCTGATCGTCGCGACCCCGCTGATGCTCGCGGGGCTCGCCGTCGCCTTCGCGTTCCGCTGCGGCATGTTCAACATCGGCGGCCAGGGGCAGTACTTCCTCGGCTGGTACGTCGCGGTCATCGTCGGCTCGACGTTCACAGGGCTGCCGGGGCCTGTGCTGATCTTCCTCGCGATCACCCTCGGGGCCCTCGGCGGAGCGGCGTGGGCCGGCATCGCCGGCTTCCTGAAGGCGACCGTCGGAGCCCACGAGGTGATCACGACGATCATGCTGAACTGGATCGCGATCTGGGTCGGCGACTACCTGTTCGGCGTGAACGGGCCGCTGCAGGTCGCCGGCTTCAACCCCTTCTCCGAGACGATTTCCGACAAGGCCAAGCTCCCGGTCTTCTGGGGCGATCCGGTCCTCCAGGGCCTCCACATCGGCTTCTTCATCGCGATCGGGATGCTCGTCGTCTACTGGGCGGTGCTGAACCGGACGACGCTCGGCTACGAGGTTCGCGCGGTCGGCTTCAACCCGGAGGCGGCGCGGTACGGCGGGATCAGCGTGCGCCGGAACTACTTCCTGGCGATGGCGATCTCGGGCTTCTTCGCCGGGCTCGCCGGCGCCATCGACCTGCTCGGCTGGAAGTTCCAGATCGCGACGGCCGACATCCACCAGTCGCAGATCGCGTTCGTCGGGATCGCCGTCGCCCTGCTCGGGCGGAACACGGCGCTCGGCACCTTCTTCGCGGCCATCCTCTTCGGCGCGCTCCTGACCGGAACCTCGACGCGGAACGACGCGTTGACCATTTTCAGCCCCGAGCTCGCCGGCAACCTCTCGCTGATCATCCAGGGCCTCGTCGTGCTCTTCGTCGGCGCGGACGTCCTGATCCTCTATCTCTGGAACGCGCGGCGAAAGCTCCGCGCAGGGCCGCGGAAGGCACAGGCGTGATCGACCCGGCAGTCGCCGAGGTGCAAGAACGGCCGGCAATGCTCGAGCTCGTTCGCGACCGGCGGAATGTCGGCATCGCCGGAATCGCGCTCGGGGTCATCGCCGCCTGGCTGACGCTGCCACCCGTGCTCACCGAGTCGCTCGTCGCACCGCTGATCGTGGCCGCCGTCGCAGTGGCCGCCGGCGTCTACGCGATTCTCGGCAACGAACGCCGTGTGGGCTGGGGTGCAGTCGCCGCCGGTGTCGTCGGCGCCGCGGGTGCCGCACTCGCCGTCCAGTCGAGCTCGGACCACCTCCACACGGTCTTCGTCTGGGGCGCCCTCCTAGGGGCGACCCTGCGGTTCGCGACGCCGCTGGTCTTCGCGGCAATCGGCGGCATGTTCTCCGAGCGCTCCGGGGTCACGAACATCGCGCTCGAGGGGATGATGCTGACGGGAGCGTTCTTCGCGATCTGGGGCGCAGACAAGACCGGGAGCTGGGCGGCGGGCATCGTGATCGCGATGGCCGCGGGCGGCGCGTTCGCGCTGGTGCATGCATTCTTCGCGATCCAGCTGCGCGCCGATCAGATCGTCGGCGGCACCGCGATCAACTTCCTCGCGCTGGGCGTCACCGGCTACCTGTTCATCTCGATCTACGGTTCGAACGGAACGCCGAGCCTCTCGGACGCCGAGTCGATCCCGGACATCACCATCCCAGGCCTCAACCACATCCCGCCCGACCGCTTCGGCAACTTCCTCAATGACGCGATCGGCCAGCTGAACCTGATGATCTGGATCGCGATCGGGCTGCTCTTCGTCTCTTCGATCGTCATGTTCCGTACCCCGATCGGTCTGCGGATCCGCGCCGTCGGCGAGCATCCGCGCGCTGCCGACACGGTCGGCATCTCCGTCTACGGCGTGCGCTACGGCGCGGTGACCCTCTCGGGCGTGCTGGCTGCGCTCGGCGGCGCCTATCTCTCGATCGGCTTCGTCCACTCCTACAACGAGAACATGACCGCCGGTCGCGGCTTCATCGCCCTGGCCGCACTCATCTTCGGGAATTGGCGTCCGTTCGGCGCGTTCGGCGCCGCCTGCCTCTTCGGGTTTTCGAGCGCCCTGGCACAGCGCCTGGGCCCCGCCTACGGGTCCCAGTACGACACGCTCTTCCAGGCGCTGCCCTATGTCCTCACGCTGATCGCCGTCGCGGGCGTCATCGGCCGGTCGGTACCGCCCGCAGCGAGTGGACGCCCTTACAAGAAGCAATAGCGCGCCGAACCCCGCGGCCGCGGCGTCGGTCGTGTGCGGGCTCGTCGCGATTGCCGCCTGGCCGGCTGCGCTCGGCGTCTATCGGTCCAGCGACCGCATCAGCCTGATTCAGGCGCTCGTCGGCGCCGTGCCGGTCGGGCTGCTGTTCGGAATCGGCGCGATCCTCCTCGCGCGGCGAGCCCGGACCCGGATCCAGCGCACCGTCGGCCGGAGCGGCGGCTGGCGGGCTGCTGCAACCGGCCGCGCGCTGGGCGTCCTCGGAGTTTGTGCCGCAATTACCGGAGCTCTTGCGCTCGGGTTTTTCGAGCTGCTGGAACTGTTCGCTCGTTAGCGCACTACAATCGGGACGCACCCTTGTTCGACATCGGCAACACGCTGCGGGAGGCCCGGCTCCGCCGCGACCTCGACTTCCGCCAACTCGAGCAGGCGACGAAAATTCGCGGCCGGTACCTGCGGGCACTCGAGGAGGAGGACTTCGACGCGCTGCCGGCGGAGACGTACGTGCGCGGCTTTCTGCGCAGCTACGCCGAGTTCCTTGGCCTGGACGGGCAGCTCTACGTCGACGAGTACAACTCGCGGTTCGTCACCGGAGAGGACTATCCGGTCCTCCGGCCGCGGCGCAGCCAGCCCAGGCGCACGGGCGGCGGGCTGGAGACGAACGTCGTGCTCCTAGCGCTGATGGCTATCGCCGTGATGACCGCGCTCGTGATCGCGGCATGGAAGTTCAGCTCGGGATCGACCCCGCCCGGGCGGGTCTCGCCGCAGGCGGCCGTCCCGGCTAACCCGAAGCCGGCAGGCCGCAAGGCCCACGTGCCGGTGGCCGAAACGCGGGCAAACCTCCTGATCAGGGCCGAGCGAGGGAACTGCCTGCTCGAGGTCCACGTCGCGAACGCCCAGGGGAGAGCCGGCAAGCTGCTCTTCCAGGGCACGCTCGAGAAGGGCCAGGCTCAGCGGTTCGTCGCCAAGCGGCTCTGGATCAACGCCGCCGTGCCCGAGAACCTCCTCGTCAAGCTCAACGGCGAGCAGGTGACGATCGGGGCGCACGAGCCCGTCGTCGTCCTGATCGCCGCAAACAGCATCACCTCAGCGCAGCCGCAGTGAGCCCGGCGGTGACGCGCCCCAGGGCGCTCATCGTGGTGACGGGGAGCGAGCTCGTGCGAGGGGAGCGCACGGATCGGAACGGCCCGTTTCTCGCCTCCGAGGCGCTCTCGCTCGGGCTCGAGCCTGCCCGCATCACGATCGTCGGCGATCGGCCCGAAGAGCTCGAGTCGGCGCTGCGCGAGGGACTCGAGGCCGACCTCTGCCTCGTCTCGGGCGGCCTGGGGCCGACGCACGACGACCGGACGATCGAGCTGCTCGCAAAGGCGGCGGGTCGCGAGCTCCTTGTCGACGAGGCGCTCGAGGGCGAGATCGAGGCGGTCTCGCGCAGGATCGCCGAACGGCTGCGGCGCCCGTATGCCGACTTTGCCGAAGGGGTGCGCAAGCAGGCGACACTGCCGGCGGGCGCGGCATCGCTCGGGCTGGCAGGTACCGCTCCCGGCGTCGTGTTCGAGGTGAACGGATGTGTCACCGTGGCACTCCCGGGCCCTCCGCCGGAGCTGCGCCGCCTCTGGGCTTCGGCTCTCGATTCGGAGCTCGTGCGGGCGGTGCTGCGGCGGGCACGTCCGCCCGGCCGGCGAGTCCTGCGCTTCTACGGTGCCAGCGAGTCGGCCGTCGCCCGGGTGCTCGCCGACGCCGGCGGCGACGGCGACGGGGTCGAGGCGACCGTGTGCGCACGCGAATTCGAGATCCACGTCGACCTGGTCGTGGACGACGGCGGGAACGAGCGGGCGGACACGCTTGCCGCCGCGCTCCGCAGCGAGCTCGACCGGTATCTTTTCTCGGAGGACGAGCGCCCGATCGAAGAGCACGTGCTCGCCCTCTGCCGCGCGCGCGGGCTGTCGATCGCGACGGCCGAGTCCTGTACCGGTGGCCTCGTCGCCGCCCGGTTGACGTCCGTTCCCGGCTCGAGCACGGCGTTCGTCGGCGGGGTGGTCGCGTACTCCGACGAGCTTAAAGCGTCCCAGCTCGGCGTCGGCGAGGCCTTGCTCGCGAAGCACGGCGCCGTTTCCGCGGAGGTCGCAGAGTCGATGGCCTCGGGTGCCCGCGAGCGGCTCGGTGCGGACGTGGCAGTGTCTGTGACCGGAATCGCCGGGCCGGACGGAGGCACCCCGGAGAAGCCGGTCGGACTCGTCTTCTTCCATGCCGAGGGCCCTGAGGGCGGCAGAGCGCTTCGCTTCGACTTCCCGGGCGACCGCGAATCGATCCGGTCGCGCTCGGCGGTCGCGGCCCTGCACCTCGTCAGGCGTTTGTTGACACAGAGCTGAGACAGACGCACGACACATCCCCCGCTAGCGTTGACGCCGATGAGCGGCCCGGCCGAATCCGTCTCTTCTGCGCGCTGCGACTCCCCGACGAGGTGCTCGACGCGCTCGTCGCCTGGCAGGTGCAGGAGCTCGAGGCGGGCGGCGGCGACTTCCGTCCGGTGCCAAGGCCGAACCTCCACGTCACGCTCGCCTTTCTCGGCTGGTGGCCGGCAGAGCGAGTGGAGGAGGTGACCGAGACGCTGCGCAGGCGGGCCGGGCGGATCGAGCCTCCGGTGTTCACGGCGCGGCGCTACCGCGAGACCCGGAGCGTCGGCATGGTCGTGCTGAGCGAGGATCGAGGCGCCTCACGCCTCGCGTACGGCCTGCAGCGTGACCTGCTGGGGGAGGTCGAGCGCAGGCCGTGGCTTCCGCACGTCACCGTCGTCCGCTTCCGGAGCCGGCCGAGGCTCGAGCCTCAGCTGCCCGATCTTCCGCCCTTCAGGACGTCCGATGCGGCTGTCTACCATTCCGTGCTGCGACCCGCTGGGGCGCAGTACGAAGTTCTCGAAACGGTTGCTCTAGGAGGTAGCTGACAGTGGATCGCGAGCAAGCTCTCGACGTCGCGCTCGGGCAGATCGAGCGGACGTTCGGCAAGGGGTCGGTGATGCGGATGTCGGACCAGGCGCAGGTCTCGGTCGGCGCCGTCTCCACCGGCTCGCTCTCCCTCGACCTGGCGCTCGGCATCGGCGGGCTGCCGCGCGGCCGCTGCGTCGAGATCTTCGGCCCCGAATCGTCGGGCAAGACCACACTGGTCTACCACGTGATCGCCGAGGCCCAGCGGCGCGGAGGCATCTGCGCGTTCATCGACGCCGAGCACGCGATGGACCCGCAGTACGCCCGGCGGATCGGCGTCAACATCGACGAGCTGCTCGTCTCGCAGCCCGACACCGGCGAGCAGGCGCTCGAGATCACGGAGCTGCTCATCCGCTCGGGTGCCCTCGACGTGGTCGCGGTCGACTCGGTTGCCGCACTCACCCCGAAGGCCGAGATCGAAGGTGAGATGGGCGACAGCCACGTCGGCCTTCAGGCGCGGCTGATGAGCCAGGCGCTGCGCAAGCTGACCGGCACGCTGAACCGCACCGACACGATCTGCATCTTCACCAACCAGCTCCGCGAGAAGATCGGCGTCATGTTCGGCAACCCCGAGACGACCCCGGGTGGCCGCGCGCTCAAGTTCTATGCCTCCGTCCGGCTCGACATCCGCCGGATCGAGACCCTCAAGGAGGGTGTCGAAGCGGTCGGGAACCGCGTGCGCGTCAAGGTGGTCAAGAACAAGGTGGCGCCCCCGTTCAAGCAGGCCGAGTTCGACATCCTCTACGGCCAGGGGATTTCCTGGGAGGGAACGGTGCTCGAAGCCGGCCTGGAGCGGAAGATCGTGCAGAAGTCCGGCTCCTACTTCAGCTTCGACGAGGAGCGCCTCGGCCAGGGACGCCACAACGCCTCGGCCTTCCTGCGTGAGCACCCCGACGTGACCCAGCAGATCCTCCAGCGGCT
This sequence comes from Gaiellales bacterium, assembly GCA_038237665.1. GTDB lineage: Bacteria > Actinomycetota > Thermoleophilia > Gaiellales > Gaiellaceae > JBBRYK01. Next base: position 65,814 of record JBBRYK010000001.1, on the reverse strand, counting down.
CCAGGTCGAGGTCGGCGCCGACCAGATCGTCTCGGCGCGCCTGCTCCCGACGGCCACCAAGGAGGACGCGGCCGCAGCCGCGAATGCGAAGGCCAAGGCCAAGGCGAAGGAGGAAGCCGAGGCCGAGGTGGAAGAAGTCACGGCGTAGCCCGGGTCACGGCGCTCCGGAAGGTCGGGCGGACCGCGGTCGAGGTCGAGCTCGACGGTACGCCGTGGCGTCGCCTGCCGGCCGAGGTCGTCGTCGCCTGCTCGCTACGGCCGGGCCTCGAGCTGGAGCGAGCGCACCTGCGCAGGTTGCGCGGCGAGCTGCGCCGGGTCGAGGCGGTCGCCACTGCGGGACGGCTGCTCCGCCATCGCGACCTCGCTGCCGACCGCCTGGAAGGAGAGCTCGGCCGCCGGGGCGTCGCACCGGCGCAGCGGCGGGAGGCAGTCGGCGCTCTGAGCCGGGCCGGGCTCGTCGACGACCGCCGCCTGGCCACGACACGCGCTGCTGCCCTCGCCGGGCGCGGCTACGGCGACGAAGCGATCCGCTGGCGACTCACCAATGAGGGGATAGCGGACGAGCTCGTCGAGGAGGCGCTCGCCGCACTGGAGCCGGAGCAGGCGCGGGCGAGCGAGATCCTCCGGCGTGACGGCGTCTCCGCCCGCACGCTCCGAGGCCTTTTGCGGCGCGGTTTTTCGGGAGAGACCGTCGAATCGGTGGCGCCCATTGCGGACCTGGGTGGTCCGGCGCTACGATAGTGATTGCTTCATCCAACATTTTGCCTGCATCCTGAGCATTTCCGAATCGGTTTCTTGCCCACCTACAGACGACATTCACACGATGCCCTTCGCAAGCAGAGGTTCGACCAGAGACCCGAGCGTCCGTAGCTGAGCCGCTCATCGGGGGCCCTGACCGGCTCCGCTTGTAACCGATTTCGCGAATGCCCGGAGGCCGGCCCGATGGCGGGTGGGGCCCGCGGCATGGCGCCGCGGCCGACCACGACAGGAGCGGGCCATGGTCATAGTCATCGGAATCGGGATTGGGCTGGTGGTCGGGGGAGCACTGGCCGTTCTCGCCCTCTTCGGTCTGCGCGGCAGCCGCCTCGCCGCGGCGCGGCGAACACGACAGCTGCTCCTGACCGAGGCGAGGCGTGAGGCCGAGGCGATCAGGCGGGAAGCGCAGATCGAGGCGAAGGAGGAGGCGGTCAAGCTCCGGACGGAGATCGAGGAGGACATCCGCGAGCGTCGCACGGTCTCCGTGGCTGCCGAGGAGCGAATGCGCGGGAAGGAGGCCGATGTCGAGCGGACGCTCACCGACCTCGCGCGACGGGAGCAAGGCCTCGCCGACCGCGAGGTCCACGCCAAGGCGCTGCAGGAAGAGCTGAAACAGTCGAAGCACGAGCAGGTGAAGGAACTCGAGCAGATCTCGCGCCTGACGATCGGCGAGGCGAAGGAGTTCGTCCTCTCGCGCGCGGAGGAGCAGGTCCGCCACGAACTGGCGCGACGGGTGCGGCAGGCCGAGGAAGAGGCCCAGGTCGAGGCGAAGCGGCGCGCGCGGAACCTCGTCGCCGACGCCCTCCAGCGCGTCGCTGCCAGCCACGCCGCGGAGACGACCGTCTCTGTCGTGAACCTGCCCTCGGACGACATGAAAGGCCGCATCATCGGCCGGGAGGGCCGGAACATCCGGACCCTCGAGCACCTGACGGGGGTCGACTTCATCATCGACGACACGCCACAGGCGGTCGTGCTCTCGTCGTTCGACGGGCTCCGGCGCGAAGTCGCCCGTTTGACTCTCCAGAAGCTGATCGAGGATGGGCGCATTCAGCCCGGCCGGATCGAGGAGACCTACTACCAGTCGAAATCGGAGCTCGAGGATCTCGTGCGCAAGGCCGGCGAGCAGGCGGTCTTCGAGGCGAACTGTGGGGAGTTCCACGAGGAGATCGTGAAGATCCTCGGCCGGCTCAAGTACCGCACGAGCTACGGTCAGAGCGTCCTCAAGCACACGCTCGAGGTCGTGCAGCTCGCCGGCCTGATGGCGGCGGAGCTCGGCGCCAGCGTGAAGACGGCGAAGCGTGCGTCGCTCCTGCACGACCTCGGAAAGGCGATGACGCACGAGGTAGAGGGATCGCACACGCAGATCTCCGCGCAGTTCGCCCGGCGGTATGGCGAGTCGCCCGCGGTGATCCACGCGATCGAGGCGCACCACTATGAGATCCAGCCACAGACGGTCGAGGCGGTGCTCCTGATCGCCGCGGACGCGATCTCCGCGTCACGGCCGGGCGCTCGCGGCGAGAGCCTCCAGCACTACATCAAGCGGCTCGAGGCGCTCGAGGAGCTGGCGGCCGCGAAGCCAGGGGTCGAGAAGGTGTACGCCCTGCAGGCCGGCCGCGAGATCAGGGTGATCGTCAAGCCGACGGAGGTCGACGACGACACGGCCGTCCTGCTCTCGCACGAGATCGCCCGGGAGATCGAGGGCCAGCTCGAGTACCCGGGTCAGATCAAGGTGACGGTAATCCGGGAGAGCCGGGCAATCGAGTTCGCGAAATAACCTGAAGCCGTGAAGCGCTATTTCGTCACCACGTTCGGCTGCCAGATGAACGCGCACGACTCGGAGCGCATCAAGGGCATGCTCGAAGAGCTCGGGCTGGGCGAGGCGCCGGCCCAGGACGAGGCGGACGTGATCGTCTTCAACACCTGCACCGTCCGGGAGAAGCCTGACCAGCGCTTCGCGGCGCACCTCGCGCAGGCGGCGGCGCTGAAGAGGCAGGACCCCGAGAAGGTGATCGCCGTCGGCGGCTGCTACGCCGAGGCGCAGCGCGAGCGGATCTTCGAGCTCTACCCGTACGTCGACGTCGCCTTTGGCCCTGGCTCGATCCCGCATCTGGCCGACTGGGTCGGCGCGGGGGGGGAGGCGCCGAGAGGCAGGTTTGCCGAATGGCGGTCCTTCGCGGGCGATCTGCCGGCCCGGCGGGAGCGCCGGCATCAGGCCTGGGTCCAGGTCTCGATGGGCTGCAACTCGAAGTGCTCGTACTGCATCGTCCCGGCCGTGCGCGGCCGCGAGCAGAGCAGGCGGCCGGGCGACATCGTCGCCGAGGTGAGCCGGCTCGCCGGGGACGGCGTCCGCGAGATCACCCTCCTCGGCCAGAACGTCAACTCGTACGGGCGCGACCTGCTGCCGGAGCTCAAGACGGATTTCGGCGAGCTGCTCCATGCGTGCGACGAGGTGGACGGGATCGACCGGATCCGCTTCACGAGCCCGCATCCGAAGGACTTCCGCGCGCCGGTGATCGAAGCGATGGCCTCGTGCGCGTCCGTCTGCGAACACGCGCACCTGCCGCTTCAGTCCGGGTCCACGCGGATCCTGAAGGCGATGCGCCGCACGTACAGCCGCGAGCGGTACCTGGCGCTGGTCGAGCAGATGCGCGCCGCGATTCCCGACCTCGCGCTCACGACCGACCTGATCGTCGGCTTTCCGGGTGAAAGCGACCTCGACTTCGAGCAGACGGTCGAGGTCGTCGAGGAGGCCGGCTTCGACGGCGCGTTCACATTCGTCTTCTCCCCCCGGCAGGGAACGGAGGCGGCGACGATGCCCGATCAGGTCGCCGAGGACGTCAAGCGGGAGCGGATCGAGCGTCTGATCGACGTCTGCCAGAGGGTCGCACGCGAGCGCAACGCCGGCCGGGTCGGCCGGATCGAGGAGGCGCTCGTCGAAGGCTCGGATCGAAGCGGATCGGGGCTCCTCCGCGGCCGCACGCGCCGGAACACGACCGTCAACTTCGCCGGTGACGCGCAGCCGGGCGAGCTCGTAGACGTTCGCATCGAGGCGACGACGTCGACGACGCTGCGCGGCACGCAGGTCGCAGCAGTCGCCGCGTAACCAACCCGAGGAGGAGTCGTGCCCGTAGTCCACCAGGCGCCGCTGGACGAGCAGGCGGATGCGATCCTGCTGTACGCCCGCCCCGGGATCCAGGCCGCGGTCCCACGCTACCGCCTGCCCGATGACGAGCTGGATCCCGACGTGGCGTACCAGATCGTCCACGACGAGCTGATGCTGGACGGAAACGCCCGGTTGAACCTCGCCACCTTCGTCAGCACCTGGATGGAGCCGCAGGCCACCCGGCTGATGGCGGAGACCTTCGACAAGAACATGATCGACAAGGACGAGTATCCGCAGACCGCCGAGCTCGAGGTCCGGTGCGTGAACATGCTAGGCGACCTCTGGCGCTCACCAGAGCACGAGACCGCGACCGGCTGCTCCACGACGGGCTCGAGCGAGGCGGCGATGCTCGGGGGCCTGGCGCTCAAGTGGCGCTGGCGCGAGCGCATGCGGCAGGCCGGCAAGCCTGCCGACCGCCCGAACATGGTCATGAGCATCGGCGTTCAGGTCTGCTGGGAGAAGTTCTGCCGCTACTGGGACGTCGAGCCGCGCTATGTCCCGATGGAGCGTGACCGCCGCGGGCTGTCCGGCGAGGAGGCCGTCAGGCTCTGCGACGAGAACACGATCGGCGTCGTCGCCGTCCTGGGCGTCACCTACGACGGGAGCTACGAGCCGGTCGAAGAGATCGCGAAGGCCCTCGACCGGCTCCAGGAGGAGAGCGGCCTCGACGTGCCCCTGCACGTGGACGGCGCCTCGGGTGGCCTGGTTGCGCCCTTCCTGACGCCTGATCTCGCCTGGGACTTCCGCCTTCCGCGCGTCCAGTCGATCAACGCGTCCGGGCACAAGTACGGGCTCGTGTATCCGGGAGTGGGGTGGATCGTCTGGCGGGACCGCGAGGCGCTGCCCGAGGATCTGATCTTCCGGGTCAACTACCTCGGCGGCGACATGCCGACCTTCGCACTCAACTTCTCCAGGCCCGGCGCGCAGGTGTGCGCGCAGTACTACAACTTCATCCGGCTCGGCCGCGAGGGCTTCCGGCGCGTCCACCAGGCCTGCATGGACACGGCGCAGTATCTCGCCGAGCACGTCGACGACCTCGGCCCGTTCGAGACGCTGCCGCACTTCGCGATCCCCGTCTTCGCCTTCAAGCTGAAGGACGACGTATCGGGCTATACCGTCTTCGACGTCTCCCGGGAGCTGCGGGCGCGAGGGTGGCAGGTCCCGGCATACACCATGCCGGCCAACATCTCGGACATCGCGGTTCTGCGGGTCGTGGTCCGAAACGGGGTCAGCCGCCACCTCGGTGACCTGCTTCTGACCGACCTGCGCCGCGCGGTTGCCGACCTGGAGAAGCACGGGAGCAGCGACCGGCCCGCCGTGCCGGGCTTCCATCACTAGGCTGCCGATGGTCATCGCGATCTTCGGGCCGACCGCAAGCGGCAAGACAGCCGTCGCCGAGGCGATCGCCGACCGGATCCCGGCCCAGCTCGTCTCGGCTGATTCGGCCCAGGTCTACCGCGGGCTCCCGATCCTCACGAACCAGTCGCCCGCCCGCCTGGTCGCGATCTGGGACCTCGACCACGAGGTGTCCGTGGCCGAGTTCCAGGTGTTGGCCCACCAGGCGATCGACGAGACCCTGGCGGAGGGACGCACGCCGATCGTGGTCGGCGGAACCGGCCTTTACTTCCGCGCCGCGATCGCTCGGCTCGACCTCCCACCGCAACCGGCACCGGGCGCGCGAGAGCACTGGCAGCGTGTCTACGACCGGCTCGGAGGTGACGGGGCCCATCGGCTGCTGGCCGACCGGGATCCGTCGGCCGCTGCTGCAGTCCACGCCAACGACCGTCGTCGGGTCGTCCGTGCGCTCGAGCTCGCCGACGCAGGCTCGTCGCTACGACCGCAGGCAGATCAGCTCTGGGCGGCCGAGACGCGGCATCCGACCCTGATCGTCGGGCTCGAAGTGCCGCGGGAGACCCTGGACAGCAGGATCGATCAGCGAACCCGCGAGATGTTTGCTGCGGGAGTCCTCGAAGAGGTCGAGCGCGCCCTCGCCGGCCCGCTTTCGACCACCGCGCAGCGGGTGATGGGGCTCGACGAGGTCGCCGCGCAGCCGCCCGACGAAGCAATCGCCGCGCTCGCGCAGCGCACGCGCCGGCTGGCGGCCTACCAGCGGAAGTGGATGCGTCGCATTCCAGGCCTCGCTAGCGTGCGCGGCGACCGACCCCCGGAAGAGGTGGCTGATGAGATCCTCGAGCTGGCACGCGCACGGGAACGAGTACCTGCTGGTCGAGCCGGAGACACGGCTCAGCGCTGACGACGCCCGCAGGCTCGTCGGCTCGGCCGACGGCGTCCTCGAGGTCGTTGCCATCCACGGCAACGCGGCGGAGATCGTGATCTGGAACCCGGACGGCTCGACGGCGGAGATGTCCGGGAACGGCACGCGGATCGCGGCGGCCTGGCTGGCGAAGGAGACGGGCAGCCGGGAGCTACGCATCCGCGTCGGCGAACGAGAGGTACCCGCGCGGGTCCTCGAGGACGGCCGGATCGAACAGGAGATCGGCGAGGTTCACGTCTTCCCGGTCGAGTCGATCGCCGGCCTCGCCGTCATCCCCGTCTCGGTCGGCAACCCGCACGCCGTCGTCGTCGGCGACCTCGAGGAGCTTCCGCGCATCGGCCCGCTGCTCGAGACCAATCCGCGCTTCCGCGAACGAACGAACGTCCAGGTCGTGCGGGTCGACAGGCCCGGCGAGGTCACCGCACGCGTCTGGGAACGCGGCGTGGGGGAGACATCGTCCTCCGGGACGAGCGCCGTCGCCGTAGCGGCGGCCACGCATCCGGACGGCAGCGACGTCCTCGTGCGCTTTCCCGGCGGCGATCTGCGGGTGCGCCTCGCATCCGGCCGGGCATTCCTGACCGGCCCCGCCGAGCGGGTGCCCGCCTAGCCGGTGCCGATCCCGTACTCGCGCAGCGCGTCGTTCAGGCTCGTCTTCAGGTCGGTCGACTCGCTCCGCCGGCCGATGATCAGCGCGCACGCCAGCTGATACGTCCCGGCGGGAAACTCCTTCGGGCGCGTGCCGGGCACGACGATCGACCGCGGCGGGACGTAGCCGCGGTGCTCGACGGGCTCGGCGCCCGTGACGTCGATGACCGGCACCGACGCGGTCAGCGACACGTTCGGCGCCAGCACCGCGCCCTCGCCGATCAGCACTCCCTCGGTGAGGATGCACCGAGAGCCGATGAAGGCTCCGTCCTCGACGATGACGGGACGCGCGTTGACCGGCTCGAGCACGCCGCCGACGCCGACGCCGCCTGCGAGATGGACGTCCGCGCCGATCTGGGCGCACGAGCCGACCGTCGCCCACGTGTCGATCATCGTCCGCGGGCCGACCCAGGCGCCGATGTTCACATAGCTCGGCATCATCACCACCCCGCGGGACAGGAAGGATCCGTACCGGGCGACGCCCGGTGGAACGACCCGCACGCCGAGGTCGGCGTCGATGCGCTTCAACGGGATCTTGTCCAGGTAGGAGAACGGCCCGACCTCGATCGGCTCCATCCGGCGAAGCCCGAAGTAGTCGAGAATCGCCTGCTTCGCCTCCTCGTTCACGACCCAGTCTTCACCGACACGCTCTGCCACGCGGGTCTCACCCCGGTCGAGCGCTGCGATCACAGCCTCGACGTCGGTCACAGGATCTCCTCCAGAATTGCCGCCGCCCGGCTGCACTGGTCGTCGCTCGGCACGAGCGCCAGCCGGACGTAGCCCTCCCCCGACTCGCCGAGATACGAGCCCGGTGCGACGATCACGCCACGCTGCAGCAACCGTTGGGCGAACTCCTCCGACGTCTCGCCGTCCGGCACCTCGACCCAGAGGTACATCGTCGCGCTGCTCCCGGCGACGCGCAGGCCCTTCCGCACGAAGACGTCGAGGAAGAGTTCGCGCCGGCGCCGGTACCGCTCGCGGTTCCGTTCGACGTGGGCCTCGTCCGCCCAGGCCGCCACCGACGCCCGCTGGACGAAGTCCTGAGGCGCTGTGCCGACCGTCGGGCGGAAGAGACGAAGGGCTGCGATCAGGTCGGGATCGCCGGCCACGAATCCCGAGCGGTAGCCTGTCATCGAGGAACGTTTGCTGAGCGTGTTGAAGACGACGACGCTGCCAAGATCGTCGAGCTCGAGCGCCGAGTGCGGCGGCTCATCGAACCAGAGCTCCGAGTAGGCCTCGTCGGAGGCGAGCACGAAGCCGTGCTCGCGGGCTAGCGCCGCCAGGCGCTCGTACAGCTCGAGTGGAGCGACGGCGCCGGTCGGGTTGTTCGGGTAGTTCAGCCAGAAGACCGCGAGCCGCTCCCAGACCTCGTCGCCGACGGCGTCCAGGTCGGGTAGGAAGCCGGGCGCGCGCAGCGGCAGCCGCTCGACCTCCGCCCCGGCGAAGCGGGCGCCGCGCTCAGGCACCGGATAGCCGGGCTCGGTCACGATGACCGTGTCCTTGTCGTTTCCCGGGTCGAGGACGACCTGCGCGAACGAGAAGATCGCCTCCTTCGAGCCGAGCGTCGGGATCACCTGCGTCGCCGGATCGATCTCGGCGCCGAAGCGCCGCCCGCACCAGTCGACGATCGCCTGTCGCAGCTCGGGAAGGCCCTGTGCCAGCGGGTAGCCGGAGGTCTCCTCCAGCGCCGCGACGAGCGCGTCACGGATGAACGGCTCCGGCGTGCCGCGGGGGTCGCCCGTGCCGAAATCGAGGGTCTCGACACCCTCGGCCTCCAGCCGGGCCGCCGCCTCTGCAAGGCGGACGAACGGGTAGACGCCCTGGCTCCTGAGCACGGGGGAGAGGGGCAGCCGATTGATCGGGAGTTCGCGATCAATCATCGTGTGGCGGTTCTTCCATAAGAAGTAGATAGATGATTGGCCGCTTTGGGCCAATCATCTAGACGCTACCGAAGCGCTGGAGCGCGTCGAAGCACTGCTCGAGCGCCGCGATCTCGACGCGCTCGTCCCGGCGATGCGCGTAGCGGGTCGCGCCCGGACCCAGGTTGACCGCGTCGAGGCCGCGTGCGGTGAAGTCCGCGACGGGAGTCCAGGCCTGTTTCGGCTGAACGGGAAAGCCGCCGACCTCGGCCAGGCGGCGAACCAGCGGAGAGCGCGCCGCGACGCGCGCGGGCGGCGAGTTCGAGGTGATCTCGAGCTCGCCCGCGGTGACGAGCGAGCGCAGCCGCTCCTCGGCTTCGGCGCGGGTGCGGTTGGGGGCGTAGCGGTAGTTCAGCGTGCACGTGACGAGGTCGGGCACCACGTTGGGCGCGATTCCGCCCTCGATTCCGGTCACGCTGAGCACCTCGACGAACTCCAGACCCTCCACCTCGACCGGGTTGGGCTCGAGCTCCGCCAGGGGCGCCAGGCCGCGGACGGCCGCGTCGATCGCGTTCTCGCCCGTCCACGGCCGCGCCGAGTGTGCGCTGACACCTCGGAACAGGAGCCGCGCGTTGAGGTTGCCGAGGCAGCCGGCCTGGATCGTGTTGTCGGTCGGCTCGAGCACGATCACGAGGTCGACCTCGAGCGGATGCTGCTCGAACAGCTTCGGCAGCGGGCTCTCCTCGGCGGCGAGCTCCTCGCGACCGAAGAAGAGGTAGGCGAATGACGCGCCCGCGCGCGCGAGCTCGATCATCACTGCCACGCCGCCTTTCATGTCGCTCGCGCCGAGGCCGACGACCGAGCTGTCCTCGATCCGGCCCGGGATGTTGCCCTGGGCGGGGACGGTGTCGACATGGCCCGCGAGCAAGACGCGGGCGCCTTCGGGGCCGTAGAGCAGCACCGTGTCCTCGTCGTACGCCGGGCTACCGGGCATCGCTTCGCGCACGTAGCCGACCGCGGCCTCTTCGGACCGGCTCTCCGAGGCAATGTTCACGAGCTCGAGCGTGCGAGCGGCCAGGTCCGGAGCCATAGGGAAACGAGCATATGCGGGCATAATCGGCCTGTGACCCATCGCCAGCCGGACCCCGCTCCGGGGGCAGCTCCCGAGCGGGCTTTCATCGTCGCCGTGCTGGCCCCCGGGATCGACGCCGAGGAGGAGCTCGGAGAGCTCCGCGAGCTCGCCCGGACCGCCGGCGTCGAGCCGGTCGGCGAGGTCGTGCAGCATCGCGAACGGCCCGATCGCCGCACCTACGTCGGCAAGGGGAAGCTCGAAGAGCTGAAGCAGGTCTTCGGCGACGCGGAGGCCGAGTCGCTGCTCGTCGACGACGAGCTCGACCCGGTCCAGCAGCGGAACCTCGAAGATGCGCTCAAGACGCGGGTCGTCGACCGCACGCAGCTGATCCTCGACATCTTCGCCCAGCATGCTCGGAGCGCCGAAGGGAAGCTCCAGGTCGAGCTGGCGCAGCTGGAGTACAACCTCCCGCGCATGCGCGGCCTGTGGCAGCACCTCGAGCGGCTCGGGGGTGGAGTCGGAACGCGAGGCCCCGGCGAGACGCAGCTCGAAACGGATCGCCGGATTGCGCGCCGCCGGGTGGCGCTGCTGCGCCGCCGCCTGCGCGAGCTGAGCAAGCAGCGCGCGACCCGCCGCAAGGCACGCCGCCGCTCGGAAGCCCCCACGATCGCCCTGGCCGGTTACACGAACGTCGGCAAATCGACCCTCCTGAACGCGTTGACCGGCGCCGACGCGTCGGTCGACAACAGGCTCTTCGAGACGCTCGACCCGACGACGCGCGCCTTCGAGTACGAGGGCCGCCGCTACCTGGTGACGGACACGGTGGGTTTCATCCGCCGGCTGCCTCACGACCTCGTCGAGGGCTTCTCGGCGACGCTCGAGGAGACGCTCGTGGCCGACGTCGTTCTGCACGTCGTCGACGCGTCGGTGACCGATGACCGTCTGGACGCGATGGTCGAGGCGGTCGAGAGCGTCCTGGCCGAGATCGGAGCCGACGAGCTGCCCGTGGAGATCGTCGTCAACAAGATCGACCGGGCCGATGCGCTGCACCGGCGCAGGCTCGAGAATCGCTTCCCCGAGTCGCTCCAGGTTTCGGCCCTGACGGGCGAGGGGGTGGAGGAGCTGAAGCGGAGAGTCGCCGAGCGCTTCGCCGACCGCCTGCACACGGTCCGGCTGCTCGTCCCGTACGAAGACGGCGCAGCCCTCGCCGACCTCTATTCGCTCGGCACCCCGATCGACGAGCGCACCGACCGGCCTGACGGCGTGTTGGTACGCGCCCGCTTGCCGGAGCGGGAGCTCCGCCGGTTCGCGCGGTACCTCGTCGCCGATCTCGTGGCGGTCGGCGAGACCGCCTCGTGACCGACGAGCTTCGAGTCCAGCGCCTACGGCCCGACGCGGTTCTGCCGGCGCGGGCGTATGCCGGAGATGCGGGCCTCGATCTGGTCGCGTGTGACGCCGTCGAGCTCGGGCCGGGGGAGCGGGGCATCGTCTCTACGGGGGTGGCAGTGGAGATCCCGGACGGCTACGCCGGGTTTCTCCTCCGCCGGTCCGGGCTTGCCGCCAACAACGGCGTGACGGTACTGAACGCGCCCGGCCTGATCGATGCCGGCTACCGGGGTGAGCTGAAGGTGATCCTCCTGAACACCGACCGCGAGGAGACCTTCGCGGTCGAGCCGGGAATGCGGGTCGCGCAGCTGGTCGTGCTGCCGATCGGCGTGTTCGACCCGGTCGAGGTGGACTCGCTTGCCCCGACGGAGCGCGGCGAGGGCGGCCACGGATCGTCCGGAGCCTGATGGCCGAGCCGCGCATCCGCGTCTCCGCGCTGCTGCGCTGGAACGACCGCCTCTTGCTTTGTCGCCACGAGAAGCCGGGCAAGGAGTACTGGCTCCTGCCGGGCGGCGGCGTCAACTCCGGCGAGAGCCTGGTCGATGCGCTCGACCGCGAGCTGATGGAGGAGGTGGGCGTCGAGGTCACGCCGTTCGAAGGGCCCGTCGCGATCGTCGACTCGATCTCCCCGGTGCGCAGCTTCGCCCAGAAGCACGTCGTGCACATCATCTTTGCCGGCGACCTCACGGGCCGGTCGCTCGAGAAGGTGACTTCGGCCGACGCGGCCGTCCGCGGCCACCGGCTGTTCGGGGTCGGCGAGCTCGAGGAGGTCGTCCTGCACCCCCCGATCCAGCGCTTCCTGGCGCGCTGGCGGCCCGGCGACCCGGTGGTCTACCTGGGCTCGCTCTGGGCGCCCTGACGCAGCAGCAAGGCGCCCGCAACGATCAGCCAGACCGCGATCACGATCCACGGGATCGCGAGGAACGAGACGATGGCGGAGATTCCGGCGAGCGCGCCGAGCCAGCCGGCCCATGGCGGCACCTTTCCGGCGCGCATCGCCGCAACCGATGCGCCGATCATCATCGCCGCCGCGCCGACCCCTCCGGCCGAGTGGAGGATCCACCAGAAGCTGTCGCTGACGGCAATGAGCTGCGGGTACACCTGATGGCGGTACGAATCGTCGGCGACCGTTTTCACAACCATGTCCAGGGAGAAGGCGGCGAGCGTCAGCGTCGCGTAGACCGTGCCGCCGATCGTCACGAGGCCGCTCAAGATGCTGTCTCCGTCCAGACGGCGGATCGACTGCCGGAGCGCCGCCAGGAACCAGAGGAAGAAGAAGACACCGATGATCGCGAGCAGCCAGCCGAAGCCTGCCTTGTCGCGGTGGCTTCCCTTGCTCCAGTAGGCGATCAGCTTCTCGGGCGCCGAGTTCGTATCCGGGCCGTCCTGCTGAAGCAACGTCCCCACGATGAAGAGCGCGACGTAGAGGAACGCACCTGCACCCGCCCAGCGCTCCAGCAGCAGCCGGCGTTCAGGGGGTACGGCTGCCGGGGGACCCGCCTCCATCGCGCGCGATTATCTCGCATCGCCCCGCTGCGTCAATAGCGGCCGCCGCGACGCCGTGCGCGCTCCGAGGACACGGCGTGGGCCCGGGCCTCGAGGTCGTCCGGCAGCGGCTCGAGCCGCTCGCCGGAAGCTCGTTCGAGCAGCCAGTCGGCGAGCCAGGGGTTCCGGGGGAGCAGCGGGCCGTGTAGGTACGTCCCGAGCGCGTTTCGGACGCGGCAGCCCTCGTAGCCGGACTTCCCGTCGTTGCCAAACCCGTCGACCACGCGGCCGAGGGCTTCGGCGCCTGCGTCGAGAAGCGTGCGGCCCGCGTGGTTCTCGAAGCCGGCCAGCGTCCGTCGCTCGCCGTCGAGCCGGCACTCGAGCAGGACGTCGCCGATCATGCGGCGCTCGCCGGCGATCGTCTCGAGCGGAAAGACTCCGGCGCCCGGAAGCTCGCCCCCGTCGCGGTCGCGATAGAAGCGCCCCAGCAGCTGGTAGCCGCCACAGACCGCGAGAACGGGCTTCCCGCGCTCCACCACCGCACGCAGCGCGGGCCCTTTCGCTGCGAGGTCGGGCGCGATCAGCGCCTGCTCGCGGTCCTGGCCTCCGCCCACGTAGAGGAGGTCGTAGGCCTCAGGCTGGAGCCCGTCGCCGAGGCCGATCTCCCGCACATCCAGCTCGTGACCGCGCCAGGCCGCGCGCCGAGCGAGGACAGCGATGTTCCCCCGGTCGGCGTAGATGTTCAGGTAGTCGGGGTAGAGGTGCCCGACGACGATCCTCATCCTGCGGCCTCCCAGTAGGGCCGCACGAACCCGCGCTCGGCGACGATCCCCCTGAGGCCGAGCATGGCTGTATAGGTGGGGAGGAGGGTCAGCTCGCCGCCGCGCGGAGTGAGCGCAAGGCCGCGATCGAGGCCGTCCGCGAGCTCGGGCACGACCTCTATCTTCCCCTCGTCGAGGCCGCCGTACTTGAAGCGGAGCGCCAGCTCGGCCGCCCGCCCTCCGGTTGCGACCAGACGCTCGAGACCTCCGACGAGCGGCTCGAAGTCGACGTCCCAGATCCAGGAGACGTCCCGTCCGTCGGCGATCTCGTCGTTCAGCGCGATCACGAGGTGGGAAGGAGCACCCGCGTCGAGCAGCGTCCGAACGACCTCGTTCGCTCCGGCCGGGTTCTTGATCAGCAGCATGAGGAGGGTGCGATCGTTGATCGCGATCCGCTCGAAGCGGCCGAACGCGGCGGAGAAGCCCTGGAGACCGGACACGATCTGTTCCGTGGTTGCTCCCAGGGAGCGCGCGAGCGCTGCCGCCGCAAGCGCGTTGTAGACGTTGTAGAGGCCGGGAAGGCGTAGCTCGACGCGGCGCGTGTCCGGCGGCAGGACGAGGTCGAAGGCCGTTCCCGCCAGGCCACGGGGCTCGACCTGGCGCGCAAGGATGTCGAGCGTCGGCCGGCCATGTCCGCAGGAGGGGCACCGGTAGTCGCCGAGGTGGCCCACGTATGCGGCGGCGTAGCGGTACGGCGTGCCGCAGCGGAGGCAGAACTTCGAGTCTGCGGCGTGCTGAAGAGACGACCGCGCCTGGCGCGGATCGTCGAGGCCGAAGACGACGCGGCGCCCGCCGGGGCGATCGAGATCTCCGACCTGGGGATCGTCCCCGTTCACGATCAGCCAGGCGTCCGGGTCCAGGTGCTCCACTGCACGGCGCCAGCGGTCGGCGATCAGCTCCAGCTCGCCGTAGCGGTCGAGCTGATCGCGGAAGAGGTTGCCGAGGCATACGGCTCGAGGGCGTACGCGCTCGACGACGGAGGGAAAGGCGCCCTCGTCGACCTCGAACAGGCCGAGCTCCGCTCCGTTCGACGACAGCAGCGTCGAAGCGATCCCCGAGACGAGGTTCGCGCCCGAGCGGTTGTGGGCAAGACGCACCGTGGGGGCGAGGATCTCGGCCACCATTGCCGCCGTCGTCGTCTTCCCGTTGGTCGCCGAGATGACCGCGGAGCCCTGTGGAAGCCGGGCGGCGAGCTTCGAGACGGCGCCGGGATCGACGGCGGCCAGCAGCTTGCCGGGCAGCGTCGTGCCACCGCCGCGACCGGCGAGCCGCGACAGGCGGCCGACCGCCCGTGCAAGCGCTACCTCGGTGCGCAGACGCATCATCCCAGTCTAGTCCTCTTGTGAAATGTCCAAAGTGCTCTACACTGGTTGTTGTGGGGCGCAAACGCACCTCGCGCGCGATCGAAGGCATCGACCAGGCGGCTCTCGAAGCCTTCCGCGCCGGAATTCGCAAGCGCTACTCCGACGACCAAATCCTGGCGGAGCTCCGGGAGTGCGCAGAGCGGCTCGGCCGCTCGCCGACGATGCGCGAGTTCGCCCAGGACGAGAAGACCACCGTGCACCCGCAGACCGTGATCGAGCACTTCGGCAGCTGGAACGCGGCCAAGCGCCGGGCAGGGCTTCTGCCGCGGCGGTTTGCGACGCGCGAGGAGCTGCTCGGCGCGCTGCAGAGCCTCGGCGAGCGCCTCGGCCACGTGCCGACTGCACGCGACCTCGACGAGCATCGCGGCGAGGTCCCGTCGAAGTCCCTGTACTGGCACACGTTCGGATCGCTGCGCGCTGCGCTGCGCGAGGCCGGCTTTTCGGTCCCGACCGGCGAGGAACGGCTCGAGCAGGCGGTCGAGCACGGTGTCGAGCTGTCCAGGAACCTCGGGCGGTTGCCGCGGTTCTCCGACTGGGCGGACGCCCGCCGTGTGGACCCTTCGCTCCCCACTGAGTGGCAGGTGTACCGGCTGTTCGAAGCCCGCCGGGGGGCGTGGTCGACGTTCCAGTTCCTGATCCGCGAGCGGCTGCTCGAAGCGGGAGAGGCGATCGCCCCGGACGGACGGCTGGGCCGCTAGGCGAGCCCCGCTAGCGCCGTTAAGCGCTGCAGGCAGAGCGCACCTTCGCGTGGGGCCCGCACGGCCGGGAGCGACTGCTCCTCGAAGGCACGGTCCGGATCGAACCGCTCGCGCTCGATTTCGCGGCCGTCGGCCAGGGTGACGAGCGTCCCCTCGTCGAGCTCCTCCTTCGCGAGCTGGAGGCCGCAGAAGCGCTCCGCCAGCTCGAGCGCGGCCGCCGTTGAGGCAAAGAACACCTCGCCCGGCCCGTAGCCGACCCAGACGGGGCGGCCGGTGCCCCGGGCGAGTCTGATCAGGCCCGGCTCACGCTCGTCGAGCCACGCGGACGCCATCGAGCCCCGCAGCGCCTCGAGCACGCGGGGGTCGCTGCGGGACGCCTCGGCGAGGGCGAAGATGATCTCGGAGTCCACGCTCATCGCGCTCTCGTGCCGGGCGATCCCGCGGGCGGCGAAGAGCTCGTCGTCGTTGAAGATGATCCCGTTGTGCACGCCGACGACGGCGCCGTGCCGGACGGGATGGTTGTTCGCCTCGATCCGCGGGTGACCCTTCGTGTAGTCCCGGACGTGGAGGAGCACCTGCGTGGCGCCGGCAGGCACGTGGACCCGGTCGAGGAGCTCGCTCGCCCCTGAGCGCTGCTTGTGCAGCGTCGCGCGACCGTCGCCGCCCCGAAATGCATAGCCCACGGCGTCCGCACCGCGCTCGGCGATGCCCGCGAGCAAGGCCTGCGCAGAAAGCGTCCGCCCGACACCACTCGAACGGCTGAGGCTGAATCCGGCGATGCCGCACATCGAGCGCCGAGCCTACGAGCTTGTGCGGACGTTCCAGGGCATCGAACCCTTATGACGAGCGCGATCGCAAGTAAGTTAGCGAGCCGTTTGTAACGGGTTTGTGAGGGTGGGGGAAGGCCGCCGAAGGACCTCACTCGAACGGGGGTTCCCTCACCGAATGAGGGACGTCGATAGAGAGAAACGATGGAACAGCGGTCGCTACCCGACTTCGAGCACGAGCTGGCAGCCGAGCCCCAGCTCGAGCTGCTGCCTGCGCTCGACGAGGTCGAGGAGAAGGAAGAGGTCGAGGAAACCTACGCGCCGGCCGGCGACCCGCTGAAGCTCTACGTGCGCCAGATCGGCGACGGGCGGCTGCTGACCCGCGGCGAGGAGCGCGAGCTCGCCCGGCTCAAGGACGCCGGTGACGAAGACGCCAAGCGCAAGCTGATCCAGTCGAACCTCCGCTTGGTGATGTCGATCACGCGGAACTACACGAAGGCCAGCGTGCCGCTCCTCGACCTGATCCAGGAGGGAAACCTCGGCCTGATCCGCGCCGTGGAGAAATTCGACTACAAGATGGGCTACAAGCTGTCGACGTACGCAACCTGGTGGATTCGCCAGGCCGTGACCAGGGCACTCGCAGACCAGGGCCGGACGATCCGGCTCCCGGTCCACGTTGCCGAGCAGGTGCGCAAGGTCATGCGCGCACGCCGCGTCCTCGCCCAGAAACTGAACCGCGAGCCCGACCTGGCCGAGATCGCCAAGGAAAGCGGGGTCGCCGAGAGGCGCGTGCACGAGCTCCTCGATCTGATGGAGGACCCGGTCAGCCTCGAGACACCGGTCGGTGACGGCGAGAGCAACTTCGGCGACCTGATCGAGGACCAACAGGCCGAGCGCCCCGAGCTCGTCACGGCCGATCGCCACCGGCACGCAGAGCTGAAGCGCGCCATCTCGAGCCTCAATCCCCGCATGCAGATGGTCGTGGCAATGCGCTTCGGTCTCGGAGACGTTCCCCCGCAGACCCTGGAGCAGGTCGGCGCGCACATGGGGATCACGCGCGAGCGCGTCCGCCAGCTCGAGTCGAAGGCACTCTGCGAGCTACGGATCGTCGCGCCCGACCTCCAGCTCTACCTCGGCGAGTGAGGCCAAGGGCGCGAAGCCGCCCCGGCAACCACCGATAGCCGGCCGGCGCCGCTAGCCGGCGACGGATTCCATCTCGCGAAGCGTCGCGAGACGACGGAGGGTGTCGACCTCGATCTGACGGACACGCTCGCGTGTCAGCCCGAGGCGGCGGCCGATCTCCTCGAGCGTCTTCGGCTCGTAGTCGGAGAGGCCGTAGCGGAGCACGAGGACCTGCCGTTCCCGTTCGGAGAGGGCGGCCAGCGCCTGCGCCAGCGCCTTGCTTCTGAGCGAAAGCTCGACCTGCTCCTCCGGGAGCAGCCCTTCGCCCGCCACGAAGTCGCCCAGGACCGCGTCCTCCTGCTCGCCGACCGGCTGGTCGAGCGAGGCGGCAGCACGCGCGGCCGCGCGCACCTCCTTGGCCTGATGGATCGGAAGGCTCGCTTCGTCGGCGATCTCGTCGAGCGTCGGCTCGCGCCCGAGCTGGGTCCAGAGGTTCCGCTCGGCGCGATTCATCTTCTGCAGCCGCTCGACGATGTGCACGGGCATTCGGATCGTCCGGGCCTTGTCCGCCAGTGCGCGCGCAACCGCCTGGCGGATCCACCAGGTCGCATAGGTCGAGAACTTGTAGCCGCGGCGCCAGTCGAATTTCTCGACCGCGCGGATCAGGCCGAGCGTGCCCTCCTGGATCAGGTCGAGGAAGGGCAGGCCCTGGTTTCGATAGTTCTTCGCGATCGAGACCACGAGCCGCAGGTTCGCCTGGATCATGTGCTGCTTGGCCTGGGCGTCGCCGCGCTCGATCCGTTTCGCCAGCTCAACCTCCTGCGGGGCGGTCAGCAGCGCATGCCGTCCCGCCTCGCGGAGAAACAGCTGCAGCGCGTCCGTCGTCGACTCGACCTGCGTCACCACGGGCGGCGGCGGCGGTGGCGCCTGCTCGGCGGCCGCCTCGTCGTCGACGACCTCGATTCCACGCTGCTCGAGCTCGCGATAGACCGCGTCCACCTCGAGCGGATCGAGCTCGTGCGGCTCGAGCAGCTCGTGGAGCTCGGAATGGCGCACGGAGCCAGTCTGCTCGGCTGCCTCGAGCAGTTGCTGGAGTTCCTCGTTGGCGACGAGTAGGTCGAGTTCCACTAGGCGGTAGGTCATCCCCGGGGGCTTGGGCTTACGACATTCCCCGGGTAGACCGACCTTAACCCTGCCCGGCCGGAAAGTCACGCCTTCGGGCCGTTACCGGTCAGCGCACGAGAACAGGCGTTATGTCAAGTCGGGGTGTTTCGCTCGTCTGGCCGGGGTCTTCCCTACACTGAGGCCCGATGCGCAAGAGTCCCGCTTTGACTGCCGCAGCCGCTCTCCTCGGTCTCGCCTTGCTCGTCGTCGCGGTCGTGTACTGGGTCGAGCCTGCACATTCGCTCCCGTCGTGGTTCCCCGGCCACGAGGCCGGCTCGAATCACCATCACGTCAAGCACGGAATCGCGGCGCTCGTCGTCGGGCTCGCCGTGCTGGCGTTCGCGTGGTTCCAGACCGGCGGCGGCAAGCGAACCAGCCCCGCGGCCTAACACGTGATCTCGTATTTCCAGGCGGTCGTTCTCGGCCTGCTCCAGGGCGTGTCGGAGCTCTTTCCCGTTTCGAGCCTCGGCCACAGCGTCATCCTCCCGAAGCTGCTCGGCTGGCACATCCGGCAGAACGACTCGTTTTTCATCACCTTCCTCGTGGCCACGCATCTCGCGACGGCGATCGTCCTGCTCGGCTTCTTCTGGCAGGACTGGGTCCGAATCGTCAAGGGCCTCGGACGAAGCCTGCGCGATCGCGGGATCGGTGAGGACGACGTCGACGCCAAGCTCGCCTGGCTCCTGATCGTGGGCACGATTCCCGCCGGGATCCTCGGACTCCTGCTCGAACACGCCCTCCGGCACGCCTTCGCCTCCGCGCGGTCGGCCGCGTTCTTCCTGATCCTGAACGGGATGATGCTGTACGGCGCAGAGCTCCTGCGCCGGCGCGCCCCCATGCACGAGACCGGCGATCCGGACGCCCGCATCGTCAAGCGCGTCGGGTGGATCGAGGCACTCGGCGTCGGCACCGCCCAGGCCCTCGCGCTGATCCCGGGGTTCTCCCGGTCGGGTGCGTCGATGGGCGGCGGGCTGCTCGCCGGGCTCTCGAACGAGGACGCGGCACGGTACTCGTTCCTGCTCGCCACGCCGATCATCGGCGCCGCGGCCGCGCTCAAGCTGCCCGAGCTCCTTGGCCACCAGGGCGACGGTGTTCGCGGACCGGCGCTCGTCGGCGCCCTCTGCTCCGCCTTCACGGCGTACCTCGCCGTCCGGTTCCTGATGCGCTATTTCGAGACCAACCGTCTGACCCCGTTCGCCGTCTACTGCTTCCTGGCCGGCGTTGCGCTCACGATCTACTTCGCCCTCTAGCTCTCCCCCGCGTAACTCTCCCCCGCTCCCCCGCGCAGGTTTCCACAGGGCTCTCCACAGGCTGCATGATCGGCTGTGGAAATGTGGAAAATTGCACTTTTCGCAAATTGCGGGCTTTGCTTGTTCAGACCCCCTTGCCAGGGGTGTTGACACCTACTAGGTTCCTACTTGCGCCGAGCACGGAGCGCGAGTAGGTCGAAACCGCACTCGGGGACTGTAGGCGGAAGCCGAAAGTCAACGGGAGCGGTGGACGAAAGCGAAACCGGCTCGGCGAATTTCTGCCCCGTGATCCGGCTTGCCGGTTTGCGGGGCAGAACTTTTTCTGCCTGCCGAAGCGAGCAGCGCGGCCCGCGCGTTACGATCAACGCGGTGCACCCGCCTCGGCCCCCCAGCGTCGACCATGGCGTCATCTCGTTCCTCTGGGCCCTGTTCTTCACCCTCTTCATCTGGGCCGGGCTGCTCTCCGTCGGCGTCCAGCAGGGAACAGCCGTCCCCCTCGCCATAGTCGCCGGCTTCCTGATCTTCCTGTACGTCCGGGTGTACGGCGAGGAGGAGATCCGCCCGAGGTAATCCGGGCGGGCGGCCGTCCTGAGACGGTCGTTGTCTACAGCTTGGTCGTGCTCTGTGGCTTGGCGAGCGCCGCCAGCAGAAACCGGGTCAGGTCTCCGCCTAGGGCGGTTTCGAGCCGTTCGGCGGCCGAAGCGCGTTCCGGAGGCTCTTGCTCCGGCGTGACTCTCTGCTGTGCGGTGGTCATGGCTCTGTTATCGCGACTCCCGAGGTGGCGGGCCATCCCTGAGCCGGAGGTTTCTCAGGCTTCCGGCGGTTTTTCCTCCGAAGGAGTGACCTGCGTCTCCGCGCTGTCGGCAGACCGCGGCCAGGCGACCTGGGTCTCGGCCGAGGTGTCGGCCGGCTGCAAGACCTCGGTCGCCGGCTCGGCCGGCGCCGGAGCCGTCCTGTCCGGCGACGTCACGACCGGCGCGGCGCCGGCAGCGGCAACCTGCGGCTTCGCCGCCGGCTGTCGCGGACCAGTCGTGTCGAAGCTGAACCCGAAGACCGTGCCGAGACCGAAGGCGAGCACGTCGAGGTAGGTCTCGCGGAGGTGGCGGACGAGCCGCGCCACGTGCAGGTCGTTGGACCAGCTCGTGATGTGCCGCTGGAACCAGTTGGCGTCGGGCTGGCCGGCGAGGATCACCCAGCCGGCGACGACCAGCGCGGGCAGGAACCCGACCAGCAGGACGTACGGCGAGAACCGCGGCCACCCCCACTTCGTCCACCCGCCGAAGAGTTGCGACAGAGGCAGGGCAAGCCCGGCGGCGGCCAGCAGCCCGATCTTGGTCCAGTACGCGCCGACGCCCGATCCGAACTGCGTCGAGAGCCAGATCAGGAAGCCGGCGGTTGCGACGCCGAGCAGCGTGAAGACGGCACGCACGGGGTGAACCATCGGGCGCTGTCTACCACGCCCGCCCCCAAAGTGCTAGAGGTTGATGTGAAATTGGGCCGCAGTCGGGGGCGTCATCCGGCCCGGCGGAATTTCACATCGGCCTCTCAGTGGAGGTGGAGCCGTCTCGAGTCGAAAGTCGCGGAGTAGAGCTCCGCGCGGAACTCGTCGATCGCCGCGTCGGCGTCCGGGGCGAAGACGTGCTCGACCACGCCGATCTCCGGATCGTCGTGGAACGGGAGGTCGACGTGCGCTGCGGAAACGAGGTTGATCGACGTTCTCTGGCACGCCGGACAGCGGACGGCGACGCCGATCGTGTCACGCTGGGCGCCCGGGGCGATCAGGAAGAACGAGGACGGGAAGACCGGCCGGGGCCGCTCCTCCGGATAGCAGAAGAAGCTCCAGGGCCAGCGCCCGCCCTGGATAAAGCGCGCTGCCAGATCGGAGAGCTCACCGCTCAAAGCTTCGACCTTCGCTGTCATCAGGTTGAGGAAGGCGCTCTTGTCCTCGGCGAGGCCGAGCGGCGCCCAGTCGAGCTCGTCGTGAGAGACGAGACCCGGATGCTCGTCGCCGCACTCGCACGCGAAGCTGACCCGATAGACGGCCGGGTGGGCAGCGCCGGGCAGCCGCTCGACGACGCGGAAGGCCGACAGGCGCACACGTGCCTCGCCCCGCGCCGGGCACGCGAACGTGTAGCGGGTCGTCAGCGCGTCGTACATGGCCCTATGTAATCGGCACGGCAGGACGACGCCGAGAGCTTTAGTACTGGATCAGGGCGTCCACGTCCCAATCACCGAGCTTATCCCGCCCGTTCAGGAACGTGAGCTCGATGATGAACGAAACGCCGACGATCTCGCCGCCCAGGTCCTCGATCAGCTTCCCGATCGCCTGCACGGTCCCCCCCGTCGCCAGCACGTCGTCGTGGATGAGAACGCGTGCGCCGCCGCCGATCGCGTCGGGATGGAGCTCGAGGGAATTCTGGCCGTATTCCAGGGCGTACGTCGCGCTGACGGTCTCCGGCGGAAGCTTCCCCGGGCGGCGGGCCGGGACGAAGCCGGACCCGATCTCGGCCGCGAGCGCGGCTCCGAGAATGAACCCGCGAGCCTCTGCTCCGACGACGATGTCGGGCTTACGCTCGCCGGCCCACTCCGAGAGCCTGGAGAGCGTCTCCCGGAGCGCCTCGGGATCGGCGAGCAGCGGAGTGATGTCCTTGAAGCCGACTCCCGGCCGCGGGAAGTCCGGGACCTCGCGGATCTTCTCCTTCAGGTCAAGGGCCACGCGAGGACTCTACGCGTTCGCCAGGCGCCGAAGGTCCCGCCAGAACAGGAGCTGTGAAAGCTCCTGCGCGACCTCGGCGAGGGCGTGGAGATCCTCGAGCCCGGCTTGACGCCGCTCGGCGTTGCGCGACCGGAGCGAGGGCGCGACCAGCTGCTCGAGCAGCGCGGCCTCGCGATCGGCGGCGGTCCGGAAAGCGCGTAGATGGCGCGCGGAGATGCCGAAGCGGGCGAGCTGGGTACACGCGGCCGCGACGTCGACGTCCCCCTCCGGATAGCGCTTTTCGCCGTTCCGCGAGACCGGGGCGATCAACCCGTACTCCTCGAGCTCCCGTACCAGCTGAGTCGTGATCCCGGCCCGCTCGCAGAGCTCCTCGATGTCGATGTCGTCCTCCTCGCCCGTGAGACCTACCGGCCGCCGGCGCCGCCGCTCCTTGGAGAGCGGCGAGGCGAGCTCCTGCCGGATCACGCGCAGCGGCAGGAACTCGTCGCGCTGGAGGCGGAGAATCGTCTCCAGCCGCTCGACGTCGTCCTCGCCGAACAGGCGGTACCCACCCTGCGTCCGGCGCGGTGTGAGCAGGCCCTGATCCTCGAGGTAGCGGATTTTTGAGATCGAGATATCCGGGAACTCGGGCTGGAGCCGCCGGCAGACCGCTCCGATCGTCAGCAGCCGGCGCTCGGTGGGTTGGGCGGTGACGGTCATCGTGAGAGGAAGATCAGCCGGTACTTGCCGACCTGGATCTCGTCGCCGTCCTCGAGACTCTCGGCGGCGTCGATTCGGTGACGGTTCAGGAAGGTGCCGTTGAGACTGCCCTGATCCTCGATCGTGAACTCGCCGCCCTTCTCCGTGAGCACGGCGTGACGCCGGGAGACGGTCACGTCGTCGAGAAAGATGTCGCAGTCGGGCGACCGGCCGATCGAAGTCACGTCGCTCGTGGGCGTGAAGTGCTCGCCTGCGCGACCACCACCGGTCCGCACGACCAGGGCCGGCCCTTCCAGGCCCTCAAGCGAGAGGACGCCCTCCTCTTCGACCTCCTCGGGGGTGAGGCTGACGGTCGTGTCGGCGTGCTCGTCGTCGGGAACGAGCAGGGCACCGCATTTCGAGCAGTAGTTGGAGGCCCCCGGGTTCTGGAAGCCGCACTCTGGGCAGTAGACGTGGCTCACGGTCAGCCTCCGCGGCGCGGAGTGCTAGGCGGCCTCGTCGGGGCCGGCCCCTAGCTCCTCGTCGATCGACGGGCCTCTGCCGGCCAGGATGGCGGTCAGCTTCTGGATGTCGACCTCGAGGGCCCCCTCCCCCTTCTTCTGCAGCCGCGCGACGAGCTCCGCGCGCAGCAGACCGATCTTGCCGTGCAGAAGGCGCCGCTGATAGGAGATCTCGTTCTCCTGGCGCTCGCAGTCGTGGATCAGGTCGCGCAGCTCGTCATCGGGAAGCGTCGACAGGTCGGGAAACGGTTCCAAGGCGCGCCTTTCGGTCGGAAGGTTCAACCTCAACTAGAGATCCTAGCTTACGACGGCGTTTCCTTGCTCCTAGGTGACGGCCGCCTCGTCCCGCTGCATGATCGACTCGACGAGGTGCTGAAGCTCGCCTTCGAGCTTCTCCGAGAGCTCCTCGGTCTCCCCTTCCGCGTAGATGTGCACGAGCGGCTCGTCGGCGTCGGGGAGCACCTGCGCCCAGCCGCGCTCGTCGGTCACCTTGATCCCGTCGATCAGGTCGACGTCCCGGTCGCGGAGCTCCTCGGTCAGAACCCGCATGACCATGCCCTTCAGCGCCCACGGGCAGGGGAGCTGGCGGTGCACGAGGGTCGAGCGCGGCAGCGTGTCCACGAGCGCCGAGAGCGGCTCGTCGACGGGCGCCAGCAGCTCGAGCAGCTTGCAGAGGCTCGCGACGGCGTCGTAGGCGGGCAGGAACTCGGGGAAGACGTAGCCGCCACCCAGCGCGCCCGCGAAGATCACGCCGTCCTCGGCGGCCACCCGGGTGAGCTCGGCGAGCGAGGCGGGCGTGCGCACGATCTCGAGCCCTGCGCCTTCGACGATCCGGTCGACCTGCGTCGTCACCGTGACCGGAAACGCGAGCTTTCCGCGTCTGCCGTCCGACCCGATCAGCCGGAGGAACAGCAGCAGCGTCTGCTCGACGGGAACTTCGTGGCCCTGCTCGTCGATCAGGTAGAGCCTCTCGGCGGCACTGTCGAACACGACGCCGAAGTGGGCGCCGACCGCCGGCACGAGTCGCTTGGCCTGGCCGATCGTCCGCCGCAGGAGTGTGGGGCCGGTCGGGCCCTCCGCGGTGAAGCCGTGGGCGCTGATCGCCTCGACGCCGAGCGGCCCGAGCAGCAGCGGGAGCACGAACGACGCCGCCGAGTAGCCGTAGTCGACGACGATGCGGAACCCCCGCTTGCGGATCGCCTCCAGGTCGAGCGTGCTCAGGAGGTCCTGGGCGTAGCTCTCGCGGACCCGCGCCGGGTAGGTGACGGCGCCGATCTCGCCGAAGTTCACCCGGCGCAGCTCGTGGCGCGTGAAGTGCTTCTCGATCTCCTTCTGGAGGCCGGCCGACAGCTGGATGCCGGGCGGTTCGAAGAACCGGATCTGGACGATCTCCGGATCCGAGGTGCTGGCGCCGACGTGGACGCCGGCGTCGTAGCTCTCCGTCTTCAGCAGGTGCCGTGCCACGGAGGCGGGGATGACGCGAAGGTCGGCGACCCCGACGCCGGTCGAAGTCAGGCCCGCGATCAGCGCCCGCTTCAGCATCCGACAGGCGGCGGGAGACTCACGGCTGGCGACGACCCGCGCTCCGCGCTTCAGCGCCGTCCCGAGCGCTGCGGCGAGTCGAACGGCCGTCTCGGGCGTCAGGTCGACGTTGACGAGCCCGCTCACGCCCTCCTTGGTGAAGAGGCGCGAGGAGGCGCGCGATTCCCAGATCACGCTTTCGTAGATGTGGGCGCCGGACTCGACCTCCTTGTAGGGGTAGATGCGGACGCCGGGCATGACCACCGTCTGGGCGCCGAGCGTGACCTCGTCACCGATCGCGACACCTTCGTGGATCCGTACGTGCTCGCGGACGTCGCAGCTTCGGCCCAGAATTGCCCCTTCGATCAGCGCACGGCGCCCGATGTGCGTCGAGGCGTCGATCACCGAGTGGGCCGTTCGGGCACGTTCGCGCAGGGTCACGCTCGTACCGAGCACGGAGTACGGGCCGACCGTGGCCCCCGAATCGATCCGGCAGTAGTTCCCGACGAACGCAGGCGCCTCGACGGCCTCCAGGTCGGCGACGTCGGCAGCCTCCCCGAGCCAGATGTTCCCGCGGATCCGGATGCCCGCGATGTTCAGGCGGACGCTCTGGTCGAGTGCGTCGAAGTTCGCCTGCCGGTACTGGTCGAGATTGCCGATGTCCTGCCAGTAGCCGTCCATGACGTGGCCGTAGATCGGCCGCCCCATCTCGAGCAGGTGCGGAAAGAGCTCCTTGGAGAAGTCGTAGGGGCGGTCGGTCGGGATGTGCTGCAGGACCTCAGGCTCGATCACGTAGATGCCGGTGTTGATCGTGTCCGAGAAGACCTGGCTCCACGAGGGCTTCTCGAGGAAGCGCTCGACGCGGCCCTCGGAATCGGTCACGACGATCCCGAACTCGAGCGGGTTCTCGACCGACTTCAGGCCGATCGTCACCGCCGCCCCCTTCTCGCGATGGAACTCGACCAGCCGCGTCAGATCGACGTCGCAGAGCGCATCGCCCGAGATGACGAGGAACGTCTCCGTCAGGCGGGCGGAAGCAAGCCGCACCGAGCCGGCGGTTCCGAGCGGCGCCTCCTCGACCGAGTACTCGATCCGCAGGCCGAGCGACTCCCCGTCGCCGAAGTAGCCCCGGATCGCCTGCGGGAGGAACGCGAGCGTGACGACGATGTCCTCGAAGCCGTGCTCCTTGAGCAATTCGAGAATGTGCTCCATGCACGGCTTGCCGACGATCGGAACCATCGGCTTCGGCTGGTTCGACGTCAGCGGCCGGAGACGGGTCCCCTCCCCGCCCGCCATGACGACGGCCTTCATCGACGGATTTCCTTCCATGTGTCGTAGACGTATTGCCCACCTGCGGCAACCGCGAGTCCCACTCCGACCCAGAAGATCCAGAGCGGCCACTCGTCGGACTTGTGCGTGACGAGCACGAAGCCGACGGACGAGTAGAGCGCCCAGGTCGCGACCTTGCCGACGAAGTTGACCTCGACGGAGATCCCGCGCCCGGCGAAGAGGGTCAGCCCGAGCACCAGCACGGCGTCTCGGGCGACGACGATCGCGAGGGCGGGCCACGGCAGCCGGTCGGCGATGACCAGCAGAATGACCGCCGAGCCGATCATCAGCCGGTCGGCCAGGGGGTCGGCGATCCGGCCGAAGTTGGATTCGGCGCGCCAGCGCCTGGCCAGCCAGCCGTCGATCTGGTCGGTCACTCCGGCGATTCCGAACACGACTCCCGCCGCCCAGCTGTGGCCGCCCTCGGCGGAGAGGAGGAAGGCGACGAACAGTGGAATCAGCGCGAACCGCGCGATCGTCAGCGCATTCGGCAGCCGCTCCAGCGGCAAAGGGACGGCTCTGGTGGCCACTGCAGCAAGGATACGCGGCCTGGCAGCTCGCTTAGATTCACGGTGTGACGTACTCGATCGTCGCGCGTGATGCGGAGACCGGAGAGCTCGGCGCGGCGGTCCAGTCGCGGTCGCGTCGGGATGCCGGTGACGCGGTCACGCGTCGCGCCGGACGGCGGGCCTCCTTGGCGGGATCTACTCGCCGTAGGCGATCGTCGTGAAGAGCGTGTATGCGCCGTTCGAGGTGTCGAGGCGGGAGTGCTGGAGGACGATGGGCACGTCGCTTTCGACGGCGTACGCGTAGCAGACTCCTCGAGGAAGCTCGACGCCCCCGATCTGGGCGGGATCGTCGAGGCGTACGTGCCGGGCGCGGCGCGCGCCGAGGAGCACTTCGACGGGCCCGAGCGGATCCCGGTCCTCGAAAAAGAACGTGAACCGGACCCGGGTCTCCTCGTCACCGCAGTTCAAGAGGCAAGCCGATTCGTGGCTGGCGACGCCGTGCGACGACCCCACCGGGAGAAAGGCGTCCGGTACGAACCATCGCTCCCTGCCTCCGGACAATTTCGCTCCTCCCGGACGGAGGGCGGAAGCCGAGACGCCTCCGCCCTCCTGTCCGGGGCTTTTCTAGAAGTGGTACTTGTCGATGTTCTGCGGCGTGAACGCCAGGGGCGGGCCGAGAACGACCACTGGCTTGTTGCCGTCGCTGACAGCGACGGTGAACTTGCCGAGGTGCCCGGCCGTGAAGGACTGCCCGAGCTTGCCGGTCAGCTTGCCCGCGATCACGTTGTGAACGACGTAGGTCGCGAGGTAGCCGAGAGCCTGCTCGTCCCAGAGACCGAACTTGTTCGCACACCCGGCCTTGACGTACTTGCGCATGTCGTTGGGAAGGCCGAGCCCGGTGAGCTGGATCTTGCCGCACTTGCCCTCCTGCTGAAGCTCCTGCGCCGCGGCCTGGATGCCCACGGTCGTCGGAGCGATGATCGCCTTCAGCTTCGGGTACGCCTGAACGAGCGCCTGCGTCTGCTTGGCGGACTCGGTCGGCTCGTCGTTGCCGTAGGCGATCTTGACCAGCTTCATGTTCTTGTACTTCGGCTTCGCCAGCTCCTGCTTCATGAACTTGATCCACGTGTTCTGGTTCGGAGACGTCGGCGTCGCCGAGAGGATGGCGATTTCACCCTTGCCGCCCGTCTCGTCGAAGGCCCACTGCACCTCGAGCGCGCCGATCAGCTTGTTCGAGGAGGGGGCAACGAAGATCGTGCGCGAGTCGGGCGCCGTGTCAGCGTCGTACGAGACCACCTTCACGCCCTTCGCCATGGCGCGCTTGAGCGCCGGAGCGACGGCGTTCGCGTCCGGTGTCGAGATGACGATCCCGTTGTAGCCCTGCCGAGCGGCAGAGTCGATGAACGGCACTTGCTTGGGTCCCGAAACGTCAGTGGGGCCGTTGTAGGTGACGCTGTCACCCAGCTCCTTCGCCGCCGCCTTCGCGCCCTTGGCGTTCTGCGTGAAGACCGGGATCGTCGTCGTCTTCGGCAGGAAGAAGATCTTGTAGCCCTTGTTGGTGGTGGCCCCGGCCGAGAGCGTCAAGGCCAGGGTGGTAGCGAGCGCGGCGCCTGCGACCACGCCGACGGGGGCGAGTCTCCATCTATGCATTCGTTTACCTTCCTTTCAGGTTTTCGGGTGCCAACTTGGAGGCGATGATCGCCTCGGTCGCTTCGTGTTCGACCACCTCCCTTCGAGCTAGGCGGAGCGGCCCCACTCGGATCCGCCCTCCCTGGACGGCGCGGAGCAGGTTGCCGGCGATGATCGCCGCGAGCAAGAGCCCGCCGATCACGATGTCCTGGGTGTCGCCCTGGATGTTCGCCAGCTGCATCCCGTTGCGGAGCTCCGCGACCAGGATGAGAGCGAGGAACACGCCGAGCATCGAGCCAGCGCCGCCGAAGATGTCGACCCCTCCGAGCACGACGGCCGTCACGACGTCAAGGAGCGATCCGGTTCCGGCGTCGGCGCGGGCGGACCCGAAGTAGCCGACGTAGACGACGCCGGCGAACCCCGCCATCAGACCCGAGACCGCGAAGACCGTCATCCGAACACGCGCCACGGGTATGCCTGAGAAGCGTGCCGCTTCGCGGTTCGACCCGATCGTGAAGACGTAGCGTCCGAACCGCGTCGCGTGCAGTACGAGCCCGAGCACGAGCGCGAGCGCAATCACGACGAGCAGCGCGATCGGAAGCTCCTTCCCGATGTAGCCCCCGCCGATCTTGCTGTAGCCGGCGGGGAAGGAGGCGACGCCCTCGCCGGAAAGGATGACGTAGGCAAGGCCGCTGTAGGCGGCCAACGTCCCCAGCGTGATCGCGAGCGAGGGGAGCTCGAGCAGGCTGACGAGAGCACCGTTGACAAGCCCGAGAACTGTCGCCACACCGAGTCCGATCAGTGCCGCGAGCCAGACGTTGACCCCGGCGGCATAGAGCTGCGCGAAGCAGACGACGGACGCCGCCATGTTCGAGACGATCGAGATGTCAATCTCGCCGGCGATGACGACGAACGCGAGCCCGAAGGCCATCAGCCCGATGAAGATGTAGGGCGTCAGGAGGTCGAGCAGGTTCGCCCGCTGCAGGAAGAACGGCGAGAGGGTCGTGCTCCAGATGCCTGCGCCGACGATGGCGACAACGAGGAGCGTCTCCCAGCGGGCGAGCAGGCGGACAGCGATCGCCTGCGCGGCCTTCATGCACCGGCCTCGAGATGTCTGGCGGCGAGGGCCTCGGCGCGACGCCTCCGCAGGGCCTCCTGGAGCCGCCGCGTGACGAGCGCGTCGATCGTGACCGCCACGACGATGGCAAAACCGTTGAAGAACAGCCGCCAGAACTCGGAGATGCGGAGCAGCGTGAACCCGTTCTGGATCGTGGCGACGAGGAGCGCTCCCAGGGCGACGCCGAGCATCGTTCCCGACCCGCCGAAGACGTTGACGCCGCCGATGACGACCGCTGTGATGACGTCGAGCTCGAAGCCCTTGGCGGCGACGGCGTCGACGGTCGGAAAGCGCGACGCCCAGAGGAAGCCGCCGAGGCCGGCGAGCGCGCCGCTCAATGCGAACGCCGTGATCACTCGCCGTCCGACCGGGATCCCGGCAAAGCGCGCAGCCTCTGGATTGGAGCCGATCGCGTAGAGGTCTCTGCTCCACGGCGCCCAGCGAACCGCGGCGGCGCCCACGACGGCGACCCCGGCTGCGACCCAGGCGAGCGTGGGAACGCCTGCCGGCTTCGTCGATGCGAGCTTGAGGAAGCGGTCGGGGAGCTCGTAGGCGGTGATGTTTCCTCCGCCGGTGATCTGCACGTCGATTCCCCGGTAGATCGCCAGCGTCGCGAGCGTCGCGATGATCGCGGGAACCTTCGCGACCGCCACCAGGAGCCCGTTCGCGAGACCGAGACACAGTCCAATCGCTACCGCGATCAGCGCCACAACCGGAAGAGGGGCACCGCTGTAATGGGCGAAGGTCGCAGCCGAGAGGTACGCAGTCAGCCCCACGATCGACCCCACGCTCAGGTCGATGTTGCGCGTGAGGACAACCAGCGTCTCGCCGACCCCGACGACGATGACGATCGCGACGTTCTGCGCGATCCCTTGCCAGTTGCCGACGCTGTCGAAGTTCGGCGCGCGGATCGTGAAGAACGCCACCGCAGCCCCGAGTGCCAGGAGAATGCCGAACTCACGGAGCCGGAGGACGGCGGCGGCAAGGGTCTGCGGAGTGATGCCGCGGAGCGAGGGACTCATGCGGCAGCCTCTGCGACGCCGGCGGCCGCGGCGATCACGCGCTCCTCTGTTGCCTCGCCGCGTCCGATCTCGGCGACCAGCCGCCCCTCGCGCATGACGAGGATCCGGTCGCTCATGCCGAGCACCTCGAGCAGCTCGGAGGAGATGAGGAGGATCGTGAGGCCCTGCGCGGCGAGGTGGGAGATCGTTCGGTGGACGTCGGCCTTGGTACCGACGTCGACTCCGTGAGTGGGCTCGTCGAGGATGAGGATCTTCGGTTCCGCGGCGAGCCACTTCGAGAGGACGACCTTCTGCTGATTCCCGCCCGAAAGGCTGCGAACGATCTGCGCGGGCGAGGTCGCCTTGATCCGAAGCTGCTCCATGAAGCGCCGCGCGAGCGCGCGCTCCCGTCGAGGGCGCAGGAGCCCACCCGGTGTCAGTTGAGGCAACACCGCCATGGAGACGTTCTGCGCGACCGACATCGGCTGGACGAGGCCCTGGTGGAGGCGATCCTCGGGGAGGTAGGCGAGGCCGCGGCGGAGCGCCGCCCTGGGCGAACGCGGCCCGAACGGCCGTCCGTCGATCCACAGGCGTCCTCTGTCGAGCGGGTCGATGCCGAAGATGCTGCGTGCCACCTCCGTCCGTCCCGAGCCGACGAAACCGGCGAGACCGACGATTTCGCCACGACGTAGCTCGAAGGCGATATTCGAGAAGACGCCGCCGCGCGAAAGACCCTCGGCCCGGAAGACGACGTCGCCGATTTCTGCCTCCTCCTTCGGGAAGAGCGCGTCGAGGGAGCGACCGACCATCAGCCGGACGATCTCGCCGTGCGCTAGCTCGGCTGCAGGGCGCGTCGCGACGTGGCGTCCGTCGCGAAGGATCGTCACCGTGTCGGCAATCACGCTCACCTCCTCGAGCCGATGGCTGATGAACACGATCGCGACCCCGCGCTCCCGGAGCCGGCGCACTGTGGCGAAGAGGTTCTCGACCTCGTTCGGCGAGAGAGCCGCCGTGGGCTCGTCCATGATCAGGAGGCGAGCGCTCGACGAGAGAGCCTTCGCGATCTCGAGCAGCTGGCGGTCGGCGACCCCGAGGCCGCGTACGGGGGTGTCGGCGCCGAAATCGACGCCGAGCTCGTTGAGGATGCGTGAGGCTTCGGTCCGCATCGCGCCCCAGTCGACGGTGCGGACCCCGGTCCTCGGGTGGCGGCCCGCGAAGACGTTCTCCGCGACCGTGAGGTCGGGAAAGACCGTCGGCTCCTGATACATGGCGACGATCCCGAACCGGTGTGCCGCCTGCGGGTCGCCGACGCGGGTCGGTTCTCCGTCGATCAGCAGCTCGCCGTCGTCCGGGTGCACGACACCGGTGACGATCTTGACGAGGGTCGACTTCCCGGCGCCGTTCTCGCCGACGAGCGCGTGAACCGCGGCAGGCTGAATCGCGAAGCTGACGTCGGCGAGCGCTTGCACACCGCCGTACGACTTCGCGATCCCGCGCAGCTCGAGGAGCGGAGTGGCGGTCGGCTCGCTCATCGCGGGTAGGCGGCGGGCACCCCGCCGTCGACGTTGACGATGTTTCCGGTCGACTTGCTCGACCGAGGGCCGGAGAGGAAGGCGATCGCTTCCGCCACGTCTTCGGGGGTAACGTTCACGCCCAGCCGCGTCCGGGCGCGGTAGAAAGCGGGCAGATCCTCCTCCGCCACCCCGTACGCGCTGGCGCGCTCGGCCTTCCATTCGGAGGACCAGATCGCCGATCCTTCGATGACCGCGTCCGGATTCACGGTGTTGACCCGGATCCCGGCCGGTCCGCCTTCCTCCGCCAGGCACCGGGCGAGGTGAAGGGACGCCGCCTTCGCCGACGAGTACGCCGTCGCGTTGGCTCCGGCGACGAGCGCGTTCTTCGAGCCCACGAAGACGATCGACCCGCCGGAATCCTGCTCGAGCAGCACGCGGAAGGTCTCGCGGGCGGGAAGGAAGTAGCCGCGGGCGAGGACGGCGTAGTTTCGCTCCCAGTCCTCGAGCGTCGTCTCGGTCACCGGCGCGCTCGTCGCCAGGCCCGCCGAGCAGACGAGGATGTCGAGCCCACCGTAGGCGAGGACGGCTGCGCCCACCATCGCGCGGACGGCCCCTTCGTCGGTGACGTCGACCGGGACGGCCAACGCGCGCCGGGAACCGTGGCGCTCCTCGAGCTCCTCGGCCACCTGTTCAGCGCCCGCGAGGTTGAGATCGGCGACGACGACGTGTGCGCCGGCCTGCGCGAGTCGGCGGGCGGCGGCGCGACCGATGCCGCTCGCGGCGCCCGTGATGACGGCGATCCGCCCTTCGAGCTCGCCGGGAGGAGGAGCCTGCGAGAGCTTGTAGCGCTCGAGCGGCCAGTATTCGATTGCGAAGGCTTCGGCCTCGCTGAGCGAGCGAAAGCCGCCGGCCGCGTCGGCGGCATTCTGAACCCGGATCGCCCGGCGGTACAGGTCGCGTGAGAAGCGGGCCCGCGCCGTGTCGCGCCCCGAGGTGATGACCCCGACGCCCGGGATCACAACGACCCTGGGGCCGGGCGGGTCCATGGCGAACGGGCGGCTCTCCTCGGCCAGATAGGCGTCGTAGTAGCTTCGGTACCAGGCCGCGTACTCGCCGACACCATGCCGGAGGACCTCACCGAGGGGCCGTCCGCCGTCGCGGT
The DNA here is from genome assembly GCA_038237665.1 of Gaiellales bacterium. Lineage (GTDB taxonomy): Bacteria > Actinomycetota > Thermoleophilia > Gaiellales > Gaiellaceae > JBBRYK01. Next base: position 32,290 of record JBBRYK010000001.1, on the reverse strand, counting down.
CGACGTCGAAGTCGGCGACGAGGGGTTTGTGCTTCGTGTTGACGAGATGGTCCGGGCACGGTGCCCCGACCTGACTTACCGTCGGCGCGCGCTCCGAGGAGGCAAACGCGACGGCGTCGGGGCTCCGGTCGACCTCGAGGACGACCCCGCTCGTGTCGGACAGAAGCGCGCCGCGCAGGAACGGAAGCGCCCCGATGAGCAGCTGCTCGGCCTCGGCGTCGTCGAGAGCGCGTACCTTCTGGCCGCCGAGGCCGGCCCGGTCGCCGCCGGCTTGCTCGAGCGCCTCGGCCGCGCGGGCCACGAACTCCAGCGTCGAGCGGTACGCCTCCTCGCTCGTGCCGCCCCAGGTGACCAGCCCGTGCTTCTCGAGGAGGACTGCCCGCGACTGCGGGTTCTCGTCCACCAGTTCTGCGATGCGCTTCGACATGTCGAAGCCGGGCCGCTGGTAGTCGAGCCAGACGACCTCGTCGCCGAATGCCTCTTCGGCAAGCCGGCGGCCGGTAGGCGTGGACGTGAGCGCGACGATCGCGTCGGGATGTGTGTGGTCGACGTGCGGCGCCACGAGGAACGCGTGGAGGAGGGTTTCGATCGACGGTCGCAGCTGGTCGAGATGGACCCCGGACCGCCCCAGGTAATCGACCATCTCGGCGTCGTTCATCGCAGGTCGCGCCCGAAGCAGCAGGAGGTCGTCAAGGCGGAGCGCGGCGAAGCCCGAGGTGGTGATCGTCGCCAAGTCCGTGCCCGAGCCCTTCACCCAGAGGACACGAATCTCGCGACCGGCGTGGTCGGATGCGGTCCCTTTCATCGATGTGTTGCCGCCACCCTGGTTGGCAATCGCGCGATCGGAGCCGAGGAGATTCGAGCGGTAGACGAGCTCGTCGACTCCCTCCAGCCCGGCGGCACGCTCGGTGTCCCAGAGGTCGGCGGGGGCCGGGATCGGGCCGAGTGCAGCGGTGGTGCGGCTCATGCTGCGACTCCGCTCGGTTCCCCGGTGGCCGTGAGGATTTGCTGGAAGCGCGCATACGCCTCGTCCCACGAGGCAGCTTCGCGCGGCTCGTAGAGCACGGGCGAGAACGACGCCCGGACGACCTCGCGGGCGTCCGCCAGCGATTCGAGCTCGCCCAGCCCGATCGCCTGGACGACGAGGTTGCCGATCACCGTTGCCTCCTCGGGGCCCGCGAGGACCGGCAGCCCTGTGACGTCCGCGGTCCACTGGCAGAGAAGCTCGTTCCGCGCCCCCCCGCCGACGATGTGGATCTCTGGCGGGACGACGTCCGTCGCCGTCGACAGGAGCTCGATCGTCTGCCGGTGCTTGAGCGCGAGGCTCTCGAATACGCAGCGGATGACTGCTGCCGGATCGGCGGGCTCGTCCTGGCCCGTCCGCAGACAGAACTCCCGGATCCGGCCGGGCATGTCGCCCGGCGAGAGGAAGACGGTGTCGTTCGGATCGATGAACGACCCGAACGCAGGCGCTCGACCTGCCATGGCCAGGAGCTCCGCGAAGTCCCAGGATGCTCCGCCCCCTGCCCAGACACGGCGGCATTCGTGCAGGAGCCAGAGGCCCGTCACGTTCTTGAGGACGCGGAACGTCCCACCGACGCCGCCCTCGTTCGTCAAGTTCGCTGCAAACGTCCGGTCGTCGATCAGCGGACCGGGGCGCTCCAATCCGACCAGCGACCAGGTTCCGCAGCTGATGTACACCGCATCGGGGTGGCGGAACGGCACCGCCGCGACGGCCGCTGCCGTGTCGTGTGTAGCACCGGCGACGACGAGCGCGCGGCGCAGGCGGGTTCGCTCGACGACTCCATCAGCAAGGCGACCGAGGACGGTCGCCGGATCGACGACGGCAGGGAAGATCCGCTCCGGGATGCCGAGTCGTTGCAGCACGTCGCGCGCCCAGACTCCAGCGCGAGGATCGAAGCATTGGCTCGTGGTCGCATTCGTGAATTCGGACGAGGCCTCGCCACTCAGCCAGTAGTGGAGGAGGTCCGGCATCAGGAGGAGGCGATCGGCGATCGCGAGCGCCGGATCGTCGTCGGCCACGGCTGCCGCTAGCTGGAAGAGGGAGTTGATCGGCATCATCTGGATGCCCGTCCGCTCGTAGAGTTCCCTTGCGGGGACCTCGGCGAAGACCCGTTCCATCGAGCCTTCGGTGCGGCCGTCGCGGTGGTGAACCGGGTTTTGCACGAGGCGGCCGGCGCGGTCGAGGAGCCCGTAGTCGACGCCCCAGGTGTCGACGCCCACCGAAGCCACGGTCGTGGCTTGGCCGCCTGCGAGTGCGAGGCCGGCCAGTATCTCGTCGTAGAGGCGGAGTGCGTCCCAGTACAGCGTTCCCCCGGCGTGCACCGGCACGTTCGGGAATCGATGCACTTCGGTCACTCCGAGGCGCTCGCCGTCAAAGCGGCCGAGGGCGACGCGCCCGCTCTGGGCGCCGAGATCGACGGCGACCAACGTTGCCATCTAAGGCCCCACCCGTCCGTCGTCGGTAGCACCAGTACCAACGGACTGGAGTCCCCGGTAGAGGCGCGGCGGGTGCTCTGGCGGACGATGTCGCCGGCGCGGCCGCTCCGTCACAACCTGGACACCGCGCCCGCGCCACGCCTCGACAAGGTCGGAAGGCGCGCCCGTGTCGGTCACGATCGCATCGACGTGGTCGGTCTCGACGAAGGGCAGGAGCGCCGTCCGGTGCCACTTCGTGCCGTCGAAGATGCCGATCACCTGTGTGCAGGCGGCGGCCATCTCCTTCTTGATGCGGACCTCCTCCGGGTTGAGATCCATCAATCCCTCCGCGAGGCCGAGGCCGCGGGCACCGAAGAAACCCTTGTCGATCCGGGTCGTCCGAAGCATGTCCGCGGCAAGGTCCCCGACGACCGACATCGCCGGAAGCCGGAGCATCCCACCCATCACAAGCACGGTGATCCCCGGCGACTCGGCGAGCGCGGACGCAATCAGCAGCCCGTTCGTGATCACGACCAGCTCCCTTCGGCCGCGGAGCTCGCGGGCGAGGAAGTACGCGGTCGTGCTTGAGTCGAGAGCGACCGCCTCACCGTCGCGGACCATCGACGCGGCGGCGTGCGCGATCGCCTGCTTCTCGTTCGTCTGCAGGCGGAGGCGGACGTCGAACGCGAGCTCGGAGTGTCCTCGCGCGAGAGGCCTGACCCCGCCGCGAACCCGGGCTACGAGCCCCTGGCGCGCGAGGTCGGATAGGTCGTGCCGAACGGTCACCTCGGAGACAGAGAACTCGTCCGCGAGCTCGGACACGCGCACTCCGTCCCTCGTCTCCAGCAGCTCGAGGATCCGCTGCATCCGCTGCGTCGCGGTCAGGTCCCGCAAGTCCCGGCGACCCTACGCCGGGCTCCGAAAGCTGTCAACGCAACTTTCGAAATCAGTTGAAACGAAAACGAAAGTCTGTGGATCCGGTGGCGATAGTCGGTCAGACTCCCGCGGGTGAGTACCGAGGCGATCGTCGCGGAGCTGCGGCGACTCGAGATCGAGACCCCCTCCTGGGGCTACGGCAACTCCGGGACGCGCTTCCACGTCTTCCCCTGGCCGGGGGCGGCCCGCGACGTCCGCGAGCGGATCGCGGACGCTGCTTTGGTGCACCGGCTCACCGGCGCGTGTCCAAGCGTCGCAATCCACATTCCCTGGGACCAGGTGGAGGACTGGGACGAGCTCCAGCGCTTCGCGGAGGGCCAGGGTGTTCGCATCGGCGCCGTCAACCCGAACCTCTTCCAGGACAACGAGTACCGACTCGGCAGCCTCTGCCATCCGCGTGAGCGCGTCCGCGGGCAGGCACTCGAGCACTGCCTCGAGTGCGTCGAGATCGCACGGCGCGTCGGGTCGACGATCGTCAGCCTCTGGCTTCCCGACGGGACGAACTACCCTGGCCAGGACGAGGTGCGGGGACGCTACCGACGGCTCGTCGCGGCGCTGGAGACGCTCTACGCCGCGCTGCCGGACGGCATTCGCCTGCTCGTCGAGTACAAGTTCTTCGAGCCGGCCTTCTACAGCATGGACTTGCCGGACTGGGGCACGGCCGCCCTCCTGTGCCGCAAGCTCGGGCCGCAGGCGCAGGTGCTGGTCGACACCGGTCACCACCCGCAGGGGACGAACATCGAGCAGATCGTCGCGGTCTTGCTCGAGGAGGGGCTGCTCGGCGGCTTTCACTTCAACAACCGCAAGTACGCCGACGACGACCTGATCGTCGGCTCGATCGACCCCTTCGAGCTCTTCCGGATCATGAGCGAGATCGCCGCCGCCCGGCGCGACCCGGCCACGGCGGTTGCGGCAGAGGCGATCGCGTTCATGATCGACCAGTCGCACAACGTCGAAGGCAAGGTCGACGCGATGATCCAGTCGGTGGTCAACATCCAAACCGCGTACGCGAAGGCCCTCCTGGTCGACCGCGGGCGCCTGGCCGAGGCGCAGTCCGCCGGGGACGTGCTCGGCGCGCACCGCGTCCTCCTCGACGCCTTCGAAACCGACGTCCGGCCGGCCCTCGCGAGGCTACGGGCAGAGCTGGATCTGCCGATGGACCCCGTCGAGGCGTTCCGCGCCCAGCACGCCGGTCGCCTTGCCGCCGAACGCGGTACGGTGGGGGTGGAGAGCGCCTACGGACACGCCTGAGCGGGACGGGATGGGCCGGCTGAGCGGCAAGGTCGCGATCGTGACCGGCGGCGGGCAGGGAATCGGCCGCGGGATCGCCGAGGTCTACGCCGAGGCGGGTGCTCGCGTCGCGATCCTCGACTGCGACGTCGAGGCGGCGACGGCGACGGCCTCGGAGCTCGGCGTCCTGTTCGTCGAGGCCGACGTCAGCGACGAGCCGAGCGTCGAGCGCGCGCTCGAGTGCGTCGTTGCCGAGTTCCGAGCGCTTCACATCCTGGTCAACAACGCCGCGATCTTCATCCTCAAGGGCCTGGAGGCGAGCGTGGAGGACTGGCAGCGGGTCATGGCGGTCAACATCATGGGACCCGCGCTCGTGGCCAAGCACGCGGTGCCGCACATGCGCCGCGCCGGCGGCGGCGCGATCGTCAACGTCGGCTCGGTTTCAAGCTTCATCGCCCAGAGAGGGATGCTCACCTACAACGCCACGAAGGCGGCGATCGCCGAGATGACGCGCTGCATGGCACTCGACCTCGCGGACGACAACATCCGCGTCAACGCCGTTTGCCCCGGCGCCGTTTGGTCGTCTCAGGTGCAACGGCTCGCCGCCGAGCGCGGGCTGACGCGAGAGCAGGCCGCGTTCGAGCCGAGCCTGGGTGCCGAGCAGATCATGAAGCGGATCGCCGACCCTCGCGAGATCGGCTACGCGGCGCTCTTCCTCGCCTCCGACGAGGCCTCGTTCATGACCGGTGCACACGTCATGGTCGACGGCGGCTGGACCGCGCTCTAGCCGTGAGCGGCCGCCTCGCCATTCCGGGCTTCGTCAACGCCCATACGCATACGTTCCAACGGGCCTTGCGCGGGCGAAACGAGGGCGCCGACTTCTGGGGCTGGCGCGACGGGATGCTGGCGGAAGCTGCAGCCATGACGCCGGAACGGGTCCGCGACGAGTACACCGAGACCTACCGCGAGATGCGCGCGGCCGGCTACGTGGCCGTCGGCGAGTTCCACTATCTCGGCCTGGCCGAGGCCCGCGCCGCCCTCGCCGCGGGCGAGGAGGCGGGCATGGAGGTCGTGCTCCTCTACACGGCCTACGCGCGGGGCGGTCTCGACCGGTTCCGGCAGAACTCGGTCGCGGACTATCTCCGGGAGGTCGATCGGCTGCGAAACGAGGGCGCGCTCGTGGGGGTCGCGCCGCACTCGGTGCGGGCCTGCCCTCCGGACTGGCTCGCGGAGATCGGCAGGTACGCAGCCGCGGAGGATCTCGTCCTGCACGTGCATGCCGACGAGCAAACGCGGGAGATCGACGAGTGCGTCGCCGAGCACGGGCTGCGGCCGATCGAGCTGCTCGCGCGCTGCGGGTGCCTGGGTGTGAGAACGACGGTCGTACACGCGACGCACGCGAACGACACCGAGCTCGATCTCCTTGCCGACGCCGGGGCTCGGATCTGCGCCTGCCTCACGACCGAGGCGAGCCTCGGTGACGGCTTCCTGCCCGTCGAGGCGCTCTGCGCACGGGACATCGGCATGTGCATCGGCTCGGATTCGAACGTCCGCATCGATCCACTGGAGGAACTGCGTGAGCTCGAGGGCATCGCTCGCCGGCAGACCGGACGCAGGAACGTGATCCGGACGAGCTCCTTGCTCTGCTTCGGCTCCGACGAGGGAGCCGCCGCTCTCGGCCTCGAGCACGTTGCCGACGTCGAGGTCGATCTCGGCCATCGCTCGCTCCGGGGGGTCGAGGAGGCGGACGTCTTCGCCGCCCTGGTCTTCGGCTGCGGCGCCGACGTGTTCGCTTCGGCCTAGCTCGGAGGCCTAGCGCGTGGGACGGGCCGCCGCGAAGGCGCTCGTCCAGTACGCAGTGCGGTCCAGATACGCGCTAGCCGCCCGGGTGCCACGCCGGCCCCATGCGCCCGCATAGGTCGAGTACGTGAAGCCGGCAATTCTCGGGCCCGTTCGAGCCGCTTCGATCTGCGTCCCCTCCGACCACTCGTTGTAGCTCGTGATCGTGACCGCATCCGGCTGAGCGGCCACGGCAGCGCGCCACATGGCGTCGTAGGTTCCCCCTTTGCGCCTCGACTTCGTGTGCTCGACTCCGGTCGCGCGCCGAGCGTCGAAGCCGGGACCGACCGAGGGCGCGCACAAGAGGCCGGCAACGCGCGCCTGGTTGCAGAGGCGCCTGAACGACCCCCCGTCGTAGGCGAGCACGTCGTAGGTGTAGAGACCTTCGAAGCCGGCCGCGGCCGCAGCCCCGACCAGGGTGGTCTGGGCAAACACACGGACGTCGGTTCGCGCGTTCAGGGGCGCCCAGTCCTCGACGGACATGCCGCCGAATGGACGGTAGACGTAGAAATCCGAGATCCCGAGCGTTCGCAGGTGGGCGATGTCGCTCTCCACCGTGTCCGCGGCCCTCCCCTCGTAGGGCTCGAGGTGAGCCGCGACCTCGAGGCCCGCCTTCCGCGCCGCCTCGGCCACCGCCGGCAGACGGAGATCCTCGGGGGAGCCCCAGCCCCACCAGGAGACGACGATCTCCCCCACCCCGGCCCCCGCGATCTCCTTCATCTGCGCCTTGAGGACGGCGGGATCGGTGCTCGAGTACGGGCCGCGGTCCGGGTAGAAGGTCGAGGCGAGGTCGTAGGGCGGAGCGTGGCCCCCTTCCGACCAGTGGCCGTACGACCCGTCGCGGTCCGGCGTCCCGTACCACGGGTAGTAGAAGATCGCGGTCAGGGGCTTCGGCGTCGGGCCCGCTCCGGCCGGCCCCACGGCGAGGATCCCGAGGGTGACCGCGACGAGCAGAAGTGTCCGCAGGAGAGGGGATGAAGTCACGAAGATGTCCGCTCGGGCGTTGGCAGACACGACATCGGCCGCAGCCCCTCTCATTGTCGCACCGAGCCAGGCCGTTTTGAACCCCCTTCGGGCGGTTCCGGCGGCAGTCAGTATTCGGACATTAGACGGCTAGTCGCCCAGGTTCGCGCCGCGCCCCGCTGGGCGCACGTCGCCGTTCTCGTCGCGGTGTCGTCGCTCCTCCGTTTCTGGGCGGCGGCGCTCGTCCCCGTGCCCTGGATCACCCCCGACGAGTTCGTCTACGGGCTGCTCGGCCGGAGCCTCTGGCAGTCGGGCCATTTCACGATCCTGGGCGGGCCCGTGCGCTTCTACACGCTCGTCTCACCCCTGCTGGTGGGAGGTCCGCTCGCGCTTCACGACCTGGGTGCCGGTTACCTTGTGCTCAAGGCGGTCCAGGCGGCCGCCATGTCAGCCGCGGCCATACCGGTGTACCTCTGGGGGCGCGCGTTCCTCTCACACGGGAAGGCGCTCCTCGCGGCGGCACTGGCGCTGGCGATCCCCGGGCTCGCCTACTCGGGGCTGATCATGACCGAGGTCGCCTTCTACCCGGTCGCGGTTCTCGCGGCGTGGGCGCTCGCGCGGGCGCTGGAGCGGCCCACGGCGGCAAGGCAATGCGTCGCGCTCGCAGCGATCGTGCTCGCGGCGGCAACCCGTCTCCAGGCGCTCGTGCTGGTGCCCGCGCTCGTCACCGCTGTCGGCGCCAAGGCCCTGCTCGACCGCGACCTGCGCACCTTCCGGCGCTTCGTCCCTCTGCTCGGCGGGATGGCTGTCCTGGCCGGCGGCTGGAGCGCGTGGCAGCTGCGGAAGGGAGGGCCGGCAACGGACATCCTCGGTGCCTACCGCGCCGCAGGCGAGAGCACCTACAACCTCCACGACGCCGCGCTCTTCGTCCTCTACCACGCGGGCGATCTCGTCCTGATGAGCGGCGTGTTTCCGTTCTGCGCCGCCGCGCTCCTGGTCGTCGAAGCCGTACGCCGTCGCGAGGCGTCGGACTCCGTTCGGGCGTATCTCGCCGTCGCGGTCGCCTGGGCGGTCTGGTTGGTAGCCGAGGTCGGCGTCTTCGCGTCGCGCCACGTCGGCCGCCTGGCCGAGCGCGACCTGCTTGCCCTCCTCCCCCTGCTCTTCCTCGGCCTGGCGCTCTGGCTCGAGCGCGGCGCCCCGCGAAGAGCCCTGGCCGCACCGATCGTGGCCCTGGCGGCTTTCCTCCTCGTCCTGCGCCTGCCCATGGGCAAACTCGTCTCGCTCGCCGCGCTGCCCGACGCGTTCACCCTGATCCCGCTCTACCGCTTGCACGTGCGGGCTCCGAGCGTCAGCCTGGAGCTGGTCGTCGACCTCGTCGCGGGCGCCGCTGCGGTCGTGTTCGTCCTCGTTCCGCGGCGGCATGTCTGGGCCTTGCCCGCGGCGCTGCTGGCCTTCCTCGCGCTGACCTCGTTCTCCGCCGGCCGGGTTGTCACCGCCCAGGCGACTCTTGTCCGCCAGTCGACGCTCGGGGCGACGCGTGACTGGCTCGACCGCGAGGTGCCCGGCCCGGTCGCCTACATGTACGGGGGCGAGGTCTACTGGAACGCGGCCTGGCAGAGCATCTTCTGGAACCGGAAGGTGCACCGGCTCTACGACCTGCTCGACGCCACCGTGCCCGGCCCCGTGCCGCAGGACCACGTCGGGCCGTACGAGGACGGCCGCCTGATCCTTGCGGACGGGTCCCCGGTACGGGAGCGATACATCGTCGCGGGAAGCTCGCTGCGGTTCTTCGGGCAGGTCGTGGCCGAGGCCCCGCGCGCCGACCTCTACGTCTGGAAGATCGCGCCGCCGGTTCGGCTCTCGCGCCTGGTCCGGAGCCTCGAGCCGCCCGGAGGGACCGGCGTCCACACGGAGGTTCGCGCGTATGCCTGCGCCGGGGGCACGCTCGAGCTGGAGCTCGTCGCGCTGGCGCCGCTCGAGGTCGAGCTACGGCGGAACTCGGTGCACTGGCAGACGCTCAGCCTCGCCGCCGGGCAGCATCGCGTCGTGCGCATTCCCGCCCTGCCGCGAAAGCCGCTCGGGAGACGCGTGTGTTCCTTCGGCGTGAGGAGCGCAGGCCCGGTGCAGGTCGCGCGTGCGGACTTCCTCCGCTAGCTGTTCGAGGCCTAGTGGATAGCCGGCTGGTCGTCGGCGATGACACCGGCCGACCTCGCTGACATCCCGCAGGCACGGCTCCGTCCGAGCCCAGGGCTACTTTGAGGTAGCCCGTCGGCCGACGGGCTTTTTGAGTACCTCGCAGACCTTGCGGGCCACAGCGGAGGCGTCGCGATCCACCTCGAACTCCCACAAGCGAAGTACCTCCCAACCGGCCTCGGCAAGCGCCTGGTTCTGAGCGGCATCGCGCGCGATGTTCCTCTTGATCTTCGCGTCCCAGTACCCCTGCCAGCGACCCGCCTGCCACTTGCTCGGATGACCGTGCCAGAAGGAGCCGTCGACGAAGATGGCGACTTTGCGTCCCACGAAGGCGATGTCGATCCGTCCGCCAGGTCCAGGCCAGTGACAGCGGAAGCCGCGCGCGCCAGCCTGCCAAAGAGCCGATCGGAGGACCCGCTCCGGACGGGTGTGCGAGCTCCGAATGCTCGCCATGATGCGGCGCCGTCCTTCGGACGAGGCAGGGGGAGAGCGGAGCGTGTCTGATCTGCCGGCCATCAGCCTGTTCGGTGGAGCGGGTGGCCTCGATGTTGGCGTCGAGCGGGCAGGCTACCGCATTGCTGTCTCGCTCGACCACGACCGCGACTCATGCGAGACGCTTCGTGCGAACTTCCCGCGCACTCCGGTGCTCCAGGGCGACATCCGGACGTTCACGACCAAGGCGATCCTCGAGGCCGGCGATCTCGCGCCAGGCGATTCCGCGCTGCTCGTCGGTGGACCGCCGTGCACGCCCTTCTCGAAGTCGGGCAACTGGCTCGAGTACAAGCGCGCCGGGAGAGATCCGGAGGCGAGTTTGCTCGACCATTACCTCCGCGTCCTCGACGAGGCGCGGCCAGGTGCCTTCCTGCTCGAGAACGTCTACGGGCTCGCGTACAAGAACCACAACACGGCCTGGTTCGAGAAGCTGCTCACGACCTGCCGAGCGCTGGGCTACAACGTCGTCGAGCGGGTGATCCTCGCTGCAGACTATGGGGTTCCGCAACGACGGCAACGGATCTTCGTGATGGGGTCGCTCGATAGCGAGCCAGGGTTTCCGGCCCCGACTCACGGGGGCGCGCACGAGACGCGAAAGGATTGGGACCGATCGTTACGACCGCACGTGACGACCGGTGAGGCCATAGGCGATCTCAGAACACGCGTTGACTATGAAGAGCCCGAGGAACATGTGAACGGTCGCTACGGCCATCTGCTTCCAGGCATTCCGCCTGGGGACAACTACCTCTTCTACACGGATAAGCGGGGCCACCCGAGCCCGCTGTTCGAGTGGCGGTCCCGTTATTGGAGCTTCCTCTTGAAGCTCGACCCGTCGCAGCCCTCGCCGACGATCCAGGCGCAACCCGGACCGTACGTCGGCCCATTCCACTGGGAGAATCGCAGGTTGAGGCTGCCGGAGATCAAGCGGCTCCAGACATTCCCGGACGACTACGAGATTGTCGGCTCGAGGCGATCAGCGCAGCGGCAGATCGGTAACGCGGTCCCTCCGCTTCTCGCCGAAGAAATCGCGCGCGCACTACGCGAAGCCGCGTAAAGAAACTAGCTTCGGTGGACGAGACTCAGCGAGAGAGTTATCGGTCGCGATCTTGCTCGCCGAGCAGGCGATCGAGTTGCTGCTGAACGGCGCGTCCGATCCGGAAGTTGAACCGTCGCCAGTATCGATAGAACTCCTCCGAGCTCTCGAACTCGCCCTCGCCGTCTCGCAGTCCGTCGATGTTGACGACCGCGCCGAGGTATTCACGCGTCGTCGACGAGCGCTGCCGAGAGGCGATCCGCCACGTCTCGTGGACAAGGAGCTCAAGGTTCGATGCGCGCGACGGAGCGACCTCCTCGAGCGTGTAGATGCAGATGAGCGACAGGTGGCGCGCATAGTCGTCGAACGGTCGAAACGTCCCTGGCCAGTGCAGCTGTGGGAAACGGAAGAAGGTGTTGCCGGTGTAGAGCGTTATCCGGCTCTGTGTCCGCCTCCCGCCGCGCGCGCGGCGCGCAACCTTGACGTCGACCGAATAGAACTGGCCATCCAGTGCAGGGCCGGTGAACTCCAGGTCCGGATAGCCACGCTCCGTGCCTCGCGCGACCTCGATCCCGAGTGTTCCCTCGACGCGCTCGATCAGGTAGTCCACAATCGAAACCTCGAGGATGTTCGCTAGAGCCGCGGGCTCCTTCGGCAACGGCAGGAAGTGCCCACCGTCCTCGAGCTTGCGCTCGAGCTCGTGCTCGTCCTGAGCCGTGAGAGGCCAGGGATGGTCCCCTCTCCTGCGATAGAGCGCTGCGACGTCGAACTCGTACTCTGCGCACTGGTCGCGTAGCCACTCGAGGAGTTCGATTGGCACGCGCACATCATTCGCGGCCCGTTTGGTCGCTCCTGCGGACTTCTCTAACGCAGCGTCGTATGATCCGAAAGCGTCCGGTTGGTGGGAAACTCAGAGCAACGTGCTGAGAGGCACCGAGCGAAGCCCCCGCGACTCGGCGGCCTCGAGGATCGGCAGCAGCGCCTCGACAGTCTCCTCCCGCTCTCCGCCACGGCCCGAGCCGTCGCCGTCGTGCAGGAGCACGACCGCGCCGGGGCCGAGCAGCCGGCCGGCACGCTCGACGATCGCCTCGACTCCGGGCTCGGCCGTGTCGAAGACATGGCCGTTCCACCCACACATCCGGTAGCCGAGCGACCGGACCGTGCGGGCAAGCCATGGGCTCCGCACGCCGTGCGGTGCGCGGAAGAGGCGCACGGGAAGAGACCCCGTCGCATCCTCGAGCGCACGCTCGGTCGCGGCGATCTGCTCGCGGACCGCGCGCGGGGTGCTGAACGCGAGCAGCCGGTGGTCGTCACCGTGATTCGCGAGCTCGTGCCCGTCGGCAAGCAGCTGCGCGGCGACCTCGGGATGCCTCTGCACGGCTCGGCCCAGAACGAAGAACGTGGCCCGGTGGCCGCGAGCCGCGAGCTGCGCGCTGATCCGCCGCGTGTAGCGAGGATCGGGCCCGTCGTCGAAGGTCAACGCGAAGGCGCCGTCGGCACCGTGCGTCCGGGCGCTTCGGCCGAAGAGCGGCGAGGCCTGGCTGAACGTGCCGACGAGGTACGCGCAACCTGCGACCGCACCTACAGCGGCCAGGCAGGGCGAGGTTCCGAGGCGTCGGTCCGCGGCGGCGCCGGCGCCGGCAAGTGCTGTAGCAACGCCCCCGCAGGCGAGCCACGTCGCGTGCTTGTCCACGATCAGGCGAGCGCGGGTACAGCTCGCTTGCGCTCGAGGAGCTCACCGTAGAGAGCCTCGACGCGGTCGACCACGACCGGCCACGCAAACGTCTCCAGAGCGCGCTGCCGGCCGGCGGCACCCATCGACTCTCTGAGCTCCCGACTGTCGAGCAGCCGCTCGAGCGCGGCCGCGAACCCGTCCTCGTCGTCGGGCCGATCGACCATCAGCCCGTCCACGCCGTCCCGCATAACGTACTCGAAACCGGGCAGCCGACTCGCGACGACCGGCAGCCCGGCACTCATGCCTTCGAGGAGCACCATGCCGAACGAGGCGAGGCTGCATGGCGTGCACAGGACCTCGGCGCTCGCCAGGTAGCGGGGTCGCAGCCCGTTCACCCGGCCGGCGAAGACGACATCGTCGCGGAGCTCGACGGGCACCTTGCGGTGGATGATCGCGCGCAGCGGCCCGTCGCCGACGATGATCAGGCGGACGTCGTCGCGCTTCGACCGTAGCGCGGTGAAGGCGCCGAGCATGTGCTTGACGCCGTTCCTGGGGTCGAAGCGGCCCACGAAGATGATGTTGCGCTTGTCGGTCAGCTCCGGCAGCGGTTCGGCGGCCGGAGAGAAGAAACCGGTGTCGATGCCGTTCGGGATCGTCTTGAAGCCGAGCGAAGGGAAATAGGGGCCGATCGAGTCGATCACCGCGTCCGAGACGCAGAGCCGCTCGTCGAGCCTGCGCAGAACGATCTGGAGCAGAGGTCGCATCGCCGCCAGCAGCCGGTAGTCCGGCGGAACGACACTGTGGAACGTCCCGACCGTGACCGGCGCGCGCGACGACATGATCGCCGCGATCGGGAGCATCGGCCCGAACGGGTTGTGGACGTGAACGACGTCGAACTTCCTCCTTGCAAAGAAGCGGCTGAGATCGGCGCGGATTCGCGGCACGACCGTCAGGAGCGATTCCGATCCGTTCACGTAGAACGGGATCGCCCGGCCAACGTGGACCAGCTCGAAGGACCGCTCGGGGACGTGGTCGTCGACGATCTTCGGCGCGCGGAGCAGCTTGGGCGTGACCACCGTGACCTGGTGACCGCGGCGGGTCAGCTCGGTCGCCTGGCCCTGGACGTGCTCCGTGATCCCGCCCAGCTGGGGGTAGTAGTAATCGCTGACAATCGCAATCCGCATCTCGCCGCCTCGCCCTAGACTCGTCTTGGTGGCCGCGTGAGGAGCGGCACTTAGAAGCTCAGACCCAGCGGAAACTCTGAATGATGAGCCGGTACGCGTCAACGTTGTCGTCGTGGATCACACCCGCGAGATCCACGATGGCCCTTTTGGACGCGTGCGAGAGATAGTAACGATCGACGGAGACGGTGACCCGTTTATTCGTCACCGGGTTTGGCTTGCTCGTCATCGTGTACACGACCTTGAACGCGGAGTTCGCTCCGGCCTTGACCGCCGTGGGCGTGCCAGGCCTGGCGGACGGATTCGAGGCCTTCAGCTGGGCGAGGTCGGCACGGACCGTCGCGAGCGTGAACGGAGCGCCGTGTGAAATGACGATGTGGATGAAGTTGTTCCGGTTCTCGAAGGTCACGTCACTGCCGTTCCCGCGTCGCTGCCAGCCCTCCGGGTACTTGATCGAGTAGCCGGCGGCCGGATCGCGGAACGTCAGGAAGACCTGGTTGTCCGGGATGTCGGCCCGCGCGGCCGAGGCCCCGCCGGCGGCAATAGAAGCGACCGCGGCGAGGATGCCGACCGTTCGCGCGAAGCTCATACGACGTAGGTTCGCGCGTCCGGCCTGAACTCGACCTGACTGCTCGCCACCGGATCGAACGGCAGCGTCAGCGTGACCTCGGAGCCGCCGCCCGGCCGGTTGCCGGCCGCGGCGGTGCCCTCATGGGCATTGGCGATCGCGGCCACGATCGCCAGCCCGAGGCCGGCGCCGCCGCGGCTCCGCGCCCCGTCCGACCGGGAGAAGCGCTGGAACGCCTGGCCGAGAAAGGCCGCCGGGAATCCTTCTCCCTCGTCGCTCACGTGCAGCTCGACCCGGCCTTGGCGCTCGGCCCCCTCGAGCCGAATCGAGCCGGCCCCGTGCCGGAGCGAGTTGTCGACGAGATTGGCCAGTGCCTGTTCGAGGCGGAGCCGGTCGGCGAGGACGGCGAGGCCCGGAGGGGCATCCACCTCGATCCGGCGCCCGGCGGCCTCTGCCCGCCGGCGGAAGCGTTCGGCGACGGTCGCGAGCGCCGCGACGACGTCGACGCGGGTCCGGCGGATCGGAAGACCACCCGAATCGGCGCGTCCTAGCAGCAGCAGGTCCTCGGCCAGCTGCGAGAGGCGATCGGTCTCGTCCCCGGCTGAGCGGAGGGCGGCTTCCAGCTCCGGCGCCGACCCCGGGTCGTCGAGGGCGAGCTCGATCTCCGTCTTCAGGAGCGCAAGCGGCGTCCGCAGCTCGTGGCTGGCGTCTGCCACGAAGGTGCGCTCGCGCCCGAGCGCGGCCTCGAGACGAGCCAGCATCTCGTTCAGCCGGCGGCCGAGCCTGGCCAGCTCGTCGTCGGCCGGCGGCACGGACAGCCGGCGCCCCGGACTGGCCGCGGAGATCGTCGCGGCCTGCTCGCCCATGCGCTCGACCGGGCGCAGGGCCGCGGCTGCGAGCAGGTACCCGGCGATCGAGGCCAGAAGGAGCGCGATCGGGCCACCGAGCAGGAGCTGCGTGCGCAGGTCGGCGACCGCGCTCCGCCGCGGCTCGAGCGAGGTTCCGACGACGACAACGAGCCTGCCGCCCTGTGCCTGAACTGGCACTGCATAGAGTCGAACGTGCTCGCCGCGAAGCGTGCTCGACTCCAGCGTCGCCGAGCGGACGGCCCGGGCCAGCTGCTGTTTCGACAGCAGCGCATGCTGAAGCAGCCCGGGCGTGCCGTCGAGGATGCGACCCTGGAGGGAGAGAACCTGGGCGAACCCGCCGCTTGGCCCGGGGAGCGGATGGCGCGCCTCGCGGAGGCCGGTGTCGGCCTGCTGGGCAAGCGCGGCTACGTCGGCCGCGCGTGCCCGCAGACCCTGGTTGATCGTCCGGTCGAGCGTCGAACCGAGGCGGAGATAGAGGAAGAGGCCGGTGGCTGCCAGTACGACGGCGATCGCCACCGCGAAGACGAGCGTCAGGCGCAGGCGGATCGGGATACGGCTCAAAGCGTTTCCTCCCGCAGCCGGTAGCCGGCCCCGCGAACGGTCTCCAGCGAGCGGGCCCCGAACGGCCTGTCGATCTTCTCTCGCAGGTAGTTGACGTAAACGGCGATCACGTTCGAGCGGTTGTCGTACCCGATGTCCCAGGCTTGCTCGAGCAGTTGGTCCTTGGTCAGCACGTGCCCGGGCCGGCGCATGAAGGCCTCGAGCAGCGCGAACTCCTTCGCCGTCAACTCGATCTCCTCCCTCCCCCGCCAGACCTGGCGCGTCGCAGGATCGAGGCGAAGGTCGCCTACTTTCAGCATCGTCGGCCGTTCCCGCCCCCCTCGCCGGGCAAGCGCGCGCAGTCGGGCAAGAAGCTCGGCGAACGAGAACGGCTTGACGAGGTAGTCGTCTGCACCGACATCGAGCCCTCGCACCCGGTCCTCGATCGAGTCGCGCGCGGTCAGCATCAGCACCGGCGTCCAGTTGCCCGCCTCCCGCAGCGCCGCGCAGGTCTCGAATCCGTCGCGGCCGGGGAGCATGACGTCGAGCACGATCGCGTCGTACTCGGCCGCCTTGGCCATCCACTCGGCATCCTCTCCCGTCCTCGCGATGTCAACGGCATCGCCGTTCGACCGGAAGCCACGCGAGAGCAGGCTTGCCATCTTCAGCTCGTCCTCGACGATCAGCACCTTCATGACGCAAAGAGTGCCGGTCCAGGATTAGAGCGAGATTAGAGCCCGATAAGCCTCCAATCTCTAACCGGATTCCAAACTTGCCCTCCTAGCCTGGGTTGCGCATGAGCCGCCAGCAGTAAACCAGGCCCGCGAGCTCGTTCCATCCTCCCCTCCACCAGCCTGCAGCCCCGCCGGTGCGGGGCCGCAGGGCTTTCCGGCAGCAGCACCGCCGGCGCCCAGAAGAAACGCCCCCACAAATGTCAAATCCCTACGAACCCGAAGGCCCGCAGGGACTTGACGGAGGCACTCTCTCAGCTCGCGGTGGTCCTGTCAAGCGCCCACCGATCGGCCCCGCCGGTTGACGGGGTGAGGCGGCCCTGGCCGCCGCACCCCCACGGCGACTAGCGCTTGTTGAAGCGCTTGATGTGGCTGACGCCGTCCAGGTACCCAGGGCCCGCCTGGGCCGGGCTCAAGTAGGCACGCACGAAGGACACGCCACGCGGAAGGACCGCGCTGAACCGGGCGATCGAGTTGACGTCCAGCACGACCTTCTGGAGCGTTGCCCAACCGCCGCTGGCGGTCCGGCGCTGGAAGAAGACGATCTTCCCCGCGAACGAGGTCGACCCACTACCGCCCGTCACCTTCGTGCTGAAGACGTGGTTCTGGAAGCCCAGCCCGACGCGCGGATGCACGGACACGCTCAGAGGCGGACCCGTCGAGGTGCTCGTCTTCGCCTGGTAGGTCGTCTGGATGCTCGGTTTCACCTTGAAGCTCCAGTCGCCGTTGGCGCCGGTCGAGGTCGTGCCCAGGACGGTTGAGGCGAGCTCGCCGTAGGGCCGAGCGAGGATCGTGATCACCTCACCGGACTTGGCTGTCGAAACCGTGCCGCTGAGCGTCGTAGCCGCGCAGCAGGTGACCACCGAGCTCGACGCGACCATCGAGGTGGTCACATCGACCTTCACGGGCGTGGTCGTCACGACCGCCGTGCGGTCCGAGGTCGTGACGTCAGAGCCGTAGTCGTTCGAGGCCGTCACCGCAACGCGCAGCGTGAAGCCGACGTCGGTCGAGCGGACGGTGTAGGTCTGCCTGGCCTCTCCGGCGATGGCGGCGCAACTCGAACCGGACGCGTTGCAGCGTTGCCACCGGTAGGCATAGCGGTCCGGCAGGCCGCCGGAGTACGTCCCCGGGTCGGCAAAGAGAAGCTCGCCGACGACTGCCTTGCCGGTGATCGAGGGTGGAGTCTTGTTCTGCGGCGCTGCGGCCGCCGAAACCACCGTGCTCGGCTTGGAGTTCACCGGGCCGGTCGACCCGTCACCGTTCGAGGCGGTGACGAGCACCATCATCGTGTTGCCCTGGTCGGTTGGCGTCAGCTTGTACGAGCTGCTTTGCGCCCCTGCGATCTTCAGGCAGTTCGCGCCTTTCTGATCGCAGCGAAGCCACTGGTAGGCGTAGCTCGTCGGGGTGTTCGACCAGCAGCCCGTCGTCGAGCTGATCGTCTTGCCGACGAAGAGCTTCCCCGTGATCTGCGGTGCGCACCTGTTCACGGGAGCCGCGAACGAGCGGGCACCGACTGCCGGTGCGAAGACGAGGCCGAGGGCCACGGCCAGCACCGCCGGGGCTAGGAGCCGGCCCAGCCGGCGCTTTGGATCGCGCTGTCGGGTCAGCTGCTGTACCTCCTGCACAAACTCCTTCGTATGGCGATTGAGTTGCTCACACGGAAGGTTTGCGCCCGTCTGGGCGATCGAAAACCGGCTCTTACAGAACGCGAACAGGCTCTTAGCAGGGGAGACTTGCTTCATTTTCGGCCTCTCTCTCGGCGGGGTCGTTGAGCGTCGTCTCCGACCGGGGCTCTGGTCGGCGGCTGCTACACCGACCCACGTTTGCTCGCGGGAGGGCCTGCCGCGAGGCCGGGCGCTGTGGCCCCGCGTAGATGAAGCGCGCGCCGATCAATGCGGCACGCTTGTTCCAGAGGATACAGACCGAGCGGCGGCTGCTGCCTTCGGTTCTTGCCGAGGAGGCTCAAAGGGCGGCCTGTCCCGCCGCCCAGTCGTCCGAGTGCTCGACTCTGAGTCGCGCACAAAGGCTATAAAAGGCGGTGGCGACGACCCGCCGGTCGTCGCCGTTTCCGTGCGCGCTGATGGACTCCAACTCTTCTGAACCCCAGGCCTACCGGGTGCGCCGGCCGGCGAGCGGTCGGAGCGCGACGTGATTGGCCTTCCTTTCGCCGATCCCGGCGAGCCGGACACGCGCTCTCCGGCGCGGCTGCTGCTCTGGGTCGGGCGCCGCCAGCTGGGCACATTGGCCGGGGGCATGGCGTTCGGAATCCTCTGGATGGTCGCGCAGGCGCTGATGCCGTTCACGATCGGGCGCGGGATCGAGGAAGGCATCGTCCACCGCGACAACCACGCGCTCGCGCTGTGGACGATCACGTTGCTCGGGTTGGGCGCTGTGCAGGCCGTCGCAGGGGTGATGCGGCACCGCTTCGCCGTCTCCAACTGGCTCCAGGCTTCATACCGACTCGCCCAGGTCGTGGCGCATCACGCCGCCCGCTCGGGGCCGGCGATCCGTGACCGGCTCTCGACGGGCGAGCTGGTCGCCACCGTCTCGAACGATGCGATGCGGGCCGGCGGCGCGTTCGACATCACAGCCCGCCTCGCGGGCGCAATCGTCGCCTTCATCGTGGTCGCCTTCATCCTGCTCTCGTCGTCAGTCGTGCTCGGGCTCGTCGTGCTGCTCGGCGTGCCGCTGCTCGTGCTCTTGCTCGGCACCATGGTCAAACCGCTGCAGGCACGGCAGCGGGAGCAGCGTGAGCAGGTCGGAAGGCTGACCGCCCTCGGCGCCGATACCGCAGCAGGGTTGCGGGTGCTGCGAGGCATCGGCGGCGAGCAGGCCTTCTTCGACCGGTATCGCGCCCAATCGCAGGAGGTGAGGCAAGCCGGCGTCCGGGTCGCCCTGCCGGAGTCGACGCTGGATGCGGCGCAGGTGTTCGTTCCCGGGCTCTTCGTCGTGCTGGTCACGTGGCTGGGCGCGCGCTTTGCGCTCTCGGGAACGATCGGCTTGGGCGACCTCGTTGCCTTCTATGGCTACGCAGCCTTCCTCGTCATCCCGCTGCGCACGGGAGCCGAGGCGGTGGACAAGGTCAGCCGTGCGCTCGTGGGCGCCCGGCGGATGCTCGAAGTGCTCAGGGTCGAGCGCGACATCAGCGAGCCGCTCCAGCCCGCCACGGAGCCGCCCGAGGGCGCGCCGCTGATCGATGCGTGGTCCGGGCTGGCCCTCGAGCCGGGCCTGCTGACGTGTCTCGTCTCCTCACAGCCGAGCGAGGCGTCCGCGATCGCCGACCGCCTCGGCCGCTTCGGCGACGACGACGGGGTCGTGCTCGGCAGAACACGGCTCGCGGACCTGCCCACCGACGTCCTGCGTCGGCGGATCGTCGTCAGCGAAGCCGACCCGGTGCTCTTCTCCGGCCCGCTGCGGGCCGCGCTCGACCCCTGGGGGCAGGCGGAGGACGAGAGCATCCTGGCGGCGATAGCCGTCGCTGACGCGCATGACGTGCTCCAGGCGCTGCCGGCGGGACTCGATACACCGGTGGACGAACGCGGCCGGTCGTTCTCGGGCGGCCAGCGGCAGAGGCTGGTTCTCGCGCGCGCGTTGCTCTCGGGCGCCGAGGTGCTCGTCCTCGTCGAACCGACGAGCGCGGTCGACGCCCACACGGAGGCCCGAATCGCCCGGCGGCTGCGCGCCGCGCGCGCCGGCCGGACGACGGCGGTGGTCACGACCAGCCCGCTCATGCTCGACCAGGCCGACCTCGTCGTCCTGATCGAGGGCGGACGCGTCGTGGCCCAGGCCAGACACCGTCAGCTCTTGCAGGACAGGCCCGACTACCGCGAGACCGTCACGCGAGGCGAGGAATGAGCGAGCTCCTACCGATCGCCGCCGGCGCCGAGTTGCGCGCCCAGGCGCGGCGGCTCGGCAGCCGCCACCGGCGCGGGCTCGCGGCCGTTGTCGGCCTGCACGCCGCCGCGGCCGGCGCCGGCCTGGCCGGGCCGCCGCTGCTCGGCCGGCTCGTGCAGTCGGTCGAGCGCGGCACCACCCGCGGCTACATCGACCGAATCGTGCTCGTGCTCGCAGGCTTCCTGGTCGCCCAGACGATCCTCACCTGGCTGGCGCGGCGAGCGTCGTTCGTCCTCTCCGAGAGGATGTTCGCGGAACTGCGCGAGGACTTCATGCGCCGCGTCCTCGCCCTACCGCTCTCGACCGTCGAGCGGGCAGGGACCGGCGACCTCGTCTCGCGAACGACGGCCGACGTCGACGCCCTCGCACGCACGATCCGCTTCGCGCTTCCCGAGACGCTGATCGCCACGATCACGACGCTCCTCACCGTCGGAGCAGCCGTCTGGGTCAGCCCGCTCGCGGCCCTCCCATTGCTTGCCGGCGTACCCGTGCTCTGGATCTCCACACGCTGGTACCTGCGCCGAGCGCCGTCCGCTTACCTGTGGGAGCGCGCTGCCTACGCCACGCTCAGCGGCACGGTCGGCGAAACGGTCGAGGGCGGCCGAACGATCGAGGCGCTCGGCCTCGGCGAACAGCGCGTGCGAAGGATCGACGACGACCTCCACGAGGCCTACCGCGCGGAGCGGCGCACCCTGTATCTGCGGACGCTCTGGTTCCCGACGGCCGAGGT
This sequence comes from Gaiellales bacterium, assembly GCA_038237665.1. Lineage (GTDB taxonomy): Bacteria > Actinomycetota > Thermoleophilia > Gaiellales > Gaiellaceae > JBBRYK01. The sequence goes on along the minus strand of JBBRYK010000001.1, from coordinate 10,977 downwards.
CGCGTACGTGGTACCGGTCGCGGCCGCACTCGCCTGGGGCGGCTGGCTCGTCTCCAGCGGACGCGCGTCACTCGGTGCGGTGACGGCCGTCGCCCTGTACGCCGTGCAGCTGGCCGACCCGGTCGACCGGCTGATCTCCTGGCTCGACGAAATCCAGGTCGGCGCGACGTCGTTCGCCCGCCTGGTCGGCATCGCCCGCGTGCCAGCCGACCGCTCCGCGCAGGATGGCCGCCCCAGGGACGCCCGGCTGCGCGCGCAGAACCTGCACTACGCCTACATCGACGAACGCGACGTCCTTCACGGCATCGACCTCGACCTCGAGCCCGGCGAACGCCTCGCCGTGGTCGGCCCCTCTGGAGCCGGCAAGTCGACCCTGGGCCGCCTGCTCGCCGGCATTCACCCTCCACGCGCCGGACGGGTCGAGGTGGGCGGCGTCCGGCTCGTCGATCTGCCGCTCGACACCTTGCGGCAGGAGGTGGCCCTGATCACCCAGGAGCAGCATGTCTTCGTCGGCACGCTTGCCGACAACCTCCGCCTGGCTCGCCCCGGTGCCTCCGACGAGCAGCTCAACGCGGCGCTGGCGGCCGTCGACGCGCTCGAATGGGCGGAAGCCCTCCCCGACCACCTGCAGACCGTCGTCGGAGCGGGAGGCTTTCCGCTGACGCCCGCCCAGGCGCAGCAGCTGGCGCTGGCGCGGCTCGTGCTCGCAGAACCCCACACCCTCGTCCTCGACGAGGCAACCTCGCTCCTCGACCCCCGGGCCGCACGCCACCTCGAGCGCTCGCTTGCCTCGGTCCTACGAGGCAGAACCGTGGTCGCGATCGCCCACCGGCTGCACACCGCCCACGACGCCGACCGGGTCGCCGTCGTCGAGGACGGGCTCCTGCACGAGGTGGGCACACACGACGAGCTCGTCGCGCAGTCGGGCTCGTACGCGGCGCTCTGGGATTCCTGGCACGGCGACCGCTGATCTACGCGAGCGGCCTCGGCGGTTTTCGACACTCCGACACCGTCCTCGTCACTCCCGACGGCATCGAGGTGCTCACCCAATACCCCAGCGACATCGAAAGCCTCCTCATCCCGCTCTAGCCACCACGTGACGCCGCCCGAGGACTTTGCCTTCGGTGCCACGGAGCACGCCGTCGGCACATGTGGACAATCGCACAACATCGCCCGGTCCGTAAGACATGCTCAAGACATCGGCCGGCGCCGTCCCGCGCCGCCCGTACTTTTCCGCACCTTTCTTGCCGCCTGGCCGCTGTCTCCGCAGGCGCATGGATAATCGCCGTGATGAACAGGCCCGATTCGCTCGTTGCCGGGCGGCTGAGAGCGGTAGTCGCCGCGGGGATCGCCGTCAGCTCGGAGCTGTCTCTGGACGGCGTGCTCCAGCGGATCATCGAGGGCGCCGCAGAGCTGACCGGAGCGAGGTACGCGGCCCTCGGTGTGATCGACCGCTCGGGAGAGCAGCTCGAACGGTTCATCACGCATGGCGTCGACGAGGAGACGCACACGGCAATCGGCGAGCTCCCGCGAGGACGGGGCATCCTCGGCGTCCTGATCAGCGATGCGACTCCGCTGCGGCTACGCGATCTGAACGAGGATCCGCGCGCCTCCGGTTTCCCGCCCAACCATCCTCCGATGCGGACCTTCCTGGGCGTGCCGATCCTGCTCCGGGGCGTGGCCTACGGGAACCTCTACCTGACCGAGAAGGAGGGCGGCGAGGACTTCACGGCGGAGGACGAGGAGCTCTCGCTGCTCCTCGCCTCTCAGGCCGCCGTCGCGATCGAGAACGCAAGGCTGTACGAGTCGGCGACCCGCTGGCTGCGTCAGTTGGAATCGCTGAACGAGGTGAGCAACGCCCTCGTCAGCGAGATCGACCTGCCACGGCTTCTCGAGCTGATCGCTCAGCGGCTGCGGGAGTTGCTCGACGCCCGGCTCGTGACGATCATGTTGCCAACCGCGGATGGTGATCTTCGGATCGAGGCCGTCGACGGAGACGGCGCTCGAGACATCGCCGGACTCGTTGTCCCACTCGAGGGCTCGAAGGGCGGCGCCGTGCTTCGCCGCAAGCGAAGCGAACGGGTCGATTCCCTGATCGAAGACCTGGAGGTCGACCGGGAGTCGGCCCGGCGGATGGGAGCCCGCACCGGGCTCTACGTGCCACTGCTGGTTCGAGATCGCGCGATCGGCGTGATCGGAGTGCATGACAAGGTCGGGGCGGATCCCCGGTTCTCGGACGACGACCTGCGCCTGGCGGAGACCTTTGGCGCGCGGGCGGCAGTCGCCACCGACCTCTCGCAGCGGGTGGCGAGCGACGCGCTGCGCCGGGTCGTTGCCGCGCAGGAGCTCGAGCGGCGGCGGCTCGCGCGCGAGCTGCACGACGAGACCGGCCAGGCGCTGACATCGATCCTGCTGGGGCTCAGAAGCGTCGAGGAAGCGTCGAGCCCGGAGGAGGCCCATCAGGCGGCCGCGTCCCTGCGTGAGCTCGTCGTCGCGACGCTCCAGGACGTGCGCAGACTGGCGGTCGAACTCCGTCCGAAGGCGCTCGACGACTTCGGGCTGGTGCCTGCCGTCGAGCGCCTGCTTCAGACCTACGAGGGTGATACGGGCATCTCGATCGACTTCGAGGCGCAGCTTGGAGCTGACAGGCTGCCTGCGGAGATCGAGACCGTTCTCTATCGGACGGTTCAGGAGTCGTTGACGAACATCGTCAAGCACGCCCAGGCCGAGAAGGCGAGCATCGTGCTGACCCGGCGCGGCAACCAGGTCAAGGCCGTGATCGAGGACGACGGACGCGGCTTCGACCCGGGCGAACCGGGCGAGGGCGTCGGGCTGCTCGGAATGCGTGAGCGACTGGCACTGCTCGGCGGCCGGCTTCGCGTGGAGTCATCGGCGGGGGCCGGGACGACTCTTGCGGTGGATGTACCGCTGCCGTGAGCATCCGCGTCCTCGTCGTCGACGATCACGCCGTCGTCCGAAGCGGTCTGCGTCTGCTGCTCGATGCCGAAGAGGACATCGAGACCGTCGGCGAGGCTGGAGACATGCGCACGGCGGTCTTCGAGACGCGCTCGCTCAAACCGGACGTCATTTTGATGGACATGGTCATGCCCGGCGGGAGCGGCATCGAGGCGACGCGCGCCGTCCTCGAGGAGCACGGCGATGCAAAGGTTCTCGTGCTCTCGATGCAGGACGATCCCAGCTACGTCCGCGAGGCGTTCGCGGCCGGAGCCCTCGGCTACGTCCTCAAAGAGGCGGCCGACTCGGAGGTCGTCGCCGCCGTGCGTGACGTTGCCGGCGGGGGTCGCTACGTCCACCCCGCTCTCGGGGCGAGGCTGATCCAAGCCGACGCCGAAGATCGACGCCGCGCGGAAGCGGACCCTCTCTCCGACCGCGAACGGGAGGTGCTCCGCCTGCTGGCGCTCGGGCACACGAACCAGGAGATCGCGAAGATGCTGTACATCTCCGTGCGCACCGCCGAGACCCACCGGGCCCACATCATGCAGAAGCTCGGGCTCCAGACCCGGGCCGAGCTCGTCCGGCACGCGCTCCAGCAAGGCCTCCTCGACGACCACGGCTCGCCCTAGGACGGCGTGCGCCACCTCGGTTGAAGGGCCACCCGGATGCGGGTTTTCCGCAGGCACCTTCCGCGGTCGGCCGGATGCGGTCACCGAGACGACGGACGATCCTTTGGGTATGCGCCACACGTATGCCGTCACCTGGAGCAAGCCCGGCGGTCACGTCTACGCCGGCCGCCTGGAGTTCCGTCCGGAAGGCTTGATGCTTCACGGCGGCGCGGGCCGGGACACCGTCGACGAGGAGCTGCCCTACGGGGACCTCGCCAAGGTGCACCGCGGCCGGAGCATCGGGTCGCACGGCCGCGGCCGTGCGAGCCTCGTACTGGAGCTCCTCGGCGGCGGCGAGATCAGCATCGCGAGCGTCGGTCAGCCGGGTGCGCTGAACGAGGTCGCGGAGCGGATCGCATCCGCCGGCGCCGGCTAGCCTGGCGCGAGAGGACTAGGCCGGCGGGCTTTGCCGGCCGCGCGCGAAGACGACGAGGACGCTCAGCCCCTCGTAGCCGGTGAAGCGGTGTTCTGCTCCAGCGGCAACAAAGTGCACCGAACCCTCGGACAGCGGGAATTCCTGTTCCGCGACGGTGAGGACACCGCGCCCTTCGAGGACGACGTAGACCTCATCGTCCTCGTGGGGCTGCTGGCGGTCCGGCTCCGGAGCGACGAGGACGTAGACGCCGACCTCCAGTCCGGGAGAGGTGTGCACGATCTCGTATCCACCGGTACCCGCCTCGAGGCGGCGTCGGGCGGCATTGATGTCGGGAGCATTCACCCTGCCACCGTAACCGAGGCGCCCGGCTGACCCTGCACAAACCGACGGGCCGCCCTGGGGCGGCCCGTCGGCACCGGACGGAAAGGTCGCGTCAGACGGTCGGGATCGGGGTCCCGCCCTTGATCTCCGCCTTCTTGTGGAGAAACTGCAGCGCCGTTTCGGGGTTTCGGAGTGCCCCGCCGATGGCGAGGATCCCGAATCCGAGGCCCGAGAGCAGCAGGGCGAGGCCGACGACCACTCCGAAGAGGGAGATCTGCGCCGCCATGTAGCCGGCGTTGAGCGCGGTCGTGAGCGCCGTCTCGGTCACCCACAGGTCACGCCGCCCGTTGGAAACGGGCTGCTCGGTCTTCGGGTCGAGCAGCGCCCACTTCGGGTCGCTCGTCCCCCCGATCCCGTCAGTTGCCTTGAACGGGGCGCCGTCCTTCGCAATGAAGCGGCCCATCTGCGAATAGACGAGGCCGTTGGTCGCGCCGAGTGCGTGGATCCGCATGTACTCGGCGAACGTGCGAGCACGGTCGCCGCTGTTCACGAGCAGGCCCGCGACCGACGAACTCGGAATCGAGACCTTGGTCGCCACGAACGGCACGCCCGCCGCCTTGAACTTCGCGGCCAACTGAGCCTGCGCGGCCCTGACGTCCTTCACCTCGGCAGCGATCCCGACCGGCGTCATGTCAGGCGTGCCCGTGATCTGCTCCTGCTTGAGGCTGTCGTTCACCGTTCCGCGTCCGCTGACGCCCATGACGAGGGCGGCGACACCGAATGCAATCAGCACTGCTGCGGCGAATACGCCTCCGATTTCAAAGATCTTGCGCATCTCCTGCTCCTTTTCCGTCTCGGTCGATGTTCTGTGTTTCGTCGACCTTTTCCAATCAGTGTCGTGCCGATCGGCCGGGGCGGCATCGGGGGGACGGCGCAAGGTTTCTGCGGGTTTCCCGAACCTAGGAGACGATCACCTCGAGCGTCAGGTTGTTGTCCTCACCGGTCGTCTTGACCGTGGAGTAGGCGGGGTAGTCGTCGCCCGCGCGCGTCTTGAAGGCGTAGGTCCCGGTCTTGGCGAACGTGACCTGAACCTGCGCTCCGATCCGGTTCATCTGCGCCTTGCCCTGGAACGTGACCTTGAGCCCGGCGGTCTGAACGAGAGCGTGCGGCATGACGTCGACATTCTTGACCGCCAGGGTCGAGCCGACATGAAGCCGGACGACCAGGGCCGCCCGAGACGGGCCGCCGTTGTACGACCACGTGTGGCAACCATGAGTCTGGTGGCGGATCGTGATCTGAGCCTTGCCGGCGCCGGCTGCCGAGCCTGCGGTGGCGACAGCGGCGAGTAGCGCCGCCGTTGTCAGTGCGATGAGTACGCGTTTCATGATTCGTGTCCTTTCGTGCGACGTTTCCCGCAGTGTCGGCGCAACGGTGCGCCTGCGAATCGGCTCCAAGCCGCAACCTGCGTGCGTAGTTCTCCGCCACTCTAGGACCGGCCAATTGGTCCCGGGGCGGGCGCGACACGCCCGCCCCGGTGATGCTGTTCTTGCTTAGCCGTGGACGGACGCGACCCAGGTGCGGGTCCCGTCGACGCTGACCGCCTGGAGGCGGTAGCTCGCCTCTCGGGTGCCTTTGGGAAGGCTGGCGCGCCAGACGTAGGCGTGGCCGGATGCTGTGCCTTTGGCCCGGATCAGCGACCTATTCAGGCGCGTCGCTCCGCGGTACACGTTGAACCCGGACACGCGCGCTTCTGAGGCGGTTCGCCAGCGCAGGACGATCGACCGGCCGCTCGGTTGCGCCGTGAAGGAGCGCACCGTTACGGCTGTCGGACCGAAGACCGCGTCGTATCCTGGCGCGACGTCGAGCAGGTTGAAGAGCACGCCGCCGATCCCGTTGAGGTTCGGCGTCGCGTTGAAGGCGGCGTTCGAGGATGTCGTGCTTGCCGTCACGCTGAAGAGCCTGTTGGGGTCGAAGTGAGCTACTCCGCCTGAGAGTGTGACCTGAGCGATCGGCACGTCGATCGTGATCGTGTTCGTGGTCGTGTTTGCATTGCAGGCGGCGCCGGTGAGCGCGTTCGTGCCGACGTAGGTGAATGCGATTCCACCGCCGTTGGCGAAGGAGGCGTTCTGCCCGCTGAAGCAGGTGATCGCGCCGCCGTTCCGGGATTCAGCGTACACGACGAAGTTCGTTCCGCCGTTCACGCAGGGAGCCGCGACGGAGACGCAGGCGGGATCGGATGGAACAAGCCATTGCGTTAGCCACTGGACGTAAAGATCGAGGTCGGGCGAGGGCGAGACCGGCGCCGCGGTCAGATCGTTGACCGTCATCGTCACGCGGTAGCAGGCAATCGCCCCCGCACAGCTCGCGGCCGCCGGACGCGTGATGCTCGACGCCGTGATGTCGAGGTCGGGCGAGTTCGCGCTGGCGGTACCGGCGGCCTCGTACATCCCGTCGCCCGAGACGTCGGTGACCGAGTTCAGCGGTGCCGGAGGCAGGCTGACCGTTCCGACGGAGGCGTACAGGCTGTTGCCACCGTTCTGCCGGACGTACATGGCGTGTGGGAGGAAGACCTCGTCGATGTTGTTCGAATCGGCGAAGGAAAGGTTCGCCTCACCCTGCGATCCAATCCGGAGCTGGAAGAAGTCGCCGAGCGTCCGATCGCCGCACTGACCACCCACGACCGTCTGGATGCTCCCTTTGTGGATCGGATGGTTCACCGCGGGGATGGCGGACGTCCAGGCGGGCGTGGCCGTGTTGGCGACCAGGGATTGCACCATGTAGACGTTCCAGACGCCGTTCACGCTGTCGGGACCGTCGGGACAGGTCGCGGCCGGGTTCACGTTCGCGGCGGTGCCGAGGAACATGATGTCGACGCGCCCCGCGTCACCGGCAGCCGGCCAGGCGAACACGTGGTTGTTCAGACCGGTCGAGATCTGGGCCGGCGTCGACCACGTGTTGCCCTCGTCGCTCGAATAGCTGTACATGAGCGCCGAGTTACCGACGTGTGCGCTCACCGTGGGCGCGTAGGTCCAGACCGCGTAGAGCGTGCCCGCATTGTCGATCGCCATCGTCGGAAAGCTCGCCCCCGTGTGGCGCATGTTGTTGCTGGGGAAGCTCGACACCAGGTGGTCGGTGCATTGCAACCCGCTGGGGTCGGTCAGCGCCGCGACCGGCGTGCAGCGACCAACCGAGATGCTGTCGAAAGCGGCGTTGTCATGAATCACATAGACATGTCTGACCGCAGTTGCGAGCGGCGTTTGCAGGTTGCCATCGTTCGTGGTCGTCGCGACAGGGCTGACCTCGTTGTTGCCCATGATCCCCTCGTCGCACGTGTTGAGACCGGTGACGGTCTGCCGGGGCCCGAACTGCAGCCCCGCGCTCGCGCTTCCCGTCGTGATCCCGCCGATCGGCGTCCGATACATGACCAGCACGTTGTTCCCGGCCGAGTTGCCACAGAGCGGCGCCCCGGGCCCGATCTCGTCGTTCGCCAGATACAGGCTGTTCACGCTCGGTGCTGCAGCCGTGCCGCCGACCGGGTCGCCGTCGCTCGCGTACCACTGCCGGTCGACCGCCGTATCCGGAACGCCCGTGTTGTTACAGAGAAACGTCTGCCCCTGATTGTCCGAGCGGTAGACGCTGAAGTTCGCGAGCGTCAGATCGTTGAAGTAGAGGTGCCCGGCGCTGTCGACGCCCAACTCGGTGTCCCCGCCCCCGGCGCAGCCCGGCACGAGCTTGCCCTGCTTGTCCGCAGCAGCCCGCACCCACTTGAAGGTCTTGCCGCCGTCCTCGGAATGCCACATCCAGCTCGTGTCCGACGAGAGCGAGTCCGGCGTGCTCGTATAGATCCGGTTCGGGTTGGTGGGATCAAGACGGATGTCCTCCTCGAACCCGTATCCCTGCACGCCGACGATCGTCGGCTCCCCGAAGGTTGGACCGCCCACACTACGACCGCGGTCGCCCACATAGGGCGCAGTCACAGGCCGGAACGGCTGACGCTGCCTCAAAAGGGGCGAGCTGTCGTTCTCGAGCCGAAGCGGCTGCGTCCGAGAGACCTTCGTTCCCCGATGCCCACCTGTAAGGACCGCGGTCGCGAAAACGGCCACAGCCAGAACGCCTACGGCGATCCCACCGCGAAGAAACGCTCGATGCATGGATCCTCCCTCCCCGTCCGAAGCAGAACGTTCCTTCTTCCCCGGATCGTCCCGCGCTGAAACCAGGTGGACCTGTCAGCGACAGCCGCGATCAGGCGAGGAGGTCGCGCGCAGCCCGCGCTGCCACGAGCTCCTCGCGCGCGCGGAGGACGACCACGCGAACGCGGGAGCCGGCGCTAGCGATCTCTGCATCGGGGCGGGCGCCGGCGTTGGCGTCCGGGTCGAGCTCGAGCCCCAGGTGGGCAAGCCTGGCACAGACGTCGCTGCGGACGCGCGGGGACTTCTCCCCCACGCCGGCCGTGAACACGAGCGCGTCGAGGCCGTCGATCGCGACCGTCATCGCCGCCACCGCGGCTGCGATCCGGTACGCGAAGACGTCCAGCGCACGCTGCGCCCGTGGGTCCGACGAGGCCTCCAGCTCCCGGACGCCGCCCGAGATCCCCGAGAGGCCCAAGAGGCCGGATTCGAACTCGAGTGCTCTGTCGAGGTCCTCGACAGTCATGCGCCCGGTCCGGAGGAGGTAGAGCAGGGCGCCGGGGTCGACGGAGCCGGAGCGCGTTGCCATGGGCACGCCCTCGAGCGGCGTGAACCCCATCGTCGTGTCGACCGATGAGCCGTCGCGCACAGCGGTCACCGAGCAGCCCCCGCCGAGATGGCAGACGACCAGGCGAGGCGCGCGCACCTGCTCCGTCGCCCACTGCACCGAGAGCCCGTGGAAGCCGTGGCGCACGATCCCTTCCTGGCTCGTGAGTCGAGCCGGCAGGGCGTAGGCAGCCGCGACGGGCGGAATCGTGTGGTGGAAGTGCGAGTCCATGACCGCAACGTGCGGCACGCCGGGATGGGCCGAGCGCGCCTTTCGCAGCGCCTCGAGCATCGGTGTGTTGTGCAGAGGCGCGACCGGTGTTGCCTGCTCGAGTGCGGCTACGACCCGGTCGTCGACGACCCAGGCGGCCTGCTGCGCCAGGGCGCGACCGCCGAAGACGACCCGGTGCGCGACGGCCTCGCACTCCACGTCGAGGGAGTCGACGCGGGTGGAGCGGTCGCCGTCGACGAGGTGGAGCTTCAGACTCGTCGAGCCGGCATTGACGACTAGAACGGCCACTTCCAGTCGCGGACGTCCGGATGGTCCTCGCCGTACTCCCGCGTCCAGGCCCGATAGCGAAGCCGCCGGTCGAGCATGTCCTGGCGAAGGTGCCCGCAACGCGCCGCCAGGCCCGGCACCCGGTCGATCACGTCGATGACGAGGTGGAAACGGTCGAGGTCGTTGAGCATGACCATGTCGAACGGTGTCGTGGTCGTGCCCTCCTCCTTGTAGCCGCGCACGTGCAGGTTGGCATGGTTCGTCCGGCGGTACGTGAGGCGGTGGATCAGCCACGGGTAGCCGTGGTAGGCGAAGACGATCGGCCGCGAGCCGGTGAAGAGGGCGTCGAACTCGCGGTCGGGAAGGCCGTGTGGATGCTCCGTCTCCGGTTGGAGGCGCATCAGATCGACGACGTTCACGAGCCGCACCTTCAGGTCGGGCAGGTGCTCACGCAGGAGCGCTACAGCGGCCACGGCCTCGAGGGTCGGGCTGTCACCGCAGCAGCCGAGCACGACGTCCGGCTCGCCTCCGCCGTCGTTCGAGGCCCACTCCCAGATCCCGAGCCCGCGCGTGCAATGCGCGATCGCGTCGCCCAGGGAAAGATAGGTCAGCGCGGGCTGCTTGCCGGCGACGATCACGTTCACGTAGTGCTTGCTCCGCAGGCAGTGGTCGGCCACCGAGAGCAGCGTGTTCGTGTCCGGCGGGAGGTAGACGCGGATGACCTCGGCCTTCTTGTTCACCACGTGATCGATGAAGCCCGGGTCCTGGTGCGAGAACCCGTTGTGATCCTGGCGCCAGACGTGCGAGCTCAGGAGGTAGTTGAGCGAGGCTATCGGCCGGCGCCACGGGATCCCTCGGGTGACCTTCAGCCACTTCGCGTGCTGGTTGAACATCGAGTCGACGATGTGGATGAACGCTTCGTAGCAGGAGAAGAAGCCGTGGCGGCCGGTGAGGAGATAGCCTTCGAGCCAGCCCTGGCACTGGTGCTCGCTGAGCATCTCCATCACGCGACCGTCGGGACCGACGTGGTCGTCGGTGGGCAGGAGCTCGGCTTCCGACGTGCGATTCGTCGCTTCGAAGACGGCGTTCCAGCGGTTGGACGCCGTCTCGTCCGGGCTGAAGATGCGGAAGTTCGTCGGGTTCTGTCGCACGATGTCGCGGATGAATTGTCCCTGCACGCGCGTCGCTTCTGCGGTCACGGCGCCGGGAGCGGGGACTTCGACGACGTAGTCGCGGTAGTCGGGCAGGTGCAGCTCGCGCAATAGCGCGCCGCCGTTCGCGTTCGGGTTCGCGCCCATGCGACGCGTGCCCTTTGGCGCAATGTCGGTGATCGAGGTGCGCGGCGTCCCGTTCTCGTCGAAGAGCTCCTCCGGGCGGTAGCTCTTCATCCACGACTCGAGCAACCGCACATGCTCGTCGTCTTTC